>JAGBXW010000006.1 GCA_017629095.1 Treponema sp. | reverse complement strand
CAGCCCTGCTGAAGGATGGTGAGTAAGATGAACAAGATTTATAGCAAGATTGAATCAATCAGCGGTAGCGTTATTACCGTTCGTGCTGAGGGAATCAAGTACAACGAATTGGCAGAAATTGAAACTGCTTTCGGAACCTCTTTGGCAGAGGTAAACCGCATTGACGGTGACTTGGTTTCATTGCAGGTTTTTGCTGGTGGTCGTGGTGTTTCTACTGGAGATAAGATTCGCTTCCTTGGTCGTGAGATGGAGGTATGCTTTTCCGAAAACCTCATGGGACGTATCTTCAACGGTTCTGGAGAACCTCGTGACAAGGGGCCTTCTCTAAAGGATAATCCTGTAGAGATTGGTGGTCCTTCTGTAAACCCCTCCAAGCGTATCATGGCTCGCCGTATGATTCGTACTGGTATTCCCATGATTGATATGTTCAATACATTGGTTGTTTCTCAGAAGTTGCCAATCTTCTCCATTTCTGGAGAGCCCTACAACGAACTTCTTGCTCGTATTGCTATGCAGGCAGAAGTTGATGTTATCGTTCTTGGTGGAATGGGTCTTAAGTACGACGACTACTTGTACTTTAAGAACACCTTGGAAGAAGGTGGTGCATTGAGCCGAACCGTAATGTTTGTGCACACCGCTGCTGACCCCACTGTAGAGTGTTTGAAAATTCCTGACATGAGTTTGGCTGTAGCAGAGCAGTTTGCCCTGCAGGGAAAGGATGTATTGGTACTTCTTACCGATATGACCAACTTTGCCGATGCCATGAAGGAAATTGCTATTACTCAGGAACAGGTTCCTTCAAACCGTGGTTATCCTGGAGACTTGTACAGTCAGTTGGCAAGCCGCTACGAAAAGGCTGTTGACTTTGACGATGCTGGTTCTGTTACTATTCTTGCAGTAACCACCATGCCTGGTGATGACGTTACTCACCCAGTTCCTGATAACACTGGATACATCACTGAAGGTCAGTTCTACCTGAAGGGTGGACGTATTGAGCCCTTTGGTTCCTTGTCCCGCTTGAAGCAGAACGTAAACGGCAAGACTCGTGATGACCATCGTGCTTTGATGGACGGTATGATTCGATTGTATTCATCCTATAAGGACACCTTGGAAAAGAAATCCATGGGATTTATGATGTCTGAGTGGGACGAAAAACTTTTGAAATACGGAGAAATGTTTGAGAAGGAGATGATGGATCTTTCTGTAAACATTCCATTGGAAGGCGCCTTGGACAAGGGATGGGCTATTTTGGCTGCTTGTTTCAAGAGTGAGGAAACGGGCTTGAAGTCCGAGCTGATTGCTCAGTATTGGCCCAAAAATTAAGGGGTTTAGCTGATGGCTACAATAAAGCTGACAAAGAATGAGCTGAAGGCCCAGAAAGATGCCTTGAAGATGTACAATCGGTATCTTCCTACCTTGACGCTCAAAAAACAGCAGCTACAAACGGAAATTCGCACCATTGACGAGCGGGCACGTGAAGTTCGGGCTCGACGAAAGGCTTTGGAAGCTGAATTTACCAAGTGGATTGCTGTTTTTGGCGAGGCTGATGCCTTCAAGCCAGATATGGTTACTGTCAGCAATATCCGTAAGGGTGTAGGAAACATAGCGGGTGTTACCATCCCTGTATATGAGGGAGCGGATTTTGCCCGTGGAGACTATGATCTATATTCCACCCCTTTGTGGATTGACCTGGCAGCAGATAAAATGGAACAGGCTCTTTCCCTTGACTTGGAGGCTGATGTGCTGGACGAACAGGTACGATTGCTGAATATTGAGCTACGTACTACAACTCAGCGTGTAAACCTCTTTGAAAAGGTAAAGATTCCTGAAACGAAAGCTAATATCAAGAAGATTACCGTCTACTTGGGTGACCAGCAGGTTGCCGCCGTTGTTCGTGGTAAGATTTCTAAGAAAAATCTTGAGCGAGCAGCACAAAAGGCTGACAAGGAGGTATCTGAATGATTGTACCTATGAAAAAGGTGTCCTTTGTATTGTTGGAAGAACATCGCAAGGAAGCCTTAAAGAAAATGCGGCGACTGGGAGTAGTGCATCTGGAAAAGGTAAGTGGTGCTAGTGAGCAGCTTACTGAATTTAAGGATACCTATTCCAATGCAGAAACTGCCTACGCTATCCTATCTGAAATTAAGTTGCCTAAGAAGGCTGTTTCTACTGCTACCTTTGATCGAGATAAGGTTTTGGCAAAGGCAGAAGAAGTTGTGGCCCTCTCTGATAGGAAAAAACTTTGCAAGGATATTATTTCTGCTCATACCTTGGAGTTAGAGCGATTTGCAGGGTGGGGTGATCTTGATGTAGAAAACTTCCAATATCTTGCAGGCAAAGGAATTATTCTTTCCTTGTATGAGATTCCTCGGGAAGCATATGTATCCATACCAGAAACCATTGAAACTATGGTGGTTAATGAGAATAAATCACTGGTACGGTTCATGTTGATTCAGCATGGTGAAGCTGGCTCTACCTTGGCTCAAGCTTCTCGTCCTGCTGATATGCCAGCGGAAGCGTATGCTGTTCCTATGATTAGTTCTTCTTCAAAGAAGTTGCGTGATGAGATTGTTGCACTGAAAGATGAGATTGTCTCCATTGATAAGGCTCTGGCAGAAGCAGCTCTTGATCGACAGCTGTTCAAGCAGTATTGTGCTGTAGTTGGAAAGGATATCGAGTTCGAAAATCTTTTCTCAGGAATGGCACGGGAAGAAGATACAGAAAATGGTCGCCCTTACATGGCGTTATGCTGGCTTACTGGTTACGTACCTACAGAGGATGTAGCTGGGGTTCAGGCTGCTGCCAAGGAAGAAAACTGGGCCATAGTTGTATCTGACCCAGGAGAAGAAGATGAGGTTCCCACCAAGCTCAAGAACAATAAGTTCGTTAGCTTGATTTATCCTGTATCTGACTTTTTGGGTACAGTACCTGGATATCGTGAATACGATATTTCAGGCTGGTTCCTGTTGTTCTTCTGTGTATTCTTCGGCATCATCTTTGGTGACGGTGGATACGGTTTGTTGATGGTACTAGCTGCCATCTTTGCAGACATTGGTGCTGTGGCAAAAAAGAAAAAGATTCCACCTGCATACAATTTGTTGTTGTTGTTGGGCTTTTTTACCATGGCTTGGGGTACTGTCACCTGTACTTGGTTTGGTTTAAGTACTGATTTGTTGCCAAACTGGCTTACAAGCCTGTCTTTGCAACCTATTTCAAATGCTTATGCCGCTATTTCCCCAGAAAATGAAGCATTGGTAAAGCAAAATCTTCAGATTTTCTGCTTTATGCTGGCTCTTATTCAGCTTTCCATTGCCCACTTGAAGGGAATTGCACGGTACATTAAGTCACCAAAATGCCTTGGAGAATTAGGTTCCCTGCTTCAGCTGTGGGGTATCTTCTTTGTGGTATTGAACATGGTTGTTAAGTTGGATACCTTCTGTGGTATTCCTACCATGGGAACAATGGTGCTGGGTGTTGTTGGAGTTGGATTTGCATTGAGCTTTATCTTCTCCAATTATGAAGGAAGTCTTGGAGCTTCTATTTTGGAAAGCTGCAAGAACATCGTTTCTGTACTGTTAGGTGTAGTAAACGTATTCTCAGACATTGTATCTTACATCCGTCTGTGGGCCGTTGGTCTTGCAGGTGGAGCAATTTCTGCTACAGTGAATGATATGGCTGGCCCTATGTTGGGAGGTGCCATCATCTTCTTGGGAGTACTTTTGCTAGTGTTCGGTCATGGATTGAACATGATTTTGAACGTATTGTCCGTAATTGTTCATGGTGTTCGCTTGAATACACTGGAGTTCTCCAGCCACTTGGGAATGTCATGGTCTGGTTTTGCTTATGAGCCCTTCTGTGAAGGTGCTGATAATAAATAGAGTTCTTTTTTTAGGAGTATAATATGATTGGAATGTTTGGTGCAGCATGTGTTCTTGGTATTGCAGCTATCGGTTCTGCAATTGGTATTGGATGTGCCGGTCAGGCAGCTATTGGTGCTTGGAAGCGTTGTTACATGAACAACAAGCCCGCTCCCTTCATCCTGACTGTTTTTGCTGGTGCCCCTCTTACCCAGACCATCTATGGATTTCTGTTGATGCAGAATATGATTAACTCAACCAAGGATGGATTGTTCTTGTTGGCTTTGGGTATTTTCTCTGGTCTTGCTATGGCTGCTTCTGCTGTATTCCAGGGAAAGGCTGGTGCTGCTGGTTCTGATGCTCTTGGTGAAACAGGAAAGGGTTTTGCCCAGTACATCATGGTTGTAGGTCTTTGTGAAACTGTTGCTTTGTTCGCAATGGTATTCTCTATGATCGTACTGTAAGAAAAGGAGACTTCATGCATCACACACGTCAAGTGTATATTGGTGGTGCGGGAAGAACAAAACGGCTGGGTATCGGTGGTTCATCACCGGTATCCATCCAAACTATGTGGAAAGAGGGCATTACCGACATCCTTCAGGATCGGGATGCCCTTTTGTCTATTGTTCACCGCATGGAAAAATTACAGGCTCTTGGATGCGACATCATTCGCTTTGCAGTGCCTGATATGGCTAGTGCCGATGCACTAGTACTTTTGGCAAAGGAAACAGACATTCCTTTGGTGGCTGACATTCACTTTGACTACAAGCTAGCATTGCGATGTTTGGAAGGAAATGTAGCCAAGATTAGAATCAACCCTGGAAATATCGGTAGTCGTGACAGGGTGGAGGCTGTGGTAGCTCGCTGTAAAGAGAAAGGTGCTGCCATTCGTATTGGTGTAAATACAGGAAGCCTTCCTCAGGATATTGCTGCAGAGGTACGAGATGGAAAACTTACTCGTGCTCAGGGGCTTTCTCAAACAGCTGCCCGTGAAGCTGAGGTTTTTGATAGTCTTGGCTTTGACCAATTTGTTGTTTCCATGAAGGCTTCTTCAGTAAAGGAAACGGTGGATTCCAACAGAGATTTCGCATCCCGTTTTGATATTCCCCTTCACGTGGGAGTTACCGAAGCAGGGCCCTTGGTGGGAGGTATTGTAAAAAGTACCTTGGCCTTTAGTCGCTTGCTGGAAGAGGGAATCGGCAATACCATTCGAGTCAGCCTGTCATCCACCCCTGACAACGAGGTTATCACTGCCCGTGAAATCCTTCGGGAGACAGGGCTACGTGATGGAGGAGTAAAGATTGTGTCCTGTCCACGGTGTGGTCGCAATGGCTTTGATGTTCACGCTTTCATGGACAAGTGGGAGGCTGAACTTCTTTCCATGGATAAGGATATTACGGTGGCTGTTATGGGATGTGTGGTGAACGGACCTGGAGAAGGAAAGCACGCAGATATCGGCATTACTGGCACTGGAGATAAGGTTACCATATTCAAACACGGAAAAATAGTTCAAACGGTTTCAGCAGAATCTGCCGATACTGTATTTAGAAAGGAATTGTTAAGTCTGTGAAAATAAGAAAACTCGTATTTGTCAGTATTGCATTACTCTTCAGTTCACTGGTTTTTGCCATTGAGTTGCCCTTGTTCCAGAAATCTGCACGGCTTTTGGAGGATGCCCAGTTTGCCTTTGATTCCGGTGAATACGGCAAGGCCCTTCTGTTGGCAGAGGAAGCGCGATTATTGCGTCAAAAAGAGGCTACCGAGTCTCTTGATGCATTGAATGTAGCCCTTCATCCCCAAGAAGTACAGAATGCTGGTGACAATATTCGTGATGTTATAGCTGTTTTACAATCTCGTGATGTGTATGACGTGGTTAATCTTATTGAATACACTACAACTGTTCATAATGGAACCTTTTTTAATGGCTCCATTACAGAGATTCAAAACCATCTCGCAGCAAAAAAGATTTTCCCCGAAGCAGTTCATCTTATGGCGAAAATCTACGAGTTTGAAGGAGAGTATGAGCTTTCCTATTCATATTATATGGATGCTTGGAATAATGCTGATATTTTAGATATTCCAGAAAGCAAGTATGACATATTGTATGATATGGCAAATCTTTGCTATAACTTTAATGACTACGAGAACTGTGAGAAGGCCCTGATGCTAATTATTGCCTCAGATCCATACTATGGAAATGATGGTTTTACTACAGCACTGACTAATTCTGTTCAAAGAGGGTATAGTGCAGACAAGATTTTTAATCTTTACCGTGCAGATTGTTATCGCTCTATTCCTGCTTTTTTCCGTCTGACAGAGCTGTATGTGGAACAGGGACGGTACCAAGAGGCATTTAAGATGTCCTTGTTTGGAACCTTGTCTTCATTTACCCGCATGAATAATTTCTTGGAAAATCGTGTTACAGAGTTTCAGTATGAAAATCTACGAGAGTTTTTTCATATTGCAATTGATAACTATGAGTTGGCTGAATGGAGCATGGACCAGGGATTTTGGCGATGTTTTTATCGGCTTGCTGATTTAGGTTCACAAATGTTCCCAGAAAATGAGGATTTTGCCAAGGAATTGTTGGTGGTAATTGCTCAAACTGCCCCAGAATCATACTGGCGTCAATTGGCTGTTGCTAAGCTTTAATCTTAAAAATTATTGTTACAGCCTATTTTAATAAAAGCCTGACAATTTAATGTCAGGCTTTTATTTTCTCTATTTATTTCTAGAAGGTTTTATAAAAAGCTTAAATAGAGGAGTGCATCCAATCTATTTTACAATTCATGGTACACTTTTGTCATAATTCATATTAATAGTGGAGACCAATTCCAATTTCAATCTCAGGTCCTTTTTTTGATCTCCAATCCTGATTTAAGAGTCTCGCTGCAAGATCAAGACCAGCACTTGCTCTTACCTGAATACTTCTCATTTTCTCAGGGTACACAACAACTTCAAGTCCGGCTGAATAAAATCCATCATCAAGGTGGAATACACAATAGTCATCAGCACCGTAGAGAGCAATATCAACAAAGGGAACAAGATGCATTTCAAAATCAAGAAAACCAAACCAAGCTGGCATATCTCGTTTAAACAATGCCTTTCCCCAGCTCCGCCAATTTGTTTGCAAAACTCTAATGGGAAAATCAAGGTTCATGACAAATCCTGTAGGAAGATTGGCTCTGCCTGAGTTGTACGATTCATCATTGAAAACACCACGCATCCATTCTGCAACATTAGTCGTATTTGAATCTTTGTTATGAGCTATATCGTAATGAGTAAATATTTTAGAGCGAGTTGAAATTCCAAAGAAATTAATGAAATAAAACCCATCAAGTTGCAGGGCAACTTCTGTTGTCCAATCCATGGTATGAAAATTATATTCATAGTTGTGGGAAAAACTTGCAGTTAATCCTCGTCTAAAGTTACCAAACCAGTTTACCTGTCCTGCAGTAAATGCATATCCCAAGCCTATAGATGGTCCCACTAAATCTTCGTGCTCTACACCATCAAGGTCCCAACAATAGCCAACAAAGACATGTGGCACAAAACTGATAGTACCAAGAAGACCTGTTGTTTGGAGCAAAGAAACTGGCGTGCTAAATTGTAAAAATTCTGATCCGTAAATCCAATCACCAGTTACCTTATAATCATTGTAAATATCAACAGATTGTGTTGCTTCCAACTGTAAAGTAACATATTTAAAGGCGTAAGCGAGGTCAAGGCCAGTTGAAAAGGAGAAGTTTGGGCTAGAATCGCCAAAGGTGTAGTCCATGGATATATCGTTATTCCACTGGGCATCAAATATTCCCATGGCAAAGGGAAGTGAAAAATCTAATCCAAGACCAAGAACATTTGTTGTTCCCTCATCTTCTTGATAAAATTCTAAATCAAAATTAAGGGGGGTCATGGTACCTAAAAAGTTATAATCCTTCACCTTCAACTTCAAAGTGAAACCTGAGTTAGAATCGTATTTTGGATAGGGTAAAGGCAGAATATTCCATGTTTCATCAGCATAAATATGCAATGTTACAGGAATAATCCCTTGTTCATTAGGATTTCCTAACTCATATTTTACTTGTGTATCCTCCAAAACACGCTGGTCACTAAGCTTTTGTGCAATAAAATCAATGTAAAGTTTCAAATCTTCTTCTGATTCAATAACCTGATCTTTTTTAACGTTAAGGACTTTATTCAAAGCATATTTCTTTGTTCTACCATCAATATCATATTTGATATCAGTAATTTGATATCGTTCTGCAAATAGTGCAATAGTAGTTGTTAATAAAACTAGTACAAAAAAAATTTTTTTCACAATTAATAAGCTCCCTTTCTTCTCAATACAACCCAAATAGTCTTTGTAATTATCCATAAATCAAGCCAAATAGACCAATTTTGAATATAGTAAGTATCTAGATTGATTCTTTCTTCATAGGCGGTATCTGAACGCCCTGAAATCTGCCACATACCAGAAAGTCCAGGTTGTACCGATAGAATAAAATCAACAGCCTTTCCATATTTATCCAATTCAGAATTGGTAACAGGTCGAGGACCAACAAAACTCATATCCCCGGTAAGGATATTCCATAATTGTGGTAATTCATCAAGGCTTGTATTTCTTAAAATCTTTCCAATCTTGGTGATTCGAGGATCGTCCTTAAATTTTCTGTCCTTTTCCCATTCGGCTCGTCGTACAGGATCTTCTGCTAGAATTTTCTCTAAAATCTCTTGGGAATTGGTAACCATGGAACGGAATTTCCAAACAGTAATTTCCTTACCATTTTTTCCTACCCGTTTGTGGCCATAAAAAACGGGGCCTGGAGAAGAAATTTTAATGGCTATAGCTGCCACGAGGGTAACGAGAATGGTTGGAACTGCTGCAATCAGTAACAGAAGAATATCTGTGAGACGCTTGAGAAACAGTTCCCATGGCCGACTCAGATTTCGTGTGGAAGAAAATCCCAAGATACCGTTAAAGTCCCGTACAGAAGAATAAACTGAGCGAATATACTGATTGTAGGGGATGGCAATGATATAACGATATTGCTGCATAATCTTTGTATATAACTCTTGGTTATCAAGCAAGGTATCTTCTTTCTTTTCTATGATGATGGCTACCTTGATATTCAGTTTTTTTATGGTATCGTGAACTTCCTGGGTGGGAGGGAATTCTGGGATTCCTTTGTACTGAGACTCTCTGGGTTCTGTAGACGATGTATTAATGATGACTGCTGGCTTGTATCCCAGTTCAGGATGATGCAAAAGACGCTCTACAACGATGTTCTTTTCATTATTAAAAACGTAAATTGCCGCAGGTACTCCCCAAATCTTACTACGGGAAAATATCAAACGGCTAAATTGACGGGCAATAGGTAAGCCTAAACTGGCAAAGGGAATGGCTGCTATCATAGCAACGGCAATCATTTCCCGCCCATCAGTTTCAAAAATGATTGAAAAGGCTATTCCTACAAAGCAAAAAAAGGAACCGATGGTAAATCGTCGTATTTCCTCAGCTGGAGCCAACACCATGCCAGGATATAATTTTGAAACGTAAAAAACAAGAAAAAATGCAGGAAGATAAATCCAGTAGGTAACAAAAGAACGGAAGTTGATGAAACTTCTGTTAATGAGATTGATAATAAAGAAGCTTGTACCAATACAGATCATGATGATCAGTAAATCTACTAAAAGCAATAGAAAACCAGATAAAAATGAACTCGTATGTTTATAACGATTCTTAAACCATTGGGGGAAATCTTCAACCTGCATAGGTATAATTATATCTCGTTTCATGATAATTGTCCACATTTCAATACTGTGTTGAAATACACACAATAATTCATGGGTTTGGCAGGGATTCAATCTTGTTTACTTCGGAAATAAATTCGTCTAAATTTTCAAAGTGACGATACACCGAAGCAAAACGGATGTAGGCCACCTTGTCTAGTTCATGGAGTTTTTCCAGCACCAAATCTCCCAGTGCTTCTGTGGAAATTTCTCGTGAGGTTCGGCCTCGAATAAAGACAATATCTTCAATTTCTGAAATAAGATTATCTGTCATGGTGGCAGATATAGGCCGTTTTTCCAAGGCTCGGGAGATACCTTTTTCGAGCTTTGCTCGGTCAAAGGGCTGGCGGCGACCATCTCGCTTTACCACCATAAAGGGCTTTTCTTCGATTCGTTCGTAGCTGGTAAATCTATAACCACAGCTAATGCATTCTCGCCGCCGACGGATACTTTCTCCACTACCTAAGGTTCGAGATTCAATCACCTTGTCATCAAGACTGCCACAATAGGGACAACGCATATAAATCCTCTCAATTCTTTAGTATACACCACAAGAAAATTCCCTTCAAGGACTTGGAAATCAATCTATTTCCCGACTTAAAAGGGCTTGCAAGGTGTTTTCTGCCTCTGTAAAGGCAAGGATAAACAATTGGGGAAAGAGGGTGGAAATCATTTTAAGGCCAGTTGTTCCTCCTCGGGCCTTCCAGGAAAGTTCCAGTTGGTTCCATAAGCTCATGAGTCGAGGAATAAATGAAATCACCAAGGTAAAGGTAAGGGTAAAGCTTGTTTCTCGGTGAATTTTTTTCCCAATAACGGGGATTTTTTGTAAAAGACAGCGAAGACCACCTTCTATTTTTTCCAAGCTCCATTTGAGTTGTGTGGTGGTGGTAGTTTTGTAAAAGAAGCGGGCCAGCTGGAGACTCACCAAAAGGCGCAGCATTGACAAGGTGATGGTTTGAGAGGGAATAAAAATATTTCCAGTAAAGACCTTACTTTGAAAAAAATTATTGATACTGCTGATAAGGTAATACATCACGATGTAGATGAATATGGGCTTAAAGTCCTGGATTTGACTTTTCAGGGAAAATCCCAAGGGAATGGAAATCAGGATAAGCAGGAAAAATATTATTGTAGTTGGAATTAAATCTATATAAAATAATGAAATAACTGAAATTATCAAAAGCAGTAGCTTTATTCCAGGATTGATTTTTGTCAGGGGACTCTTGGTAGGCTGGAAAGAAAAGAGACTTAGTTCCATAGCAAGTCATCCAGCGTTTTGTATTGTCTAAGGGGATTGCGGATGGCCCAGGATTCAAGGTTTTGCTGCAAGCCTTCTTGTGGCCTGCCATCAAAAACTAGTTGTCCACGATACAACACCATAAATCTTGTGGCAAGACCAAGGCATTTTTCCAGCTCATGGGTTAAGACCACAATGGTTTTTCCCTCTTGATGAAGCTGGATCAAAAGCCTGTTAATGTGTTGAACTCCAGGATAATCAAGGTTTGCAAAGGGTTCATCAAAAATAATGAGTTCCCGCTCTAAAGCAAGGATTCCTGCAGTGGCCAATCGCCGTTTTTCTCCACCAGAAAGGCTACGGGCTGGGAAATGAGCTTTTTCTATAAGCCCCACTTGTTCCAGGGCTTTGGTGCCCAAAGAATGGAGCTGCTCCCCCTTGAGCCCCTTGTTTTTAGGACCAATCAATACATCTTCCCAGGGGGTTTCTCCAAGAATTTGTACGTCTGGATTTTGAAACACCAAGCCCACAGAGCTGTTTTTCCGAATCTTTCCTGCACTTGGTTTTACAAGGCCAGCAATGATGGTCATGAGCAGGCTCTTTCCAGAACCATTGGCACCGCCTAAAACTACAAAGTCATTTTTCTTTAGGGACAGATTCACATCATTCAATGCATAAAAATAGGATTTTGCTTCATTGGAATCGGTACACAGGGGAAATTTCTTTGTAATTCCTTCCAGCAAAAGAATAGTGTCCTGGTTGGTGGTCATGAAAGTGATTCATCTCCCTGTTCTTGATCATGATCCATGAGTCGAGCAATTACAGGACGGAGTCGGGCTACAACAGGAAGGAAGACACAAATCTTGATA
Source organism: Treponema sp. (assembly GCA_017629095.1). GTDB lineage: Bacteria > Spirochaetota > Spirochaetia > Treponematales > Treponemataceae > Treponema_F. The sequence goes on along the minus strand of JAGBXW010000006.1, from coordinate 122,090 downwards.
AGGTCTGGAATAAGGAAGGGAATGACACAGAGGGAAATGGCTTGGGAAAAGCTTGTTCCTGTAACACGTCTAAAATTAAGTATACCAATCAAATAGGTAAAACCAAGCCCAGCAATGGCTCCCCGTGCCAGCCGAAAAAGGTTTTCTCTTGCAAAAGCCTTTTCTTCTGCCTTGGGCGTTGTGGCAATGGCCCCTGCAATGAGGGCTCCCACAAAATAGCCAATTAAAAAACCACCGGTGGGCCCATTTAAAATGGCAATACCACTACGGGCACCAGAAAAAACAGGTAAACCCAAGGTTCCCACTGCCAAAAACATTCCCACGGCGGCAGCCCCTTGGGGAAGTCCAAAGACAAGGCCAGCAGAAATGGCCACAATGTTTTGCAACACCATGGGAATTGGCCCCAGCGGAATGGAAATAAAACCTGTTACACAGATGATTGCGGCATACATGGCCATGAAAACTGAGCTACGAGATGTTTTTTTCATTGTTTTCTCCCTGTCTTTTCCCTTGCTATCACTTGTCCAAGGGCAAGAATAAAGCAGAGGGCTGGAAGCCAATTGCCAAACAGACAATACACCGTCATTGTTCGTTGGTAGATGGGAACAGAGGTGTACAATGATGTTTCTTCAAAAAGTGGCATATCTGCAATCACCTGTCCCTTGGGATTTACCACCACGGAATACCCTGAGTTAGTGGAGCGAATGAGGGTTGTACGAAATTCCATTGCACGAAAGGAGGCAATAGCGAAGTGCTGGTATTCTGCAGAATTGGTCATGGACCAAGAATCGTTGGTGATGTTTACAAAAATTTCACTGCCAGCTTTGAATAAAGCACGGCACACCATGGGAAAGGCATCCTCAAAGCAAATGGGAATGCTGATGGTAACATCACCACCTGTTTTCAGTGGCACATTGAAAAGAGTCAGTTCTGTACCTGGTGTCCAACCACTGGAAAACCCTACAATGGCATCTAGTAATTTCCGCACCCACTCATACTGGGCTCCGGGAATCACCTCTGCAAAGGGCACCAGCTGCATCTTGCCGTAGTAGCCCTGATATTCACCAGCGTGGTCAAAGAACAATGCAGCATTTGAGTACATTCGTTTGGCTCTGTCTACAGTGGCAGCCCCACCAATAACAAATGGAACATCCATTTCTCTGATGTAGGGAATAAGGGGCCGAGAGTCTGGGGAGGTGTGGTAGTAGAACTCTGATTCTGGGAAGGAATAGGAAAGTACCGACTCACTCCATACCACCAAATCAGGCTTTGCTCCTGTAACTTCCACACAATCTTCCACAGCGGCATCAGTTAATTCTTGAGAAATTTGAATAGGCTGCTGGTCACTACCCACCACCCATGAATCGATATTTTGTTGTACCATAACTGTTTCCATCTGCTTTACCGGTACAAGCTCCTTGTTCAACTGCCAAGCTCCGTATGCTACAGAAATAACAAAAAAAGCCATACAGCAGGCTGACAGCTGACGGTACTGGAAAAACTGTCTGCTATTGTTTCCTGTACCTGAAGATGAAAGCAGGTAGATTCCTTCTGCCACCAAGGCACCAAAAAGAGAAAAAAGAAAGCTTAATCCCCAAGTACCAGTTATGTCTACAATCTGGGTCAGCAGCTTCCACTTGTAGGAGGTCATAATCAAAGTGCCCCAAGGATAGGCCAAAAAACCAGTGGATTTTGCCCATTCATACAAGGTCCAGATGCAGGCAAAAAAGAGGGCTGGATGAAAATATGTTTTTACATCTACCAAGGAGCCTGATTTTTTTCGTCCTACAAAATAGTGAAGATAGCAACCAAAGACAAGGCCAATGACACCTGTTCCCAAAGCAGATGCTCCTAGGGTAAAGATGGCAAAATCCCTAAAAAATCCTAACCAGAAGCTAGACATGAGATGAACTAAAAATGTTTGCAAGCCGGTAAGCAGGGCTGATTCCAAATAAGAGGAGCTATTTATTATGGCAAGATACAGGGGAACAAGGGCAAAAAGACCTAAAAATGGAGATCCAAATGGCAGAAATTCGTTTTGAATAGCAAGGGAAAAAATTATTGCGGAAAAAAATATATAAAAAACTTGTAAAATTCTGTTCATTGTATTATTATATTATCAATATATTGTACTTAGTGCAAGATTTCACGATGTACATCCGTGAATAACCAATAATCGGAAGCATTACTGAATGAAAGAAGTTATACAAGCACATCTTCAAGAGTACGGGAAAAAGCCTGATATTTTAGTATCCGCACCTGGTCGTTTTCACCTTATCGGGGAGCATTCCTGGTTCTGTAAAGACAAAACCCTTTCTATGGCTGTGAATTTTCCAATCTATGTAGCCATTTCAGTGAGGGATGATGTTACGGTCCGTTTTAATTTTGTCCAGATGGACGAACGAAAGCGATGTAATCTTACAAATCTTAAATTCCGCAAGGAAGACCGTTGGGCTAATAGTGTCAAGGCCATGATATATGGCTTTACCTCTGGGGGCTTTCCTGTCAGTGGCATGGACATTACCATTTGGTCGGAAATTCTTCCCTCTGCGGGCTTTGGCATTACCACTGCCATGAAGGTGGGAACTGCCTTTGGCATAAAGACCCTGTGTGGAACGACTTGTTCAGAAGTACAAATGTTGCAGGCCATTGAGCGAGGAAACAAACTCTTTTTAGGAACAGGAAACTACATTGCAGATATTTATGCTGCAATCTATTCTCAGTCTGGTTCTTGTATTCTTACTGATCATGCCACCCATAGCTATGATATTTTGCCCTTTCAGTTTGAAGACGTTTCAATTTTGCTAACAGATGCTCGTGTTCCCCGTGTTACAGTCTGGAATGAGGCTTCTGTCATGGAGCCAGAAAACGTGTTGCTCTTGGGTGAACTGAAGGAGCGGAAAAGTCGCGTCTACGGTGGATGGCAATATGAAGATTCCATTACGGAAATAAACGAGGTGCTGTCTGTAGTGGATGAGGACATGGGACGTCGCCTTAAATGCATTATGCTAGAGCATAAATACATCCTCAAAGCGGTAACAGCCCTACAAACTAATGATTTTGCTTTGTTCTGTACCACTGTCAGCCGTTCCCAAGATATTATGCGGGATTTGTATCTTATTTCCTGTCCAGAAATTGATTGGCTGGTAAAGCGTGTTCAAAATTTTGATCTCACCACGGTGCGGAATCCCAACGGATGTTCTCGAATCACTGGTAAGGGATTTGGACGCTGTACCTATACTATACTCCAAAAGAAGGATGCAGAATTGTACAAGGAAAAACTATATGAATACGAACGAATCTTTGGTTTCCATCCGTCTTGCTACGATGTAAAACCTGCAGGGGGAGTTCATTTATGCGACTTTTAATTACTAACGACGATGGTATAGATGCCCCTGGAATTATTACGTTAGCACAAACTTTGGCCACCGAACATGAGGTTTGGGTTGTTGCTCCAGACAAAAATCGTTCTGCCATTTCCAGTGCCATTTCCATGGATGTCTCCCTACAAATCATCAAGAAGCGGGATCGATGGTATTCTTGTTCTGGTGTTCCTGTAGATTGTGTCATTAGTGGGCTGAGGACCATTCTTCCTGCTCCTCCAGATGCCATTCTTTCTGGTATTAACAAGGGAGCTAACCTTGGTACTGACGTGGTGTATTCTGGGACCTGTGCTGCAGCCCGCCAAGCCATAATCTCTGGATATCCTGGTATTGCCTTGAGCATAGAGAATTTTCAAAATCGCAACAAATGGAATTTCAAGCCATTGGCAGATTTTGTGCGGAAAAATCTACGGGAATTGGTAAGTTTATGTTCTCCTGAGGTATTTGTAAACATCAATGCCCTTTCAGCAGATTCCTATGCAGGATGGAAACTTACCCGTCTTTCAAAAAGAATATACAATAACACCATCGATACTTTTACTGCTCCTGATGGCTCTTCCTATACCTTTTTTAAAGGAGGGGGAGTTACCACCGAGGGTGGAGGAGACTGTGACTTTGCAGCCGTAAATCAGGGATTAATTTCTATCGGTCGCATTCATGCTCAGCCAACAGATGCCGATGATATGAAAGAGAAGGGTTTAAAATTAATTTTGTAAGGCTTTTCTTAAGGAAAGATAATGGATCAACGGTTAATTTCACAAGGTATTCTCTTATATAAGACAGGAAAATATACAGAAGCCTTGCATTTTTTTCAGTCTTTGTCTGCTGATCAGGCAAATGATTTGGATGTGATTTATTTTATCGGTCTTTGTTACATGAAGTTAAAACGCTATGAAGAAGCTCTCTTATACTTGGAACAAATTGTAACAACCATTCCACGAGATGATATACAGCAAGAACGGATTTTGCAATGTCGCCTTGTTTTGGCCATCATTTATGCAACTACAGGTCGTGCCCGTCTTGCTGAATTTGAATTGCAGAGTTTGAAGGAAACAGGATTTAATCCCTGTGGAGTTCATGCCGCTATGGCCTATATTTCTTGGTTGCAGCAAGACTATACAAAATCCATAGAGCAGTACGAAAAGGTTTTGGAGATGGAGCCAGAGAATATTACTGCCCTTAACGGTTTAGGCTATGTTTTGGCCTGTCTCAACAAGGACTTGACCAGAGCCCTTATGCTTTCCAAGCGGGCCCTAGATATTTCACCAAACTCACCAGCTTGTTTAGATACCTTGGGATGGGTGTATTACAAGTTGGGATTGTTAGAAGAAGCTGAGAATTTCTTGCGGAAAGCTCAAGAGAAGGATGAAAACAACGAAGAAATTCTCGAACACCTAAAGATGATTCAAGCAAGCCGAGAAAATTCGGCATCGGGAGGAAAATAAATGAAAAAACTGCATCTTGCATTGGCAGTATTCGTATCCATCAGTATTTGTACGCTTTTTTCCTCTGATTTTAAGTCAGTGACAGTGGAAACAGCTGATTCCCTTTTTGCAGAAGAAGAATTTCGTCGTGGAGTCTATTCCTATTATCGAGGTGCCTACAACGATGCCATCCTCTTGTTTGAAAAGGCCTTGTCATACCTGCCTACAGAAAACTTGATTCTTGACTGGTTGGGTAGGGCCTATTACCGAGCAGGAATGGAGGACGTGGCCCTGCAGCATTGGCAGATTGCCTCCGATGCAGACTACGGTGGAATGCTTCTTGCCAACAGAATCGAAATTATTCGTGAACGGAGAGTTTCTGGAAAAACCTCCCTTGTTTCCAGCCAATTTGCAGAGGCAGGAAATTATCCTGGCTTAGTAAACGGTAATTTGATTTTTAGCCAGCCTTCTGCAGTTCTTGCCAATGACAACGGAACAAACTGGATCTTGGCCTATGGTTCCAACGAACTTCTCTTGATGGATATCAACGGATTTATCATCAATCGTGTGAGAGGTCCCCTCCAGGGCTTTGACCGCCCCATGGATATCATTAGAAAGAGTGATGGAACCCTCCTTGTTTCTGAATATGCTGGAGATAGAATTGCAGTCCTCGACAGCAGGGGAAATTACAAGGGTACCATTGGTTCCAAGGGGGTAGGACTAGGACAATTTGTGGGGCCTCAGTACATGGCCTTAGATTCCTCAGAAAATCTTTATGTAACAGATTTTGGTAATGCCCGTGTTTCTGTTTTTGATAAGGATGGAAATCCTCTGTTTAATTTTGGAAAGAAAACTGGAAGCTTTCCTGGATTTATCGCTCCCACAGGAATCTGCATTTTCTCTGACATGGTATATGTTGCTGATGCTGTAAAGGGAGCCATTTACTCCTTCGACCGTTCTGGAAACTACACAGGAATGTTGGTGCCAGAAAAAACCTTTAATCGTCCAGAATCCCTTCGTCTCAGTGATGACCATATTGTAGTAAGCGACGGAAATAGAATCTGTTCTGTAGATTTGTCCACCGGTGCCGTTTTTGAAAATGGCCGTACAGGAAGTGCTCCTTCTAGAATCATTTGTGCCCAGCCTGACGTAAACGGTAATATTTTGGCCACAGATTTTGTTTCCAACGAAGTTTACGTCTTGTCCAAGATGACAGAGTTAGTTGGAGGTCTTTTCGTTCAGATTGAGCGAATAAACGCAGATAAATTCCCTGCCGTTACAGTGGAAATCAAGGTAGAGAATCGTCAGCGACAGCCTGTAGTGGGATTGAAGGCAGAAAACTTTTATATGACAGAAAATGGCATTCCCGTCACTGCCCAAAAGCTGGAAGGTTCAGCCTATTCCAATGATGTATGTGACATTGTAGTTGTACTTGACCGTTCTGTACAGACAAGCCAGTATAACGAGGCTCTGGAAACAGCATTGAAGGAAATTGCTGGTAGCATGGAAGGAAAGGGCTCTTTAACAGTAGTTTCATCTGGAAGTGTTCCCACCACAGAATATTCCGGTGCTCCAAATAATTTAGGTGATTTTACCGTAAAGGCTCTGAAAACTCCAGTTTCTGCCGATTGTACCACAGACCTAGCACTCCGTTTGGCTGGAAATACTTTGGTGAACGGAGAGAAAAAGCGAGCTATCATCTATTTGACTGGTGCCTCAAACTTGACCCATTCATCCTTTTTAACCTATGGCTTGTCCGACATGGTATCTTATTTTAACAACAATGATATTTCCTTCTATACCGTAAACTTAACCCAGAACGTGTTGCCAGAAGAAATTATCTATATGACTGAAGCTACTGATGGAGACACCTTGTTTGTGTATCGTCCCGAAGGTTTAACTGGTGTGGTAAAGGAAGTGGTTGCCACTCCTAATGGTTCCTATCGCCTGTCTTATACCTCTTCATTGAACACTAACTTTGGAAAGGATTATCTTCCCTTGGAAGTCGAAGCCTATCTTTTGAACCGCTCTGGTCGTGATGAGATTGGCTATTACGCTCCATTGGAATAGAGTATTGATTGATTTGAAATTACATCTTGAATGAATAAAAAAACACCCCTGAAGAACTTCAGGGGTGTTTTTTTATGACTTTTGACGACTAAAGTGGTGAAAGGTTTTTCCATCCTTGTGGAACACGTGGGTTTTGATGTTAAAAACCTTGTCCAAGAGACCTGTTTCAATCACTTGGTCTGGGCTTCCTTCTGCGTAAAGCTTACCCCGTTCCAGCAAAACAATATTGTGGGAGTTCTCCAAGGCAAGGTTCAAATCGTGGAGCACCATGATAATGGTCTTTCCCTGGCCATTGAGGAATCGAACCAGCTCCATCAATTCTAGCCGAATATTGATGTCAAGATAGGTTGTGGGCTCGTCCAAAAACACAATGTCTGTGTCTTGGGCCAGTGCCATGGCGATAAATGCCCGCTGCCGTTGTCCACCAGAAAGGCGGGTCAACAGGCTATTGCGAAGGTCATGGAGTTGCACCTGACTCAGGGCCTTTTCCACGGCCTCGTGATCCTGTTGGGTAAAGCTTTGACCATATTTATGGTAGGGATAGCGACCATAGGACACCAAGGTGGCCACAGTAATTTCTGGAGGAAAATTATTCTGATGGAGGAGGGAAATCCGCTTTGCCACCTCCTTTGACTTCATAGAGTGTAAATCCTTTCCATCCAGCAACACCTGTCCCTGCTGAGGAGTTAGCAATCGTGCTGCCAGCTTTAGCAAGGTACTTTTTCCACTGCCGTTAGAACCAAGGATTGTGGTGATTTTTCCCTCTGGAAAGCTCAGGGTGAAATCCTGGAAAAGCGGATGGCGGGAAGGATAAGCAAAGGAAACTTGTTGTAACTCAATCATTTTGGCTCCTTTTGTTGCGAATCACCAGATAGATAAAGAATGGGCCTCCCGCCAAAGAGAGGAGAATACCAACGGCAACTTCATAGGGTGCAAAAACAATGCGGGAAACAAGGTCACAGAGGGTCACAAAGCCGGCTCCAGCAAAGATACTGGCCGGCACTAAAAGGCGGTGGTCACTGCCGATGAAAAATCGAATTGCATGGGGAACGATAAGGCCCACAAAACCAATCAATCCAGCAAAACTTACCGCTGCTCCAGTGAGGATTGCTGCGGTGGCAATCAGCAAGAAGCGGGTAGTGGATACTGCCATTCCCAATGCCTTGGCGGTGTTGGAGCCTAGGGCAATGATATTCATATCGCGGCGTAAGAATATGGAAAGTGCCAGACCAATAATGATGTAGACCACCGCAAACTGAAGGTTATCCATGGTTACAGATCCCAGTCCACCCACCAAGAAGGTACTGGCTCCAATATAGGCATCAGGAAAGACTATCATGATGACATTCATACCTGCACCTAAAATACTGCTCATGGCAATACCGGTGAGTACTAAAGACAGTTTGGTGGAACCTCGTCCCATGGCCAATGCAAATATCATAAGGGCGGTAATGAGGGCTCCCAAAAAGGCTGCCAAGGGAAGAATGGCAGGATTGCTGGGAAAAATCACGGAACAGGCCAGTACAAAAAAGCCTGCACCATTGTTTATACCGATGATGTTGGGACTAGCCAAAGGATTTTGCAATACAGCCTGCATGATTGTTCCTGCTACTGCTAGGGCACTTCCTGCGAGAAGGGCACCTAACACCCGTGGCAAGCGGCTAAAATAAATGATTCTGTAGGCTGGGTCAGCTGTATCACCCTTCAGCACTGCCCGAAAGAAATCCATCAAGGATACCTTAGAGGATCCAAAGGACAGGGCAAGAAGGGTTATGCAAAGGGTTAATGCTATTGCTGCAACTAGGACAAGCCTGCTTTTCCACAAGTTGACCTGTCCCAAGTCGCTTTTTAATTCTTCGTTCATCTTATTTGTTTACAGGGGTATTCTGGAAATATTCTCCCAGATAACGATAGCTTTCAGCCCAGCGGTCATTGGGCTTAAACAAAAATTTTTCTGGAGGCAGGGGATGATATCGCTTGTTTTTTACTGCAGTCAGTACGTTCCAAGCTGGATTTTCCTCCACGCTGGTAGTTAAAGCCCGCAATGCTTCCTGGTCGCTATATCCCATGGGAATGACAAAGATGTAGTCGGGGTCAATCTCCATAACCTTCTCCATGCTGAAATCCTTCAGCAGGCTGGGATAGTCATCGATGATGTTCTTGCAACCCAACTGAGCAAGCATTCCTCCAGTCATAGTGGTAGAAGCCTGTGGTCTGATTCCTCCAGAATAGGTAATCATCAGGAGGGCAGTGGGCTGGCTTTCCAGCTTGTACTGACTAAGCACTTCCTGGATTTGGGCTTGGACATTCAGTCCCTTTTCGGTGTAGGCCTGCTGGTTTCCAGTAAGCTGGCAACAAATTTCCATCATCTTCAGGTAATCCTCAAAATGGGTTACACTGAAATATGCTGCAGGAATCCCTGCAGCGGCAAGGCTATTCTTGAATGCCACGTGGTTATCTGTACGAACTGTCTCGGAGGATAAGAGCACCAAGTCGGGAGCCTGGGCGAGGATGGCCTCCAAATTGGGAGCCTGATATGTTCCCACGTTTACGACGGTTTCTGGTAGTCCCAAATCCCGCTTATCTTGGGTATCTACGGCAGTTCCCACCAAGCTGTCACGTCCACCAGCTAAAAGCCAGATTTCCGTAAAGCTTCCCATGAGGGAAACAACACGCTTAGGACGAGCCATGGTTAATTCCTGTCCCAAGGCATCGGTAAAGGTAACCATTTCTGGGGTTACTTGTGAAGAAGGTTCTTCTATCATCTTCTTGGCTTGCCTTCCTGCTGTAAAAAAATAGATAACAGCAATGAGAAGACAAATACACAAGCAGACAAAAAACTTTCTTGCTGCAGGTGAAAGGGGACATTTTCCCTTTTTATTAGATTCACTCATGAGCTTCCCCAAACCTTAAGCCTGTTCTCGTCTGCTGAGACCATAAGCACAGTAGGTATCTTCTGCCAGAATGTTTCCATCATGGTAGTAAGCAGAACGAGCTCGGCATCCACCGCAAATATTGTTATAGTCACAGGTTCCGCAAGTTCCTTCGTAGTGCTTTGTTCTCAGGGTTTTGAACACTTGGCTTTCCTGCCAAATCTCATCAAAGGCCTTTTCGTGGACGTTTCCAGCTTCTTCCACCATGTAGGCACAGGGGCGAACAACACCCGTGGGACTGATAATACAGTAGGTGAGACCTGCCAAGCAGCCTCTGGTAAAACGCTCGTTCAATTCAATGTCCATTTCGATTGCGACACGGGTAAACTGGGGAGCACAGGTGGGCTTGATGGAAATAGGAACTTCCTTCTGCTTTGCCATGATTTTTTTCAGTAATTCTTCGTATTCCTGAACTTCTACAGCATTCTGTTCAATAAATACACCGCGTCCCACGGGAATCAGGAAGAAAAGATAGGAAGCAATGGCTCCCATTTCCACGGCAAAGTCAATGACATCGCAAACTTCTTCCTTGTTCCAGTCCATAACGGTGGTGTGAATCTGGAAGGGAAGCCCCACCTCACGGCAGTTCTTCATTCCCTGGATTGTCTTGGAGTAGGCATCGGGGAGTCCACGGAATTTGTTGTGCTTGGCTTCATCAAGGCTGTCAAGGCTGATTCCCATGGCTTGGGCACCAGCATCCTTCAGTTTCTGGGCGACTTCCTTGGTAATGAGCATTCCGTTGGTACCGAATACAGGACGCAATCCCTTGGAGGAAGCGTAGGCTACCAATTCGTAGATATCGGGGCGAAGAAGTGGTTCTCCACCACTAAAAATCATAACCTTAAATCCAGCACGAGCAATCTCATCGATGAGCTTCTTTCCCTCGGCTGTAGTCAATTCCTGTTCTTTTGCAGCACCTGCATCCTGATAACAGTGGCTGCATTTCAAATTGCATTTATTGGTAGTCATCCAAGATACAATCATTAGTTAACCTCTTTCTTTCTGCCTCAAAAGGGCAAAATGTAATAAATACAACTTTATCATAGTTTCAGATTCTTGAAAACCCAAAAAATGATGAATGCTGTAAATCATCCTTAGACTTCTTGAAAGGTAACAGACAGGGCTGGAATATTGATATTGCCTGCTTTTACCTGCACTATTTGATTTAACTCCACATCATTCTTTGGTGTTAGCAATGTTTCTTGAGCGAGGCTTGGAATAAGGCAATAGGCCTGCTTTCCTCTGATTTCCACCACCACAGCTTCTCCTGTCCACTGGGGATTCATAGTGAGGTACACCAAAATCCAGTGAAGGTTGCTGTTGCGCTCAGCCCGAACAGCGGCACTGGCGGCGGCATCTCCTGCTGAAATCCGCTCCAGCACCTTATCCTTGTCCAGTAGGGGACGGCCATCGATAAATGCCCGCAACTGCTGGTGGGCCACCAAATCGCTGTATCGCCGTAGGGGGCTTGTTACCTGACTATACATTCCCAATCCAAGACCAGCGTGTTGCATGGGGGTGACTCCCACACTCCTGCTTCTCATGCAACGGCGGAGCTTATACTGACCAGCCAAACCTGGGGGTGGGTCGGAAGGGAGATCTGGGGATTCTTGACTAACAAAGGGAAAGGGTATGTTGTTCTTAAAGGCAAACTTTGCTGCTGCTTCTCCTGCCAATAACATAAATTCCCGCACTAAGTCGCCTGACTCCCAGCGAATGCTCGGCTGGATGTCTACCTGCTCTTGATTTACAGAAATATGAACTTCTGGTAAGGTAATGGACACAGCCCCATTGTTCAAGCGTCGCTGCTCATTTCGTCGAGCAATGGCAAAGAGGGGGGCGAATTCTGGAGAATCTTTTTGTTCGTCCACCTGCTGGTAGGTGAACCGCTGTACTGTAACACGAGTTTTCAGCACATCACAACTTATGATGGCTCCAGACTCATCTAGCTGAATCTTAAAAGAAAGGGCCCGGGATAATGCTCCTGATTCCTCTGTCAAGCCTAAGGCATAGTCTTCCAAGGACTCCTCTGCCAACATACGGGCAGCTCCTTCTGGAATATACAGGGTTGAGCCACGATGGCGGGCAGAAATATCAATGGGGGTGTCTGGCAAAACACTGGAAGCGGGGTCTGCAATGTGTACCCATACAAAGCTTCCGTCGTAGGCAATGGCATCGTCTGGGTCTGCACTCCAAGCATTGTCTATGGCATAGGCAACGTGATTCAGTTCAAGGCGCTCTTCATGAGGAGGACTAGCCAACTGTTCTGTGGCAGACTGTGTGGAAAGTCCCCAACGGGCAGGATAGGGATTTTTATGGATGGACCACACACCAGTGTCTAGTAACAATTTATGGGCCTTTTCTGGCGTTTCTGTAAGACCAGCTTCTTTCATAGTGCGAGATTTTTCTGTTTTTCCAAGAGCTAAGGCTTCCACATCCTGCATTAGCTGATAGTCCCCAGGAAGGTCTAGCTGTCGATTTTTAAGTCGTTGGATAAAGGCTCCACGAAGCTCTTCTTCTCGCTCCTTTGCCAAGCTTTTTTCTGTAAGCTTTGTAATCTCATCTTGAGAACGGGGAGTGAATTGAAGCATTTCACCTTGCTGCTGGAAGAAAAAACTTGATTTTAATGCCTTATAAAGCTTCCAGCATTGTTCTACTGTTTCCATTCCGCCGTAATCGCAAAGGTCTCCAAAGGAAAAAGAGATTGAAAAAGCATCATCTTCTTCTATTAGAAGTTCATAGAGTGGTTCCACTAAATCCTTACATGTTTGCTCCTGCAATTCCATTGACAAAAGTGTTGGAAGGAGACCTTTGTTGCCATCAGTTTTTGTAAAAAGTACAGAAATATCCTTATCCCGAACTTTTTGGGTAGCAAACTGGGCTGGTTTTCCTCCCGTTGAAGGAAGGCTTGAACAATAGATAATAGTATATTTTCCCCCGAATTCTTCTTGAACCAGGGCTGGCTGACCTTTGTACAGCACCAAAGAATGAATGGCAATCATGAGGCTACTATATCAAAAAAACAATTCTATATAAAGGCCACAAAAAATAGAGTCTGTCACAAACTGAAAACAGATGGCTCATCGTACAAAGGTGAATAGCTCTTCCGTAGAATGCTCCTGACTAAACCCATAGCCAAGACCTGTGAAATTTTTCATCGACTCCGGATCTTGAACATTTTGCTCCGCTAGATAGCGTACCATTTCCCCACGAGCCATCTTGACGTACACTCCTTTTTCCACCAGCTTACCATCTGCCTGCTCACAAAAACGACAGGTAATGAAGCTGTCTGTTGGCTGCACATATTTCTTTACGGCCTTGCTATATTCATCGGAAGCAAGATTGATAATAACCTTTGAATCCTTTGTCAGCTCTTGATACAAGCTTGCTCCCCAAAAATCATAGAGATTCTTACAAAAATTTGTCTTTAATTTAGCCTGCATTTCTAGCCGATAAGGAACTATAGCATCAAAGGGACGTAAAATACCATAAAGCCCAGAAAGAATCCGTACATGCTCCTGGGCATAATCAAAGTATTCGTAGGTAAAAACTTTTGGTGCCATATACTGATATTGGATTCCCTCGTAGGACACCAAGGCAGGATTTGTTCCTGAATGCAAATCCATAGTCTGGTATCGCTGGTAATTAAGCTGAGCAAGCTTTTCGTTACAGGCTAAAAGTGTTTTTAATTGCTCAAAGGGGAGGGACTTCAGGTAGTCCACCAATTTTTGTGCCTGTTGAATAAAAACTGGTTCTTCCTTTGGTTCCAGTGCATCTGCCTTTGTGCTCATGTTTTTTGCTGGAGAGATAATAACTTTCATGGAAGAAAGTATACTTGATTTGAAAAAAACTGAGAAGAGGTATCTATAATTATTATTAAGTAGTATAAAATAATATACAGTATACACAGTTAATAGTATAATAAAGTATAACAATTCAGAATGATTCTAGGTATAAAAAAAGAATAATAAGGAGTTAGAGGCGTAATGATTTTACTGGCGGGGAAATTGTCTTAAAATTTGGGTATAAAAAAAGGCTTGGAAAACCAAGCCTTAACAGTCCCTAGGGGAATCGAACCCCTCTTTAAAGATTGAGAATCTTTTGTCCTAACCGATAGACGAAGGGACCAAAGAATCCACGTCATTCGTGTTTTATTTCCCCAAGGAGGACTCGAACCCCCACAATCAGAACCAGAATCTGAGGTGCTACCATTACACAATCGGGGAATGCAATGTAAGAGTATATTAACAAATAGAACAAAATATGTCAATACAAAAAAAATATTTTTTTGTTTTTTTTCAATTTTTTTTGATTTAATCTTCGCCCTTTTCTGAAGCATTAGCTTTGGCAGATTTATTTAAAAGACGGGCCTTTGTTATAGCAAGATCTGGGTTTTTTGTTTTTAGCTGGAGTACTACTTCTTCCAGTTTATGGTGGCGTTCCTGTCCAAAATCAAACAAGTCCTGCTGTACAAGCTCTTGTCCAGACTCCAAGTTCATGGCACCAATTCCCAAAAGCCGAATTCCTCTGCCATTATATCTTTTGTCAAAAAGTTCCGTTGCTCGCTGAAAAAGGTCTTCTGCACAAGAGATGTAACGCTGGGAGGTTTCTTGGATGGTGGTGGTGGTAAAATCGTAATATCGGATTTTTATGCAGACTGTTTTACTTTTCCAATCTTCCTTCATGAGGCGAAACATTACGTTTTGGGAAAGATCCATAAGGGCCGTTCCAATGGTATACCTATCTGTCAGATTTTCTTCGTAGGTGTTTTCTGCACTGATGGAGCGGGATTGGGGAGCGTCACGAAAGGTGGCTGCTTCCATGCCCCGCACTGCCTTGTACAGAAACTGTCCGCTAGCTTCTCCCAAAAAGCCTTCTAAAACGGATAATGGTGTTTTCAAGGCTTCTTGCACGGTACGGACTCCATGGGAATATAACTTTGCCAAAGTTTTTTCTCCCACTCCCCAGACTTTTTTCAAAGGAAGGCTTTCCATAAAGGCTTGTTCCTGGCCTGTTGGTACACAAAAGAATCCATCTGGTTTTGACATGCCAGAAGCAATCTTTGCTACATAGCGATTGCTGGCAAGCCCAACAGAAACAGTTAAACCTGTTGCCTCAAGTACCCGCCTTTTTACCATTTTGGCTGTTTCTTCTGGTGGTCCGAACAATCGCTGGGTGCCAGTCAAATCGATAAAGGCTTCATCAATGGACATTTGCTGCACATCAGGGGAAAATTCCCCAAAGATGGCCATCACTTCCTGGGATTTTTCCCGGTATCGCCTCATGTTGGAGGGAAGGTAGGTGCCCTGGGGACACAGGCTATATGCTTGGTCAATGGGCATGGCTGAGTGCACACCAAATTTTCGTGCCTCGTAGGATGCAGCTGCCACAACACCTCGTTTATGACCTGGAATAGCTCCCACAATCACTGGTTTTCCACGTAAATCGGGATTATCCAGCTGTTCCACCGAGGCAAAAAATGCATCAAGATCCACGTGCAGGAACATTAGCGTATTCCCTCCAGAGCTGGAAGGAAAAAATTCCGTTCCACAAGAGATACTTGTTGAGGCGCTACTTGGAAATATAAGAGAACTTTAATATTTTGAGACTTATCTTCATCAGCGGTGTATTCAAAGGAAGTACTCTTTGTGGGAAAATCAGGAATTAAAAAATGGGAGGTCGCTGTTGAGCCATTAGCTTCTGACAGATTTCCAACTGGTGCGGTATTTTGTACCGTCACAAAACTGATGGGAGAGTCGTATACGGGAATCTGATTTTCAGATGTTACACTGACTTCATAGCGAACAACTGGTACGGGAGAGTCAATTTGTACTTCTACAGATTGTAGTTCAAGATAACTTTTGCGAGCAACAGAAACATGGAGTTTTTCTGGAACTTGTGCCTCCACAATCTCATATTGGTAAGGTTGAATAGTATTTTCGGCAGTTTTTTTTCCTGGAACTGTTCTATACAAAATAAAGGAACCGAACATCAAGGTTGTTATGACAGATACAATCATAATTCCCATAATGGCCAAGATGGAAAGCATGATTTTGATAGAGGAGTGGTGGCGATGGGAACCGAACAAATCAATGCGAATCATGATTCGCAACCACATAACTTGAAATGGAATGAGCATACAGGCGTATAACATGTTGCCTAAAACCCCTGCTTGAACAAGTTGCAGTAATTTATCTTGAGATGCATACTCCAGCAGGTTCAAGGCATAGGGGATAAAGGGAAGCAGCATTATTAATGAAATTATCAGGAGAGAAATAAGTTTACTTGCAAGACGGCTAAAATAAATAATGATGTATTCAAGAACAAAGATAAAAATTAACACTAGATCAATTGAAGCAAAGATAAAGATATTCATGGCTACCACCACTGTAAGGAGGTATCCATAGGCAAATTGGGCAATAGGGAGGCGTAATCTCAGATGAAAGATAAAGGGCAGAGATACGGCTACAAAGGAAAACAAGGTTTTGATTCCAATAATTGTGACGGTATTTTCCGGAACAATGGCCACAACCCTTCCTGCCACTAGCTGTCCAAGATACAAGAAAAAGGTGGATAAAAGAATGGTAATGGGAATAAGGTACCAAATCTTAAAAAAAGATTGTCGGTGAATGGCACCCTTTTTTCCTAAGAAGGAAAATCCGCTGATAATGGCCAACACTAAAATAGTAATTAACAAGTATACAAGAATAGAAATCTGTTCTCCAATCCAAATATTTTCCACAAAATGGAAAACGATGTAGTTTTGGCTATCAGCAGAAATACTTTTAGTAATAGAAAAATTTTCGGTCATGGTTTCCATTGCAGCAAAAACTTTTTGTCGCTGTTCCTGTTGATTGCCATTAAAAGAAATGGCAACGGTAGCCATTCCTGAGCGAAAAAAAGGAATGAGTGCAGGATTATCTTCAGCAAGATTAAGGCGATAGGTGATGAGAAAGTTGTGGGATACTGGTAAGGGAACCTGCTGAATGAGCCACAAGGGAGTAAGAATACCATCTGCACCGAAAACAACTGTTTCTTGCCCAAATTGTTGGGAACTTCCATCAAGCATAACAAGGGCACATGCTTCTGGATTAGAAATATTTTCAAGCAAAATCTGTGAACCAGTGGGATGCCATTGATTTTCTGGTGAATCGGATGGAGTAAAGGGAGGATTTTCATTTGCTAGTAATGCTAGTGTTAGTCTCACTTCTGCATTGGTGCTTTTCATTTTATTTGCTAAAGCTACTATTTCATCGAGGGATTCCTGAGCTGTTTCTTGGGATATGGCAATGATAAATCTTTGAATCTCTTGGTCTTCTGTAAATCTTTTTTGATTAAAATCAAGTAAAATTGTGTAGGGAAATTGATTGCTATTTGTTAACAGTTGTCGTTGAGGTTGAAACCCTTCTTGAACAAAAAAATCATAAAGCTGATTGGAAAGCTCCCGATGTTCAACCCGCTCTTCGGAAGATTGTGCAAAAAAAATACCTGTAGAAAGAAATATCAACAGTACGATTACTAAAAACCTTCCGATATTATCCATATTGTATAATTATAGCAATTCTTGTTTACAATGCAAGTACCTTTATATATAATGAAGACCTAGGAGTTGTACATTGAGTGAATCCACAAATAAGGGCCTGTTATCTCTCCCGCTCAAAGTAATTCTTACTGAGAGTGGGGCATCTCATTTTATCCAGAATAAAAAAAAGTTGTTTCGGATAAAATTAGCTGACAATATTGAAGAATATGGTATCTCATTAGACTCTTTTGCTCCCCAGACAATCCAACAGATGATTTTGGTTGATTATATTTCCAAGTTAGAAATTGCATTACCAGAATTTTCCTCATCTAAGCAAGGTATAATGGATTTGACTAAAATCGTAGTTTTTTCCTTATTATATAAACAGTTCGATAAAGACGTTTATGCTACGCTTATAGAGTCAGATTGTGTACGAAGACATAATAGGGCAAATCCCTCACAAATTATTGATGAACAGTCTAAAATTACCGATCGTCAAGTGCTTTTTCATTTGTCAAACAAAGAAGAAATTATTGCACAATCACGTAAAGCAATTTTAGATCCCCTGTGGCTTTCTATCAAAGATAATCCCGAATTGTCGCCAGAGGATCGAAATGTATTTATGCTGATGTTGGAAAAATTCCTCAATCGTATGAGTCGTTTGAATTGGTATGTCATTACAAAGTTCTATGGCCAAAATGGATTTGACGAAATGTTAGGACGTATTCACAGTCTTTTAAGAGAGTATATGGAAAAGGGTGAGGTGGCAGAATACATTTCTTTGATGATTATGGAGCTTGCCTTGAACTGTGAAAATGTTAATATGCGTCAAGAAGCAAAGAAATTGTATAAGGGCATCCCTGACACTGACATGCTGATTTATGACCCAGAGGTTCGGAAAAAAATCATTGCAGAAATGATTAAAAAGCATGAGATGGTATTCCTTTCTTGGAGACTTGGTGGAGGTTCATCTTCCATTGGAAAGCAGGGAAGATTGCAAATTACCTTGTACAATAAGGATGATGAATTCCAGGAAGTAAAGGAAAGTATCGAGGCAAAAAAATCTGCTGACTTACGGAAACGCTCTCTCATAGATTTTTACAAGGAGCTTCCAGAAGGTTCAGAAGGTGTTGATTTAGGATTGTACTACCTTTCATACTTGGATGAAGCTTGCAAAAAGGTAAATGTTAAATTTGAGTCATTGGTCAACCAGTATGCGGCAAGCAATCTTATGGTTATAACCTTGTCTTTTAATTTTTGATGAAGCATCCTATCTCTTTTTTCATTACCGTCTTCTCCTTATGTCTTGTTGGAATCTTTTTTACAGGGTGTTCTAATACTGTACCAGATATTGTTGCACTGGAGACCCTTGTTATTTATGATTATACTAATTTACAAGAAGATCCTACCCAAAGACTTTCCGTTTTTGCTCAAAGTTCTGGAGGTTCAGAACGCATCATGGAGCTAGAAGTATCTTTTCCAGAAGCAAAGATTTGCTGGACTATAGACAAGCCCTTGATTCTAAACAATGGTTCTAAGATTTGGGCTGGTTCAGCAAACCTCATGCCTCCCTATTTTGGTTCATTTCCCCAGGGCTTTCCCAAAGGCAAGTACGAAGTAAACTACATGGACTTAGCTGGAGAGACTGCCCAAAGTCAATTTTATCTTGCATATGAGCCAGTGGCTGATCCCCCATTGAATCAGCCTATTTTTTCAAATCAGGAAGAGCAGCCTTCAAATGAATCATCAAAAGATGCTGCACCTTCTGATGATTCATCTTCTGAACCCATCAAGAAAATTGCAATTTTTTCTCAGCCAGATGGCAAGGGGACATTGCTGTTCTTTGACAAGGGACGGGATGATTGGAAAAGTTTTGAAGACATAACAAAAACATATAGTAAGGCAAAATCTCTGAGAATTTCCTTGGACTATCCTAGCAGGCAGGTTCGCTACCTTTTGCCTGCCCACAATTTTGAATCAGGAGCGCAATAAATGGATACAGAAAATCAGACACCACCTCAATCCCCTCAGTTTTATCGTACTATTAAAACCTTTGTATTGCGAGCAGGGCGCATGACCCCCACTCAACAAAAGGATTATCAGGAGCTTTCTGATCGTTGGTGTATTCCTTATGGCGAGGGGCAGCTTAATTATACCCAAATATTTAATAACACCAATCCTGTAACGGTAGAAATCGGCTTTGGTATGGGAAAGGCTACTGCCATCATTGCTGCCGACAATCCCGACAAAAACTACCTTGGTTTGGAAGTCCATCGCCCTGGTGTGGGAAAGCTTTTAGGTGAGATTCGTCGTCGCAACTTGGAAAATATTTATATCGTGGAGCATGATGCTTTAGAGGTGCTAGAAAAGATGATTCCCGATGGTTCTGTCAGTGGTTTCCACATTTTCTTTCCCGATCCCTGGCCCAAAAAAAAGCACCACAAGCGGCGACTGGTTCAGCGACCAAACACAGACCTTATCACAAAAAAGCTCGTTCCCGGAGGTTATCTTTACATGGCCACCGACTGGGAACCTTACGCAGAATTTGCTCTGGAGCAATTGGAGCAAACTCCTGGCCTAAAAAACAAATACCAAGGATTTGCACCCCATCAGGAATGGCGACCAGAAACCCGCTTTGAGGAAAAAGGTTTGGACAAGAACCACGTAATTCGTGAATTGTTCTTCCTGCGACAGGAGGATTAAGATGGAGATGAATCTCTTTGACTCGGCTCGAATCCAGGAGCTGGAGCAACTCATTGTTAAGTATCAAGATGCCTACTACAATGGAGAAGCTCTTGTTCCAGACCAGGAATTTGATGCTCTGTGGGATGAACTGAAAAGTCTTGATCCCTCCAACGCCATCCTTCATCGGGTGGGTGCTGATTCAGGAAATTTTGCAAAGGCTCGCCATCGTATTCCCATGGGAAGTCAAGACAAGGCTGCCAATCCACAGGAATTCATCGCTTGGACAGAAAAGCATCCCTACGATGAATATCTGGTGGAATACAAGCTGGATGGTGCAAGCCTCGAGTTGCAATATGATAATGGTATTTTTGTGCGGGCGGTAACCCGAGGTAACGGCACCATTGGAGATGATATCACCGCCAACGCCAAGAAAATGCAGGGTGTTCTTGCCACACTCGAATTGGACGGAACAATTCTTCCCTACACAGGAGGCATTCGTGGTGAGGTGATTATGACCCGCCAAGTCCACCGTGATTTTTTCTCCGACAAGGCAAATTGCCGTAACGCCGCCAACGGACTTATGAAGCGGAAGGACGGGGAGGGAAGCCAGCACCTAAAAGTCATCTGCTATGATGCTCTTTTTGAAAACCATTCCTTTGCAGATGAGATTGCTAAGGTTCAGTGGCTTGAATCCTGTGGCTTTACCACGGTGCCACTGGTACTCTGCAATTCTCCTCAGCAAGTAATTGACTATCGAGCCCAAGTGATGGAGCTCAGACCCCAACTTGACTATGATATTGACGGTTTAGTGGTAAAGGAGCGAACGATAAACCTAGAGGATGCTGCTAGAACAAGACCTGAGCGACAGATTGCCTTTAAGTTCAGCCTAGAAGAAGCGGTAACGGTGCTACGTCAGGTGGAATGGAGCGAATCTGGTGCTACTTATACTCCCGTGGGATTATTTGACCCCGTAGAATTGGCTGGAACAACAGTAAAGCGTGCCAGTTTGGTAAATCCCAATACCATTAGAACCCTAGGTGTACAAATCGGAAGCCATGTGGTGGTAACAAAGCGTGGTGAAATTATTCCCAAGATAGAGGCTGTAGTTAATCCCCCAGAAGGAGCTGCACCACAGCTGTTGGAAGCAATAGTCTTTCCCTGTCAGTGTAGTCAGTGTGGCTCAGCCTTAGTAGACGAGGGAACTCGCCTCTATTGCCCCAATAAGGCTTGTGCAAAAAAGATGCTTCACCAGCTGGAAAAATGGATTTCTGTGCTCGATATCCGTGACTTTGGCACCACCTTGTTATCATCTCTGTTTCAAGCAGGGGTAGTAACATCCATTAGCTCTCTGTACCAGCTGACAGAGGCAGCTATCACACCATTTTTCTTGAATCAAGAAAGCATTTCCAAAGACAGGGAATCTTTGGGGGCAAAGAAGGTTATCAAGTCCCTTAAAACCCGCAGCACCATTTCCTTGGCGGCCTTTGTAGCAGGTTTTGATATAGAAGGCATTGGAGAAACCTTAATGGAGCGACTTACCGAGGCTGGATTTTCAACTCTTGACAAGCTCCTCGCTGCCTCTGTGGAAGAAATCAGTGCTGTTAATGGATTTGGAGACATTACCGCCTCTACCTTGGTTCAAGGTTTGGTAGACAACAAGACAGAAATGAAACAGCTTGTTGAAAAGGGCTTTATCACCTTCAAAACACCTGTTGAAGGGGGCTCCTTGTCAGGTGTATCCTTTTGTTTTACTGGTGAGCTATCTATGAAACGAAGTCAAGCGGAGCAACTGGTAAAGGAGCGAGGCGGTACCACTAAGTCATCGGTGGTAAAGGGCTTGTCCTATCTTGTGACAAACGATACCGCCTCTGGCTCCTCAAAAAATAAAAAGGCAGCTCAACTAGGAATTCCCGTCATTGATGAAGCTACCTTTATGAAATTATTGGAAATATAAGAAACTTTTTTCTGTAAAGAAATCTGGATTTACCGCCTCCCCGTTAAGCCGCACCTCCCAGTGCAGGTGGGGGCCGGTAGCTAATCCAGTAGAACCAGATAATCCCACCATATCTCCCGCCTTTACCATATCTCCCACCTTCACATTCATGGAATCAAGATGATAGTACAAGCTGTACAAACCAGGCATGTGCTCAATCACCACACTTAATCCAGATGAAATCCGAGATTCTGCCATTACAACACGACCTGCTCCACAAGCCCTTACTTCTGAGCCTGTGGGAATGCCATAATCAATGCCATAATGCAGGCTCGTGGAAGAGCCTCCTCCTACGTAGGCGTACACTCGACGGTCACCAAAAAAAGAGGTTCTTCGTGTGGCCGTGGTGGGAGCTACAAAGGGCTTCCGCTGATACACAGCACCTGCATTTACAGTGAATAAAATCTCGTTCAACCTGTCAATCTGATTCATACGAGTAGAACTTGTATCTGTCTTAATGGCTGTATTCCTATTGTCCAGCTCCAAGGTTTCACTAATAAAATCCTTATGCTCAATAGAAATGGGAAGATTGAATTTCATATATTCTCTTCCATACGCACTATACATAATAGTTACATCATAAGAACCTGTTGCTTGGTAGGTAGACATGGGAATCATTGCACAAAGGGAAAGGGGATTGTTGGCATCATTCCTTCCATTAAGAACAAAAAAATCTGTCTTCTTTTTCTCTCCAAACAACAAAACAGCTTGAGTAAGCCCATTAGGATCTTTCATGGTCTTTTTAGAAGGAGTCAAATCCAATCGAACACACAGGGGATCTCCAGGTTGAATGGTATCTGAATAAGTTACGTGGATTGAATACTCCTCACCAGTAAATACAGCTGTAGCAGGTTCTGCTGCAAAAACCAAGCTAACCACAAAAAAACACAGTAATAACAAGTAATTTTTCTTCATGGTTCTTAGTATAATGGCAAAATTACCTTCATGCAATAATTAAGATTTATAACATAAATAAAACAATTTCTTTTGTATTTTAGTATTGACAAATAAAATCATATATGGTACTATTTTCAAACCTAGGAAATAGGTGATGGGCTACTAGCTCAGTAGGTAGAGCAACGCCCTTTTAAGGCGTGGGTCATTGGTTCGAATCCAATGTAGCTCATTAAAGACTTCTACGTTATGCGTAGAGGTCTTTTTTTTTGCGAAACCAATTAAAGTCTTTCTATTGACAATCTTAGACTGTATCGTTAATATGACATTATTACTATTTTTGTCTAAATGAATGTAAGAGGTATCTTAAACTATGGAATATAATTTAGAGCGTCAGCACGCAAAGGGCAAACTACATGCCATCGAAAGAATTAACGCACTGGTAGATAAAGATTCCTTCATGGAAATCTATTCTGGTGTTCACCACAACTGTACAAGTTTTGGTATGGCTGGTAAGGAGATTCCTTATGATGGTGTTATCACTGGATTTGGAATGATTAATGGTCGTCGTGTAGCCATCTATGCTCAGGACTTTACCGTACAAGGTGGTTCGCTTGGAAAGATGCACGGAGACAAGATTGCCCAGATTATCGAAATGGCTATTGAAGCTCGTTGTCCTGTTATTGGAATCAATGATTCTGGTGGAGCTCGTATTCAGGAAGGAGTAAACTCCTTGGCTGGCTACGGAAATCTCTTTTTCCAGAATGTTCGTGCATCAGGATATATTCCTCAGATTTCCATCATTGCAGGTCCCTGTGCTGGTGGTGCTGTATATTCTCCTGGAATTACCGACTTCATCTTTACTGTTGATGAAATCAGCTATATGTTCATTACTGGTCCTAAGGTAGTAAAGAGTGTTATGTTCATGGATATTACCGAGGAAGATTTGGGAGGTGGTGCAATTCATTCCCAGAAATCTGGTGTGTCCCACTTCCGTTGTCCAGACGAAAAGGACTGTTTTACCAAGGTTCGCAAGCTTTTGGACTATATCCCTCATTATTATGGGGATCGTGTTCCCTCCGCTTCTGCTCGCTACGATGCCCGGAAAAAGGCAAAGAAGATTGTGGAAGTGCTTCCAGACAGAGGAACTCAGGGATACGATATTCGCAATGTAATTGACTGTTTGGTAGACGATGACAGCTTCTTTGAGGTTATGCAGGAGTTTGCCATCAACATCGTTGTGGGATTTGCCCGTATCGAAGGACGTACTGTTGGTATCGTTGCCAATAACCCAGCTGGTTTGGGAGGAATCCTTAACTGTGATGCCTCCGACAAGGCTGCTCGTTTTATCCGTTTCTGCGATGCATTCAATGTTCCTTTGTTAAGCTTGGTAGACGTTCCTGGATTTGTTCCTGGACCACAGGAAGAACAAAAGGGTATTATTCGACACGGTGCAAAGTTGATTTATGCCTATTCAGAAGCAACAGTTCCTAAAATTACTGTCATTACCCGAAAGGCCTATGGTGGAGCTTATATTTCCATGTGTTCCAAGCATATTGGTGCAGACTTTGTATTTGCATGGCCCAAGGCAGAAATTGCAGTAATGGGTGCCGAAGGTGCAATCCAGATTCTTTACGCAAAGGAAGTGCAAGACCCATCTAAAGCTCAGATAATTGAGGAAAAACTAAAGGAATATCGGGAAACTGTTATGACTCCCAAAACTGCTGCAGAGCAGGGCTATGTATCAGAGGTTATCAATCCCGAAGATACAAGAAAAAAGATTTCCCAGTGTCTACGATTGTTGAAGAGCAAGAAATCTACTTCTCGTGTAGAAAAAAAGCACGGAAATATTCCTTTGTAATTCTTGATTTGAATCAACTGAGATAAAATTTCCTCCTTCAGAGATAGGTTCATATAAAAACACATGATGTTTTATATAAACCTATCTCTATTTTTTTTTCGCCTCAAACTAAAATCAATCAAATTTTCTTGTAATTTTGTTAATTTTCTGTTATAATAGAGCTATGTTTCTCACATAGGAGGTTTAATGTGAACAAGAAAATTTTAGTTGTTGCTGCACTACTGATGGTAGTTTGCGTTGGTGGAGCTTTTGCTTGGAGTATTGGTGTACAGGGTGGTGGTGGATATCCTGCAATGGGTGGAGCCGCTATTACTTTTACTCTTAATGATAGTCCATTAGTGTTTGCTGCTGATCTTCAGTTCCATGATGGTTATTTTGGTGTTGGACTTACAGGTGATTATTGGTTTATTCATGACCCTTTAGTTGATACAGCTGTTGGACCTTTAAGTTGGTTCTTGGGTGCCGGTGCTGGTGCATCTGTAGGTATTGGCAATGACTATTTGGGACTTACCCTTGTAGCTCGTCTTCCCATTGGATTGAACATGATGATTCCTGTTGAAAAGATTGAGATTGAGCCATACATTCAGGCTGTGCCTCAGATTGGTGTAGCTATCCTTCCTAAAGTTGGACTTCACTGGGGAGTTGCTGCAAACGCAGGTCTCCGTTTCCACTTCTAATGGGATTACTGCTTATTTCTAGCATTGCATAAAAAAAGGCTGGCATGGAAAGTTGTATTCCTGCCAGCCTTTTTTCATTAAAAAATTATTGTAACTTTTCTTCCCAGTCAGCTTCCTTAAACCCAACTAGGACTATATCTCCTGAAATTACGATAGGTCGCTTTACCAGCATTCCATCGCTAGCCAACAAATCGAGCTGCTCATCTTGACTCATGGTAGGGAGCTTGTCCTTCAATTCCATAGACTTGTAAACTTGGCCACTGGTATTGAAAAATTTCTTCAAGGGCAAACCACTTTTGTTAAACCAATCTTCCAACTGGTTACGACTGGGCTTTTCTTCCTTTAAATCCGTAGCAACAAAGTCAATATTGTTTGCTTCAAGCCATTTCTTAGCCTTTTGACAGGTTCCACAACGAGGATACCAAAAAAAATCGATCATTTACATTCTCCAAAAATCACTATGTAATCAAACTTAAACTACAAAAACGCCTTCTGCTGGACGCAGATAATTGTTTGCCAACATCTGTACGTGGGATAAAAATGCTTTATCAGTAAAATGTTTTGCCTTTGTGTGACAAACTTTGACACAAGCCTGACATTTAATACAAATTCCAGGTACAAGGCTCGTATCTTCAAAGGAAATAGCTCCCATGGGACAACGTCTTGCACAGGCTCCACAGGAATCACAAAGCTCAAGATGTGTTTCTGGTTTTGCTTTCAAAAACTGCACAGGCTGATTATCCTCTCCTAAGGGTGTGTAGTAAGGAGCAGGGTAGGCACCAGGAACGTCTAAGTCACCAGATACATTTCCTTCTAAAATCTTTTTTGCAACCTTTTCTGCAAAATCAAAAGCAGGAACCATATCCTGTGACGTTGGTCTTCCTCGGCCAATATCTTCTAAAAAGACATGTTCCGTAGGAATAGCAGCTACACCGGCTACAGCAAAGCCATTCTTTTTCATCTCATTGTAGAATTCTATTGGAGCATTATCATAATTTCTGTTTCCAAAAACATTTACCGTTATAGCTATGGCTCCGTTTCCCTTAATATTTTCCTGAATAAAAGGAAGCAGTTTGTTTGGCAGACGACCAGCATACACAGGTGTAGTACAAATGACAATATCGTCTTGGCTAAAAATAAAGCTATTTTTCCGCTCCTTGGGTAAGGTGAAACTCATTTTTTCTACAGGCAACTGTAAAATTTGGGAAAGCTTTTCTCCAATTTCTGTAGCAACTTTTCGTGCATTGCCTGTTGGGCTAAAATACAATACCACAATACGTTTAAATTGTTTATTATCCATTTTAATCTTCCTCCATAAAAACTATACCATAGAAAGAAAAAATGATATACTGTTTTTTACGATAAATGCCGATAGTGATTGATTTATTTTTAATTTTCTTATAGAATACTCGAACCCTTGGAGGGATTATTATACCCTCCCAAATCGACCATAAGGAGATACTATGAGAAAGTATGAGCTGATGACTATCTTCCCCGCAGAGGAAGAGAAGTACAATGCAGGGCTCGCTACACTTCGTTCTACTTTGAGCGAGTATGGCGTGGAAATTGAGAAGGAAGAACCCTTCGGAGACAGAGATCTTTGCTATGAAGTAAAGAAGCAGAAAAGAGGTCGATTCCTCCTGCTGATTATCAAGGTAAATCCTGCTAAACTTGTAGAGCTTAACCGACAGTTCAAGTTGAATCCTGAATTGTTGAAGTGCATGTTCGTAAAAATCGACGAGTAGCAATTATTCCAAAGGAGGCGTTATGGCAGCTGATATTAATCACATCATGATAATTGGACGGCTTACCCGGGATGCAGACTTAAAATACACATCTGGTGGATTTGCTATCTCCAATTTTTCTATTGCCGTGAACCGCCGCCGAAAAAACGGCGACCAGTGGATTGAAGAGGCTAATTTCTTTGAAATCAACCTGTATGGAAAGTCTGCTGAAAGCCTGAAGCCATACCTTATTAAAGGAAAACAGGTGGCTATAGATGGAGAATTGCGTCAGGATAGATGGGAGCAGGATGGCCAACCACGAAGTAAGGTGGTGATTGTGGCAAATAACGTTCAGCTTCTCGGTGGAAATGCTGGTTCCGGTGGGACTTCACCTGCTGGGGGATATAGCCAGAATAATCGAGGAACCTATCAACCAAGAATGCAGGAACCATCTGGTCCTTCTGGAGCTTATGATTCTTATGAGCCATCACCCTATGGTGGTGGAAATGATTCATTCCCAGAGGACATTCCATTTTAAGCTGTAAGGTCAGCTATCTTATAGGAGAATTAACATGTCAGAAGAAATGATCAAGGATATTGATACAACACCTGATGTACAGATGCAGGATGTTATTCGTGACGCTGATGAGCGTGCTCCACGTGCAAAGGGAAAGACATTCTTCCGCAAGAAGGTTTGTCGTTTCTGTGCTCAGAAGGCAAAGATTGATTATAAGGATGCAGACGGTCTGCGTCGCTTTACCACAGAGCGCGGAAAGATTCTTCCTCGCCGCATTACTGGTACTTGTGCAAAGCATCAGCGCCGTTTGGCATTGGAAATCAAGCGGGCACGTGCAATCTGCTTGCTTCCTTTCGTAGCAAACTAATTTTATAGATTTTTAGATATGAGCCCTAGTCCGACTCCCGGAAGCTAGGGTGTCATTTATTATTTTGTACTAAATGTACAAGTGTTTTAAACACAATAATGGAGCTTGTAAATGAAGGTAATTCTTAATCAGGATGTAAAGCACCTCGGTGAAGAGGGTGATGTAAAGGTTGTAGCCAACGGATATGCTCGTAACTATCTGCTTCCTCGCAATTTGGCTCTTCCATATAATGAAATGACTGTAGCCTATTTTGAAGGTCGCAAGGCTGAGATTGAGGCTCGCAAGGCTGAAAAGCGTAAGGATGCTGCTAGTCTTAAGGAAAAGTTGGAAGGATTTACTGTATCTTTGGTTATGCCAGCTGGTCCTAACGGAAAGTTGTATGGTGCAGTTACAAACCAGACTGTTGCAGATGAATTGCACAAGAATGGATTTGACATTGAACGCAAGCGCATTGAAATTGCTGGAAATGCAATCAAGACCGTTGGTAAGTATCATGCAACAGTACGTTTGTATGAGGCTGCTACAGCTGAACTCAAAATTGAAGTAATTTCTCAGGAAGATGCAGCTAAGGTTGCAGAAACTGTCGCAAAGGAAAAAGAAGCACAGCCTGCTGCTGAATCAGCTGAGGCTTAATCATGACCACCGCATCCCTTAAGGATAAGATACCACCCCATAATTTAGAAGCGGAACAAGCTACGTTAGGGGCTGTACTCTTAGATTGGGATGCGGTTGGTTCTGTGATTGTACATCTTAGATCAGAAAGTTTTTATTCACTACAACATCAAACAGTTTTTAAAGCAATCCTTTCCTTATATAATAAGGGACAACGAGGTGATATTCTTACTTTAACGGAAGAACTTCGTCAAACAGGTCAATTAGAGGCAGCGGGTGGAGTAGCTTATGTTGCTTCATTGCCAGATCACGTGCCTACTAGTTCCAATGTGGAATATTATGCACAATTGGTAAAGGATGATTTTAATCGTCGTGAATTAATCAAAATATCATCGGCAGCTATTTCTGAAGCTCACGATGATACAAAACCAAGTCGAACAACGTTGGAAGATACCCAAAACAAACTCTTTGCTTTAGCTGAGTCAGATCAAAGTCAGCGATTGTTGACAATGTTGGAGTTGATTCCCGATACAATTTCTATTATTGAAAAACACTTGAATAATCAGGATGCCTATACAGGGATTCCTTCAGGCTTTGTTGCCCTGGATACCATGACTAGTGGCTTTCAAAATTCAGAAATGATTATTATTGGAGCCCGACCATCCATGGGTAAGACAGCATTGGCTCTATCAATGATTCAGCATATTGCTATTGAAAAAAACATTCCTACAGGTTTCTTTTCTCTTGAAATGTCTTATACTCAGATTGGACAAAGACTTATCAGCCAAGTTGCTCGTATTTCTGGTTCTAAAATTCGTTCTGGAATGTTGACACAAGCCGATTTTCAACGTTTACAAAATGCTGCAGGACTTTGTTATGATGCACCTCTGTGCGTTGCAGATACTCCTAATATGAAGATGCTTGATTTACGGGCAATGGCTCGAAAAATGAAGCAACAATATCAGGTTAAAATTATTTTTATCGACTATATCGGTTTGATTACTAGCGAAAACTTTAGCTCAAATACACCTCGTCACGAACAGGTATCAGAAATTTCTCGTTCACTTAAAAGTTTGGCTCGAGAACTGAATATTCCCATTGTAGCCCTGTGTCAGGTAAGCCGTGACAGTGAAGGAAAGGAACCTACACTGGCCAATCTCCGTGACTCAGGTTCTATTGAACAGGATGCAGACGTAGTCATGTTCATCCATCGTGAAAGAAAGGCCACTGATGATGATGGAAATGGAGCCATTGACGCAAAGATTCTTTTGGCAAAGCAGCGTAACGGCCCCATTGGTAATGTAGATCTTATGTTTCTTCCACAATATGCTAAGTTTGAAAATAAAGCGGAAGAATAAACCTCTTACTTATCTCTCCTAGAATTCATACCATTGTTTTTCTGTGGTCATGTACCAGTCAGCTAATACAGTCCCATTGCCTGCATTATACCAAGAAATACTACCATCTCTGTTTAATACTGCAATACGGTTTCCGCTCCGAGCAATTTTTAGCGGTAGGGAGGCGGATCGATTTAACTGGATTTCTTTGCGGAGCTTTGTATCATAGGAACGAATTTGGTTTTTCCCAATGTTGGTGTAAATAGTTGAACCATACATATTCAAAAAAGCATTCAAATCTTCATCTGCTACTTTCATAATTGATGTGGCAGTTTTTCGAGCTGGATAAAATGCAAAGATTGTTGTTTGTGATTTATTGCCCTGTGATGAGGCCTGAATACCATAAATTACATTTGCTCCATTTTCTGCATCGAGACTGAGAGAAAAGGCAACATTCCCGTCTATAGGCATCATAACAGTTTCTTGAGTTACCGTATTTACACTAATAAGGGGAGAGCGAGGAGCACTAGATGCAGACTTTGCCACATATAACTCATTATCATTATACAAAACAACATCTTGGATACCAGTTCCTGCATATAACTCTGAATTGGAACCTTTTTCTATATCATATAATTTTACAGTAGAAGTTCCTTCGACATAAACAAGCTTGTTTCCAAAAAGACGGAGATTTTCAATGTAATTTTTTGGAGTGAAAAGGTTCTTCTGGGATTTTGTCTGTAAATCCAGTAAAACGACAGCTTTTTTTGTTCCATGAGACCAAAGAACTACTTTTTCTCCGTAGGGAATAATATTAGTAAAACCACTGATTTGTGCAACGGTGTCGATCTGCCCTGTGTCGTAGGATGAGAGGAAAATAGTATCCTTGGTTAAAAAGTAAAAATCACTTCCAATAGAAGCAATGTCGTAGATTTTATCATACATATTTTCTGTTATAACAAGGACCTTTCCTGCATTTTCTCCTTGTCCCAAGGCTACAGAAAAAATATTTCCAGCCTTTGAACCGAGCATAATTTTTCCGTTGTTGTAAAATCCAGAAGTAATTGTATTTGCAGAATTGATTCCCGAAAGATTATATACTGTAGTAGGATTTGAAATAGAAGACCCTTCTTCTGTAATTTGAGTTTCTATAGCTTTTAGGGTATAATTTCTACCGTCAGTTTCCACAAAATACAGCGTAGAGCTCACATCATCACTTAAAAGAATTGGGGAACGTGCAGAAATACGGGCAGCAACTTTTCCAGATAATGCATCTATAATGTAAATTTGATTATTTTTCACTCCAGCGCAAAACATATTGTTACTGAACAAGGTGACCTGCTCAAGTTGTGCTTCTGTAATGAATCGTTCCTTTCTACTACCATTTGTCATGTTATAATAAATCAAAGTGCCAGTAGGTGAGTAGACCACAGCACTTTTTTCTGAAGCACTCCCGTAAAACATACTGACGATTCCAGTTGTTTCTTTAATTTTTGAAACTGCACGCCCTGTGGTGGGATTCAAAAATTCTATACCGTTTACAGTAGCAGTTCCCACAGCCAGCAGTGTTCCCTTACCAGTAAAATTTAATGATAACACATTATTTGTATATGTTTTTACAAATTTTCTGCTGAGACTTGGCCAATTCCATACTGAAACACGATGTACAGAATAACCATCAGTTTCATATACTGCAATGTCGTTGCCGTTAGGGTGAACGGCAATCAGGGGAATCTCCAATTCACTTAATTGATAATGCTCTCCCATGCCATCTTCTGTCCATCGAATAAGAAATCCATCCTTTCCAGCTGAGAATGTGGATCCATCTTTAGTAATTACAATCTTATTCACCGCATCCTGATGAGCCTGGGTTGAAAGATGAGCCTGTCCCCACAATCCCATAGAAACGAAAATCAAAACGAAACATAATACAATATTTCTTGAAGCTAGAACTTTCATTTTTACCGCCTAAAAAAATCAGAAAATAAATAACGAGCATCACTGAAAAGAGCAATACCGAACAAAACAACAATAAATGCAATTCCAATAAATTGTGTGTAATACATTACCTTAGGATGAACTGGACGACGAATTATTGTTTCAATGAGGGCAAAAAGTATGAGGCCTCCATCAAGAACTGGAATTGGCAACAAATTCATGATAAACAAGGAAATGCTAATCAAGGCCAAGAAGTTTAATGTACGAGTAAGACCTGCACGAAAACCGGCCTTGAATCCTGTTTGGACGGTATCTCCTAGCATAACAGTTATACGTACTGGTCCAGACACAGCCTGGGTGACATCAACACCCTTGAACAAAAGCCCAATACTTTTAAAGGTTAAAGCAAACAACTGGCCAGTTTCTTTTGTACCTTGCCATATAGCAGGAAAAAAGGAATAACGGGGAGCCTCACGAGCAGGAACACTGAACATCAATCCTAAATCTCCATTTGCAGGAACTGTCAAAGAAAGTTCAATGGGATCTATATTTCCATCCCGCATTACTTGGAGAGCCACAGTAGAAGCCTCTTGTGGCAATAGTTTTTGCATGTCAACGGTATTATTCACCGGTTGCCCATTTATAGCAGTGATTACATCACCCTCTTGTAGTCCAGCTCTATAAGCTGCAGCCCCCACTGTGACTGAATACACTTGGGGACTAACCCAATTCATAACACCGATTTTACCCTGTCCAGTAGAAGAATCCATACTGGGTGTAATAAATAATTTCTGTTGAACTCCATCACGTTCAATAATTACTTCCAACTGTTCGTTGGGGTGAACAGATACAGTTTGAGAGATTTGAGAAAAATCAGTAATTTCCTTTCCGTTGATAAAGAGAATCTTATCTCCAGTTTGTATTCCAGCTGCTTTTGCTACAGAATTCATTTCTGGATATACATCATCAGCTAGAATCACTTTATTGTCAGCAGCATAAAAAGTATAACCAGTCATAGCAATGATAGTAAAACTGATAATGGCAAAGATAAGGTTCATTGCAGGTCCAGAAAAGGCAATAATGGCCCGCTTTAGGGGGTGTACACCATAAAATCCACCTTCTTCCTTAGGAATTGATGGAAGATTTTGCTCAAGGGCATCTCGAAAAGCCTGCTCACCCTTCATCCCACAATAACCACCGAAGGGTAAAAGTGACAGCCGATAATCGGTTTCTCCTAGTGTCTTGTGAACAAGCACTGGCCCCATTCCAATAGAAAAACTTTCAACCTTTACACCACAAATACGTGCAGCAATAAAGTGCCCTAATTCATGGACAAATACAATGAGTCCGAGACAGAGTATTCCCCAAACTATTGTCATTAAAGAACCTCCCGATTAATTCTCCACAATATCTTGAGCCTGTTGGCGAGCCTTCTTATCAAACAAAAATACCTCTTCTATAGTAACAGGTTCTTGACTCCAATCATGTTGTAAAACTTTTTCTGTAACAGTAGCTATCTGGGTAAATGAGATTTTTTCCTTCAAAAATGCTGCTACTGCAACCTCATTTGCAGCGTTATAAGCGATTGGACCTGCTCCCATAGAAAGAGATTTATAGGCGAGGGGAAGCATAGGAAAATCATCCATGCGGGGAGGGTAAAAATTTAAGGTACCTCCAGAAACAATATCCCATTCCTCAAGGCTACTGGGAACAAATTCTGGCCATGTAAGGGCAGTTAAAATGGGATGACGCATATCTGGAGGAGAAATTTGGGCATATAAAACACCATCTTTTGTTCTGATTAAAGAGTGAACCAAACTTTGTGGATGGACAGTTACCTTAACTTTATCTGGAGAAACACCAAAAAGACGACAGGCTTCAATTACTTCCAAGCCCTTGTTAGCAAGACTGGCAGAATCAATGGTAATCTTTGTTCCCATATCCCAAGTAGGATGCTTTAATGCATCTGCAGGCTTCATAAAAGGTAATTCTTCGCGTTTTTTTTCACGGAAGGGGCCACCTGATGCTGTTAAAACAATCTCTTTAATGGCATCTGAGCCAAATTTTTCTACTAAAGTAAAAACTGCTGAATGTTCTGAATCTACCGGAAGGATTTTGCATCCATGTTCTTGTGCAAGTTGAGCTACTAAAGGCCCAGCCATAACAATAGTCTCTTTATTAGCTAAGGCTAAATCGATTCCAGATTGTAACACATATACAGAAGGCATGAGTCCAGGTGAACCAGCAATACCATTTACTGCAATGTCAGCCCCACAAGTTGTAATAAGCTGTTCTAGGGCTTCAGATGGTTCTTCACCTGTCAAACAAACTGGTACATCACCAAATTCCTTAGAAAGTTCTTGTAATTTTTCTTTAGAATGGTGAGCCGTGAGACCTACAACCTTAAATCTTGTAGGAAATTCTCGAGCGATATTGAGGGCACTAGTTCCAATAGAACCAGTACAACCTAAGATAAGTAATTTTTTCATAGCTCCGTAAACAACATACCTGCAATGAAATAATAAAGTGGGGCAGCCATCAGAAGTGAATCAATGGAATCTAATGCACCACCTCGTCCTGGAATAATGTTTCCTGAATCTTTTTCTCCCGCTGATCTTTTAAATACAGATTCTGCCAAATCTCCCAAAATAGCAGCAATGGATACAAACAAGCCTAAAAGCACCATTTTCCATAAAGAACCAGAAAAAACATCTGGCCAAATAAAAGAACACAAAATACCACTAGCGATCGCTCCTAAGATCCCACCAACAAAACCTATGAGACTTTTATTAGGGCTCGCTTTAACAAGTCCTCGTGATCCTTTTCCAAAAAGCACTCCAAAAAACCAAGCTGCAGAATCACAGAGAAAAACAATTACAAGAAAGGTTATTATAAACTCTCTTGAGTGGGGAAAACTAGTCATTCGTGACAGAAAAGACAAAAGATATCCACCATATAAAAGTACAAAAAGAGAACCTGTTATTTTTTTATTTGAATCAGCAAAGGGCATATCTAGATTGTGTGAAGATGGAAGAAAAATCTCTATAATCAACAAAATCATGAAAAATGCTAAAAAAACAAGGGTTGATATAGTAAAATCAAGATTTAATAAAATACATCCATAAGCAGAAATAGGAATTAAGGTGGCAAATCCTACCACCAAGTATTTATTCTGCATGGGAATATTTTTACTTAAAAGATTGTAAATTTCAGTTGAAGCCATGAAGGCAAAAATAGTAATTGCACAATGTAATAATAAATGATTAAAAGGTGTAAGATATACAATAAGAACAACAAGAGGAAGTCCAATAAAAAAAGTCAATAATCTCCGTAAAATTTTATTCATTGTTTCTCCTTACCTCTTGACATCTCCAAATCTTCTATCTCTATTATTAAAGTCTGATAAGATTGATAAAAATTCTGTACAATCAAAATCTGGCCACAACGTATCTGAAAAAAATAATTCAGAGTAGGCCGACTGCCATAAAAGAAAATTGCTTAATCGTTTTTCTCCCCCAGTACGAATAATCACATCTGCATCAGGAAGCTCAGGAACATCAAAAGCTTTCGAAATATCTTGTTCACATATACTTCCATCTATGATTTTTGGAGATAATTTTTTCAAAGCTCGAATCAATTCATCTCTACCACCATAGTTTATAGCAAGAACTACAGTCATTTTCTTAAAATTTGCAGTTTCTTCCTCTGCAGCAAGCATCTCTTTTTGCACGGCTACAGGTAACTTTCCTGTATCACCTATGTGACAGATTCGTATTCCGTGCTCTTTGTAAAATTTATACTCTGCACGAAGATGGCGGGTGATGAGGCCCATGAGAAAACCAACTTCTTCCTCTGTTCTCTTCCAGTTTTCTGTAGAAAAGGTATATAAGGTAACATATTTTATTCCTACCTCTGCAGCACAAGATATGATACGCTTAGCAACCTCCAAGCCCTCTTTATGACCTGCTGTTCTGGGGAGATTTCTTTTTTGGGCCCAACGACCATTTCCATCCATGATAATTCCAACATGGGTAGGAAAGGTCATATCATCCGTCATAATGGTAGCCATTATTAGCCTTCCATTATTTCCTTTTCTTTTTCTTCAAGAATCTTGTTGATATCTTGAATATATTTATCTGTAGATTTCTGAAGATCAGCTTCTCCTGTCTTCAAATCATCTTCAGTAATTGTGCCATCTTTTTGCTGCTTCTTCAGTTCATCATTACCATCACGACGAATATTTCTAATGGCAACACGACTATTTTCTGCAATGGATTTTGCTTGCTTTACTAGTTCTTTTCTTCTTTCCGCAGTTAGGGGTGGAATAGAAATACGAATAACCTTACCATCATTGGAAGGATTCAATCCCAACTCAGATTTTAAAATAGCCTTTTCAATCTCACTAATCAATGATTTATCGAAAGGCTGAATAACAATTGAACGAGCCTCTGGAACAGAAATAGTTGATACTTGATTTAATGGAGTAGGGGTACCATAATAATCAACACGAACTCTATCAAAAATAGAGGCCGAGGCACGACCAGTGCGCAAGGCCTTAAATTCATCTTTTAGAGCTGCAATGGTTTTGTCCATGCGACCCATTGTTGCTTCACTCACTGACATATAATGCTCCTCATAAAAAGCCTTGATAGAACATTTCTACCAAGGCTTTATTAAAAATTATGCTCCAAGCTGATAGAAAACAACCTTTTCGATTGTCAACTTTGCACCAACATTCTTACCAATTTCTTCCAGTTTCTTCGTTACAGATACCTTATCATCCTTAACGAAGGGCTGATCCATAAAGCAAATTTCAGCCAAGTGCTTGTTTACTTTTCCTTCAACAATACCCTTCTTTACATTGTCGGGCTTGTCAAGGCTTTCAACCTGCTTTGTGAAGATTTCACGCTGCTCCTCGATATAAGCAGCATCAACATCTTCTCTCTTAATATAAGCAGGAGAAAAAGCAGCCATATGCAAACAACAGTCGTGGGCAAACTCTGTTACATCTGCATTCTTTGCAGCATCAGCGGGTTCAGCTGTAACAACTGTCACTACACCTGTCTTACCGTCGCTGTGAACATAACCAGATGCAGTTCCATTAGCAGGAATTTCTACCAATTCTAACCGACGAATAGTCATGTTTTCGCGAATCTTTGTTGCCAAGTCCAACAACATATCAGACAAGTCCTGAGTAATTTCTGTATAACCTTTAGCAATTACAGTTGAAACAATATCGTTTCCAATCTTGATAAAGTCTTCGTTCTTTGCAACAAAGTCTGTTTCGCAGGTCAATTCACAGATAGCAGCCTTATTTCCTTCAATTTTGATGAATACACGACCTTCGCCAGTTTCACGGTCAGCACGTTTACCAACAGCTGCAAGTCCCTTTTCTTTCAGCAACTTTTCAGCAGCAGCAGCATCACCGTTAGTTTCAGCGAGTGCCTTCTTGCACTCCATCATACCAGCACCAGTTTTATCACGTAGTGCCTTTACATCAGCAGCTTTAATTTCCATCTATATTTTCTCCAATATTGTTTATAATTATTTATACAAC
The DNA here is from genome assembly GCA_017629095.1 of Treponema sp. Taxonomy (GTDB): domain Bacteria; phylum Spirochaetota; class Spirochaetia; order Treponematales; family Treponemataceae; genus Treponema_F. The sequence goes on along the minus strand of JAGBXW010000006.1, from coordinate 84,596 downwards.
TTGTCTTCATCCAAGTCATCGTCATCAGATGTATCAACATCTTCTTCTTTTGGCTCGGTAGGTGTATAATTGCTATAATCAATAATCTCTTCTTCGTCAGACTTTCCAGAAATCTCAGAGGTCATTTCCTCATCATCATCCTGCAAGTTTTCAATAATTTTGAGACCAGCTTCATTATCAGCATCGATTACAGCGTTAGCAATAATCTGAGTAAACAAAGTAATAGCACGGATAGCATCATCGTTACCAGGAATAGGATAATCGATTCCTTCTGGGTTACAGTTTGTATCAACAACAGCAACAATAGGAATACCCATGCGACGTGCTTCTGTTACAGCAATCTGCTCCTTGTGAGTATCAATAATGAAGATGATTCCAGGCAGTTCCTTCATTTCCTTGATACCGCCCAAGTTCTTCTCCAATTTTGCCTTTTCTTTCTGAAGAGATGCAATTTCTTTTTTTGTAAGATTATCGAATGTTCCGTCGATTTCCATCTTCTCAAGTTTCTTGAGACGAGTTAATGACTTCTTAATAGTAGAAAAGTTTGTAAGCATACCGCCAAGCCAGCGATTGTTTACGTAATACATTCCACAGCGTTCTGCTTCTTTAGCAATAGCCTGCTGTGCCTGCTTTTTTGTTCCAACGAACAGTACTGATTTTCCAGCTACTGTTACCTTACGTACAGCTTCGTATGCATCCTTGATAGATACAATAGTCTTCTGCAAGTCAATAATGTGAATTCCATTCCGCTCTGCAAAGATGTATTTCTTCATGCGGGGATCCCAACGCTTAACCTGGTGACCAAAGTGTACACCAGACTCAAGCAAACTCTTCATGGTTACAACTGCCATGAGTAACTCCTTCCCGGAAACCGAAGTTTCCTCCAAACTCTATTTCTCGTAACTTTATCTATTACTAGATAAAGCCCGGAAGATTCGACAAGTAGGGCAATCTACGATTAAACTCTACCTGTAGACAAGAATTATTCCAATCCAATCAAGGAATATCCTTGCTCTTTCAACATATCATATAATTCAAAGAGTGGCAAGCCTATAACAGCACTGCTTGTCCCTTCTATTTTTTTGATAAAATATGAGCCAAATCCCTGTATTCTGTATCCTCCAGCAACATTATGCCATTCACCAGTAGAAATATACCAGTCAATTTCATCTTGACTTAGAGAAGAGAAGGTAACCTTTGTTTGTGCTGTTCGTGTTGTAAGGTATTTCAGTCTACCATTATATAAGGCCATAGAAGTTATCACTGTATGGGTTTTCCCAGAAAATTCCTTCAAGAATTGAACAGCTTCATCAATATCAACTGGTTTACCATAAACCTTGTTATCCATAATCATGATAGTATCTGCCCCTAAAATCCAAGGCACTTCTTGTTTTACAGGAAGCATTTTAGAAACATACTCTACTTTTTTGGAAGCTAAATACTCTGGCTGCTTTTCTAACTCAATTCCCTCTATAATACTTTCATCAATTTGGGGGATTATAACTTGAAAGGGAACCCCAAGGGTTTTTAGGATTTCTTGCCGGCGAGGCGATCCTGAAGCTAAGATAATTGGTTCCATAATTTTTCCTCACTTGACATTTCATTTAAATCATTATATCCTTCTACACACTTGAGAGATTGGCTCATTTGGATAGAGCGTCGCCCTCCGGAGGCGAAGGTGGCAGGTTCGAATCCTGTATCTCTCATAAAAAAGGACGCTTTTCAGCGTCCTTTTTTTTATCTTCCTTACTTTGAGCGAGAAGAACCAACTCCAGTTAACTGGCGTAGTAAATCATATGCCTTCTGTCGAACAGGAGGAACAAAAGTATAATTAGATGCAATAGCTGAAATGGACTGAATCATGGGAGATGTATCTTCCACAGTATCTGCCAATCTTTCATAAGCAAGCAAAATCTCCATAGCTAAGCTACTGGTAGGATTCAATGTTGCATACTTTTTCTGCACCCAAATAATTGTGGAAACAACCTCATCATTTTCATTGATACCGATATTTCCCAAGCTTCTGATTGCAGCAGTTACAACCATGGGTTCATTATCTGCAAGAGCGGTCTTAACAAGAATAGTTTTTGATTCTTCAGTCTTGATTTCCCCTAACAACTCACATGCCTTAGCACGAACGTCAGGATAATTATTCATAAGACGTCCGTTTGTACGAGCCTGAGAAGAAATACCTTCACCAGCTAAGGATTCCAATGAGTATACAATATCAGGACTTGTACGACCACCACTAACAGCTGCTTCGATATACTGGAGAGAAACAAGCTTATTGTCTCTATCATCTGTGTCTGCCAATTCCCGGATGATTACATCCTCAACACTACTTAAATACTCTTGTTCAACAGTTGTCTCTCCTTCAGCCTGCTGTGAAAACGCAAAACTTGTAAAAAGCAACCCCATGCAAAGAAGTGCGAACATCTTTGTTGACTTCATTCAATATCCTCCTAAGAACAGATTATATAACTATAATACACCTATTTCAAAAAATCAATTGCAAATTCGTTAAAATCACAGTGTATCAAGTTTTAACAACCATTTACCGTCTATTTTCTCAAAAGTGTAATAAACGATATCACGTTTTTCTTTTACTTGAACGGCTTTTACCACAGTATCAGAAATATAACGAATTTCATCTACAGAGTGACCAGCCCGTGCAGGTACAAAAATATATTTGAAATAGTCACGTAATCCAGAAAGCTTCAAGCCTTTTACTGGAAGCCGGCCTTCCAGTTCCTTGAGCCGAGCCGAATTCATCCAGTAATCCTTTGATTCTTTAGAAACATAAGTTAACCAACGTGTATAGTCACCTTTTTTCATGATTGTATCAAGCTCATTAATGGTGTCCAAAACATCTTTCTTATCTTTCGTGAAAGTATCGATAGAAACGGCAAATTTTTCATCAAGATCTTGAGTGGATCTTAGAAATTCTTGTTCCTCTGGTGTAAGTTCCTTCTCTGCAGGTTCCAGTTGTACTGGTTCTGGGACAGGAGTAGGTTCTTCTACAACAGGTTCGGGTTCAACAACTTCTATTATTTGTTGAACTGGAGCTACCTCTTCTACAGGTTCTACTACTTCTGGATTAGACCTAGTTGCAGTACAACCAGTTAAACAAACAATAAATGTTATAAAAATTGATAGTTTCTTCATACTGTAACTTTATCACTCTTTACCTTTTTGGTCAAATATAATATCGTAAGATTATGAAAACAGCCATTTTTGCCGGTACATTTGACCCTCCAACTTATGGTCATATGAATATAATTGAGCGAGCAAAGAATATTTTTGAAGAATTACATGTGGTAGTTGCACTAAATAAAGGAAAGAACTGCATGTTTACTTCTGATGAAAGATTGGATATGTTGCAACAGCTAACAAAGCAATGGAGCAATGTAAAAGTTAGTATTTGGGATAAATTGATTGTTGATTATGCTAAAAAATGTGATGCTAAGATCCTGGTGAGGGGAGTGAGAAACATCAGTGATTTTTCTTATGAATTTGATCTTGCCTTGATGAATCGAGGATTAGCAGTAGACATAGAAACAGTTTTTATTCCTACAGATCCTAAATATTTTATTTTGAGTTCTAGTTCTATAAAAGAATTGGCTCTTTTTGGAGGAGATATTTCCACTATGGTTCCTCCTTTAGTGTTGGAACAAGTCTCAAAAAGATTACAATTATAAAAATAATTTAGTAGGATACTTTTTTTTTCTGACATTTGAACAAAAAATGTCATTTTACCGTTGACAAAAACTGTTTAAATGGTATAATGCATTGACAGCCTAGGGAAAAATATAGTATCTTAACTAGGTATAAAATCACAAATTATATTGAGAGGTTGATATATGGCAGTACCTAGAGCGAAAACGTCAAAAGCTCGCACACGCAGACGACAGGGCATTAACATGAAGTTGACTGCTCCTAATCTTGTAGAGTGCAGCAATTGCGGAAACCTTACAATGCAGCACCGTGTATGTCCCAAGTGCGGATTTTACAAGGGCCGTCAGGTAATTACACCTGAAAGTAACTAAAGAGGAGTGAATCATGGACGAGTTGTTTGAGAAGATTAAAGGACTTATCGTAGAGAATCTGGGTGTTGAAGAGGACAAGGTTACTCTTGACTCATCATTCCGCCAGGATTTGCACGCTGATAGCTTGGATACCTATGAGTTGGTATATGCTATTGAAGAGGCACTTGGTGTTAAGATTCCTGATGATGTAGCTAATGGCTTTGAAACCGTTCGGGATGCTTACGAGTACATTAAGTCTCAGCAGGCATAAGGCTCAGTAACTGAAAGGGGTGTTTATCCAGATTTTTGGATGACACCCTTATTTTTTTAATATGCTAAAAAAAATTTCTAGTTTAATCTTAAATACAGGTAAATTACCTCCCCAAAGAAAGAATCTTTTAGTTGAATTTTCAAAACGAAATTCAATATTATTCAATGATTTGTTGTTGCTTGATTTAGCATTACATCATCGTTCCTTTTCCAATGAAAATGGAGTTGAAAATCAACGATACAATAATGAACGGCTAGAATTCCTTGGGGATGCGGTTTTGGGCATGGCGACAGCAACTTATTTGTATGAATCTATGCTAGAAAAACCTGAAGGAGATTTGGCTAGAATCAAATCTGTTGTGGTATCTGAAAGTACCCTTGCACCTATTGCAAAGGCTATTGGTGTGTCAAAATGTCTTGTTTTAGGAAAGGGGGAAGAACTTTCCGGAGGACGAGAAAAAAAAGCCATTCTTGCAGATGCTTTAGAAGCAATTATCGGGGCTTATTATTTAGACTCAGGGTACCAAGCAGCAGAAGGTTTAGTATTACGGCTTATTGTACCTGAAATAGAAAAAGTATTGCAAAATAAACATCATCGTGACTATAAGACACTTTTACAGGAACACTACCAAAAACTCCACAAAGCATGTCCAGAATATGTGATGGTAAAGCGAACAGGCCCTGATCATGACAGAACCTTCTGGATTTCTGTAAAATTAGGACCAGTAACCTATGGCCCAGCTAAGGGAAAAAGCAAGAAGGAAGCAGAGCAAGCTGCTGCAGCTATGGCTTGGGCAGAAATTGGTGGAGATGATAAGTAAATTGCCATTTTTTTAGATACCTGTGAAGAAAAAAAGACGGTATCTTGCACTGTAGAAAAAATTATGGTATTCTGCTACCATGGGACGTTCCGTTTACGAGTTTTCATATAAAGAGAGAAAAAAATTAAGAAACACAATTCTTTTTTTTGTAGGATTATTTCTTTTAATTTTTGGATTAAATACCTTAATTTTTAGATTTTTGTTTTTTCCTGTAGTTGTAAAATCTGATTCCATGTTACCAAGAGTGAAACATGGGGGGCTTATTTTAGTTTCTCCCATTGGTTCAGTAGAACGAGGAAGTCCTGTAGTTTTAAAACCTCAGTTAAAAGAAAAACTAGGGGCTTTTTCATCTTTTGCCAGTAAGTTCATCTCGTTTATAACTTTTCAGCAATTACAAGCCTTTCGTAGTGGAGATAATGCTGTTGCAGAAGGAAATGTATTGCGCCGTGTTGTAGGCTTGCCTGGAGATACCCTCTATATGAAGGACTATATCTTGTACATTAAGCCTGCGGGTAATAGTCATTTTCTTACAGAATTTGAACTTACAGATGTATCTTATGATATAAATGTACGGGGGCTTCCAGTGGGGTGGGACAATATTATGGGAGCAGCTGGTACTATGGAAGAAGTGACTTTGGGTACTGGCGAATACTTCCTTTTATGTGATAACAGAACAGTGGGGATAGATTCTCGTATCTGGGGTGTAATTCCTAAAAATAAGATTGCAGGTAAGGCTTTGTTTCAGTACTTTCCCTTTACCGGATTTGGTGGCCTGTAATTTCTTTAGCTGTTTGTAAAATTTCGTAACAGAACTATGAAAAATATCCTTTCTATTTCCTCCTTATATATTCACATTCCATATTGTGGATCTAAGTGTTCCTATTGTGATTTTTTTTCTTTTCCAGCAGTGGGAGTGTCTGACCAGTATGTTCAAGCAGTTTTGAATCAATTTAATTGGTTTGTAAGTTTAGGATTAGTTCAAAAACTTGAGACTGTGTACTTTGGTGGTGGTACTCCCAGTCTTTTATCTTGTGAACAAATAGCAAAAATCATGGAAAGGATTCAAAGTTTTTTGGCAGATGGAGCAGAGGTAACCTTTGAGGTAAATCCTGAAAGTGTAACAGAAAACTTGTTAGAAACAGCCAAAATTTTTGGTATAAATCGGATTTCCATGGGAATTCAAAGTTTGAACGATGATGTGTTATCTTGTGTAGGCCGTTGTTGTACTGCTACAAAGGCTCGGCACGCTTTAGATTTAATAGCAAAAAGTGGTTTGACCTTTTGTACCGATTTTATTGCGGGGTTACCGGGTCAGGAGTTAACAGAAGAAGCAAATCAAGATTTTCTAGCTTCCTTACAAGAAGTTGTTTCTTATAAGCCGTACCATATTTCAATGTATTCCCTAACTGTAGTGGAAGGAACAAAACTGTATCATCAGATTGAGGGGGGGAAACTTCCTTGGGAGGCAGATGAGGCGGACAAACAATGGATTTTAGGACGTGATTTTTTAGAAGCAGCTGGGTACATTCAGTATGAAGTGTCTAATTTTGCTCCCCCTGGACAGGAAAGTCGCCACAATAGTGCCTATTGGAAGCAAAACTCTTATTTAGGATTGGGAGCAGGGGGAGCGGGAAGCCTGTACCATCAAAATACTCTGGGAGTTTTTCGGGATGGCTTTCGATATACTAATACAACGAATATTCAACAATATATAGATTTTTGGAATAGACTAGCCAGTGATGAGGCTGAAAAAATTCATTTGAATCACACAGTAATTCAAGATTGGAACTGGAAAAAATTTGTTGAGCTTTTACAAGCAATGCCGTGCGAATGGGAACAGCTTGATCAGGATACCCTTGCCTTTGAATATGTAATGTTGGGTCTAAGGATGAAAAAAGGTATTAGTGGCTTTGAATATTATCATCGATTTGGTAAAAAACTTGAAGCTGCTACCTTTGATGGATTTGTTCAGCAGGGGTGGATGAAAAAACTGGAAGAGGATGACGGTTTTTGTGGCTATTCCATGACAAAGGAAGGGCTTTTGTTCTTGAACAAGATTTTGGAAGAATTACTTTAGGTAGATGGAAATGAAAATCCACCTACCATCAATAATTAAAAAAACTAAAATTATTCTACAAACTCCAGAATAGTTACTTGAAGGGTGCTGGAGCGGCCTTTTGTGTCGGTAGCAGTAATCTGATAGGTGCCAGGCTGGGGCTTCCATTCGATTGATTCACCAGGTTTACTGCGGCCAATAAAGTTTACTCCGGAAAACCACAGGATTTCGGTGGTATCTGCGTCGGCAGTGGCGCACAGGAGGATGGTATTTCTGCTAGTATCGCTGGAACGAAACAGATAGTCAGATCCAGTGAGGGGAGAGATGATTTCTGGAGGATAGCCTTGTTTAAGATAGTCAAGATGGTATTCCTCTGGAGGATAGTCTGGTGGAACAAGGCGAGGCAAGCCAGCCAGGGCAAAAAGCTGCTGCAAGTCACTGGGCCAGAACTCCCGCACAATGGTTGCCACATAGTCCTTGTCCCGTTGGTTGGTGCGGTAGCCTGTTCGTGTATCAATGTAAACCTGACGGTGAATCTTGCAGGTAGTGATGGGAGAAATACCTGGAATAAACCAAGCATACTCGGTTTGGGGACAATGGGGATTGGGAAGACCACCGGAAACACTGCACACATCGATATTTTTCACATTTTGAGGCCGTTCATAGCTTGTCTGCTGATTCTTGGGAATATTTGACAAAAGACTATAGGCCATGTTGAACATAAGGGGAGCGGCCATCCTTCGGCCTAAAAAGGCATTGTTGCCGTGACCATCAAAATTACCTATCCAGACACACAGAATATAGCGGTCGAAAATGCCCACACTCCAGCTGTCCTTGAAACCGATGGAGGTACCTGTTTTGTAGCCAATGGGAATATCTGCCACCTCTTGGGGACGATTTTGGTAGGGGGGAACATTTGCTTCCAGCATTTTCTTTACGATGAAGGCACTTTCTGCTGAAAGAAGGGGGCGACCGGGAGATTTTTTTGCTGTGTAAATGGAGTGTATGTCCTTGTAGATTCCGTTGTTGGCCAAGATCCCATAAAGAGAAGCAAGCTCCATCATGGTAACATCTCCAGTACCCAGCACCAGTGAAAGGCCATAGTGTTCTCGTTCTTTGAGACCTGTAATTCCCGCTTCTATAAGAAAATCGTACAGATCACGCTGCTTCAGGTCTCGGTTCAAGGCAACGGCAGGAATATTTCTACTATCTGCCAAGGCATACCACGCCTGTACTGGCCCCTTGAAAACACTGCCGTAGTTGTCGGGGGCATATTCATTGAAGGTGACGGGTGTATCTTTCAGCATGGTGCGATAGTGAATCAGTCCCTGCTCCAGTGCTAGGGCATAAATGAAGGGCTTGAGGGTGGAGCCAGGGGAACGCTTGGAGGTGGTGGCATTTACCTGTCCTTGAATAGCATCATTGTAGTAATCAGCGGAACCAAGATTAGCCACCACCTCCATTTCTTTCCAGTCCACCAACAAAAAAGCTCCGTTATTCACCCCCAAGGAACCATGCTGGCTCAAATAAGAGTGAAATAATTCTTGACATTGTTGCTGGATTGTAGAATTGAGGGTGGTTCGAATTGGCTGCCGAGGCTCTTCTTGGGCAAGCTGGATATTTAGCATTTCTGTAAAGTGGCGGGCCTGATTGGGCATTTGGCAGATAGTGCTTATCCTCATGTCCATATACACCGCCTTGTCCTGATCCTGAGGATGGTATTCTACCCATGCTTGAAAAAGGCGCTGGCGGGCTTCTAGCAACTCTCGTGGAGTGTTGGTGGGAGAAGGCGCCCGCTTGGTGGGATTTTGGGGAAGAACACAGAGCATGAGGCTTTCTGTAAGCCCCAGATTTTGAACCTCCTTGCCAAAATAAAACCAGCTACCAGTTTCAAACCCTTCAATATTGCCTCCACAGGGAGCAAGGTTTACGTAGGCTTCAAGAATTTCTTGTTTGGAAAAACACAACTCCAAATACAGGGCAGAAAAAATTTGTCGTAGCTTCCCTACAATAGATTTTGTGTAAATGCCGTATTTGAGGCGAGCTGTTTGCATGGTAATGGTAGAAGCTCCTATACGGCGACTTTTTATCACATAGGTTTCCCAAAAGGCCCGAAAAAGAGCTACAGGGTTAACTCCATGATGGCTATAAAAATAGCGATCTTCCTGGAGCAACAAGGCTTCTACAAAGTCGGGAGGAAAGTCCGACAAGGGACGGTAGATGCGGTACTTGTGGTCAGAGGTGAGAAAAACTTGTAAAAGCTGGCCTTCTTTGTCGGTGTAGGCTCGAGAAAATTCTATATCCTCTAGAATATCTCCTGTTGTTGCCGTTACCACCACTTGCACAAGGCCAGCCACCATAGCCAATAAAGCTCCTCCTCCGAAAATCAGGAGAAGGAGCGCTTTTCTTTTTGTCATGAAGAAATCCTATTCAATGACAATGGGAGACTGGGGGCTTAGTCCACGGATATCCTTGTTATACCTGGATTCAGCGAACATGGGGGGCACCACAAAGGTTCCAGTGTTTATAGCCCGAGCCCTGTAGGTGAAGGTAGAAATCTTGTCGGTAACGGTACCGTACAGTACTACTCGGTCTTCACGGACATCCACGTAGTCACTCTTCCAGCTTCCCTTATGATCCCGCACTGACTGAATATTGGCTTCCAGTCCTGCAGGTTGCAGGTCAATGATGGCAACATTGTTGATGTAACCTTCCTTGGTACTTCTAAAAGAAAGCTTTACTAAAATCTCGTCTCCCAACTTGATGGAAGAAAGCTTTTTGCCATCCAAGCTAAGGTATTCTCGATGCACTTCAAGGCCATCTTTTATCTGGTTTTTAGGAATTTCCAGCTCATAGCCTCCCTGCACTAGCTGATAATACATGGGTAAGTCGGACTTGTTGCTGAAAATCAGCTTTTCTGCAGCCTTGGAGAAGGTTGCCTGTAAGGTGGCTTCTCCTTCAAGGGACAAGTCTGACTTTTCCTTACCCACCTGCTCTTGAACAGAAAACTTGTCCTGTTCTCCTTCTGCCATGGAGGCAAAACTGGCCAAAGCACGGCAGGCAGCAGCAGTGGAATAGGTATTGTAGTACATAGAATCAATATACTCACAGAAGGTTTCCAGCAACTGGGAATGTTGATCCTTGATGCGGTGAGGGAAGTACTGAGAAAGAATATCAAGATAGGTTGCCACATAGTGCAGGTCGTTGTGGTAGGCCCAGGATGAGTCAAACTTCATGGAGGGCTTTACCTGACGCACCAGCTTTTCGGCCTTGTCACTTTGCTGAAGCATTGCATAGCTTGCAGCAAGATAGAGTGCTGGATATTCTGACAAAGCACTCTTTTGTTCCTTCATGTCTCGCTCTAGGGATTCAATAAAGGGAGTGGTGACAATTTCGTTTTTGGTAAGAACATAGATGGCATAGGCTCGGTCTAGGGACTGGGCATAGCTTGCTCCTGAGCTTGTGGCTGAACTTGAGGCAATGTCTTCCACAGCAGAAAGCACCTTAGACAAGAAGGAGGAAGGAACGTAGTAGCCATTCTTTTGGGCATCGGTTAAGAATTCGGCACAATAGATGGTAACCTGATTGTCCACAGGACTCTTATTTGTCCAGTAACCAATGTGACCGTCTGACATCATGCGGGACTGAAGGATGGCAATGGTTTCATTTACAAGGCCTTGGTATTCCTCTGAACTGACTCCCAAAACAGAATCTTCCAAGCCACAGACATAGGGATAGGCCTTACTAGTAATTTGCTCGGAGCAGCCGTAGGGATAATTCTGCAGATAGAAGTTAAATCCCTTGGAAAATGCTGTGGGCATGAAAGAAAGGCTCACCTGACGCTGGGCATATTCCTCGTAGGTTTTATGTTCCACTGCCAATTCAGCAGATTTCTTGTCGCTCTTGCCAGACTCAATCCATGTTTGATAAGGCATGGAAGGACGGATGCTCATGGTGGCAGCATATACTGACTTTTCCTGGGCATCTTGAGCGGTAAAGAGGATTTCTCCACCTCCCAGCGTGTCTCGGGCCTTTACTTTAAAGGTTGTGGTGGCATCCTTACCTTCAGCAATGGTAAGCTGCACTGATTTTTCACCTACAATCTCAAGATGAGTGCTTGGTGTGGCAGTAAGCAATACCTTGTTGGCATCTCCTGAGCCACGGTGATTATTGGTAACGGTAACACTGACATCAAACTGGTCACCGGGAGCCACCGCCAAGGGCGTGTTGGGATTGATGATAAAGGTATTGCGGGCAAGGGCAGAGGTGGTGGCCACTCCCATGGTGTTGGGAGAAACAGCTACAGCAATAACCCTGATAGAACCGTTGAAATAAGAAGGAATCTCATAGCTAACGGTAGCTTCTTCTGGGCCACAATCTAAAACACCTGACCAGAAGGCCACAGGCTTGTTTTGCTTGCGCTTGAAGGGATTTAAGTTGCGGGCAAGCTCATCCATGCCGGCACCACCACCAGCTGCGGGAATGGTTTTAAGAATCTCGTAGTCTGGCAAAATCAAGTCCAAAAGCTGTCCTGTGCGAACCTCCAAGGCCCGTTTTTGGAAGAAAAATGACAGAGGATTGGGATTGGTATAATTTGCTACCTGAAGGATACCTTCGTCCACGGCATAAAGCACAATCTTTCCTCGATCTCTGGCAGAATAGGTAATTTTCAGTTCCTCTCCAGACTTTACTTCCTCGGGAACCTGTAGGTTGATGGTATTGGTTCTGTTGGCTCGGTCAATGGAGAAGGGAACAGTCCCATAACAGAAGGGACTCATGAAAATTTCTTGGGAATTGGAGTCTCTGGTGAACATGACATTGATGTAGGCATTACCCTCCAGCCCCTTGGGAATCTCTATTACCTGCTGACTGGAAAGCTCCGTAGTGGTAAACCACTTCCAGCTATAGACCTTGTCCCTCTCAATGGTAATCAAACCACTTCCAGCGTAGGGGGCTTTGATGAATAATCGGGCGGTGCCGCCAGAAGCAAGGTCACTTCGCTCCAGCCGCAAGTCAAGCTCTGCCGTTCTGGTGAGGCTTCGGGCAATATTTTGGGAGCCAACTACGCTGTAGGAGAAGGAATTATATACCAAGCCCTCCTTGTCGCTGATTGTCAGCACAAACTCACCATCCTTGTCTGTAGGCAAATAATATTCCAAGCCTTCCTGAGGAATTGCAATTTGCTTTTGCTCAAGAGGATATTTTTTCTGCACGGACTGGTACTTGTACAAGCCATTGGGTTGCTTCATGAGGGTGGAAACGTATCGTTTTTCCTCCAGTGTAAGGGTTAGGTCATTGACGGCAATCTTTTCAAGAGCCTGGTCTATAGCAATAAAGTCAACCTTTCGTTTGGAGCCACTGTTAATATAACTCAAATCTCCGTCGGCCTTGTAGCCAATGAGGTGCTGCAGGGGAGATACATAGAGGCTAGACTGCTGGGTTACTGAACGACCACTTCCTTTTTCAAAGGCTTCTACGTAAAACTCCATTCGGTAGGTTGCCTGCTGGAATTTTTGCAGGTCAATTGTGAATTCAGCCTGTCCTTTGTCATTGGTACTGGCACTACCAAGGAATTCCTGGTAGGAATTGTCCCTGGAATAGGGATCTGCAAAGCGATAATCCTTGTAAGCACGTAAATTGGGGAAACCAGGAGTCAAGAAAAGCTGGGCCTTTACCTCATTACCTGCAGCAGGAGTTCCAAACAGGTTTTTGAGGCTGATTGTTCCAGTCAAGTCACCGGGATTGATCCAGCCTTCCTTTGGAAGGGGCTCAAAACCTGCGGACAGGGTAAGGGTATCAGGTAGGAATTCCTCCACCTTTACCGAACAATCTGCTAGGTATTCCCGACGAATGTCTCCATTGGACATTTCTTTGAGAAGATAGAGGTTTGCCACATACAAGCCTGTGGGAGAATATTCTCTGGTGGAAAAACTTACTTCCTCAAAGCCTGCATCAGAAAGCTGTAGCTGATGGCTGTACAAGGTGGAGCCACTAGAATCTGTAACCACCAGCTCCAAGGGTAATCCCCGCAGGTTCAAGTTCCAGTCACCAGACTTTACAATGAGTCCTAGATTTACCGTATCTCCGGGGCGATACATTCCTCGGTCTGAAAACATATAGGCAGAAACCTTGGTGGCTTCTGTTGCCCCGTAAACACCTCCTACATCAAAGTTGGAGTAATCTAAGGTACGGCCACGCTGGGAATAGGGCATGAAGGACAGGTCGTTTGCTGTTTCCACAATAAAGGCAGTGGGACTATGCTCATCTCGGTAGTTGGTAAGACTGGGCAGGTGAGCGTGGCCATCGCTGGAGGCTCTAGTGGAAACAAGGGTATTCCCGTTTAAGCCAATAACCCGCACGGTGGCATTGGGAACGGGACGACCTGTGGCAATGGACTGAACGAACACATCGTAGCTTAAGTCTGAGTTGCGCTTTACAAAGAAGCCTAAATCTGTCACTAAAATAAAGCGTTTATCAGATATATTTCCCTTATACTGCTTTGCTTCAAAAATAAATAGTCCGTTTTTCAGATTACGAGCAGGGTCATTTTTCAGCTGGTTGGAAAAATCATAAGAGAAATAAGAGATTTCTTCCTTGCTGGCATCAGGAACAACGTAACGACTGGTAATTGTCTCAGAAATATTGTCTTCGTCAAAATTGTAACTGGAGAACTCAAAGTTCTTCATGTTCTGGTTGGACATGGACACCAAATGGTTCACATCCTTGGGCATAATGCGAGACAGAGAATACTCCACCTCAGAAACTCCACGGGAATAGAGGGCCATCTTCTTGCTGCCAGCCAGGGAAAGTATGGTTCCCTCTGATAAAATTCCCAATTCTGTGGGATATTCCTTTACCCGAACTATGGTTTCATAGGTGTCAGAATATTTGTAACCTCCCAAAAAGTCCAAATCTCCCGAAATCTTTACATACAGATAACGATTGGGCTCTGCGTCAAAGGTAAAGCTATTTAAAGTGGCATGTTTTTCTTCTGTGGGAATCAAGTGAACAGGGATCTTTTGTGACTGGGACAGGGCTAAATCTGTTACCTCCTGCACACTCCAGTGGTGGTTCTTGCTTTCCTTCCAGCCCTGTTCAGTAGCTCGATTCACTGGAAGCTGCCACACCGTAATATTTTCTGCAATTTCTTCCCCAGCAATGGATCCCTTTGTCTCCACCGTCAGCACTTGATCGTAATTTTGCTGCTGATTTTGAACCAAGGCATGACCAATACTTGTAATCCGCACATAATCACTCATACCAGGAATATCCACGGAAGCTTCCATCTTCTTGCTGGCAGAGCCACCCCGCAGGGACTTGATGCCACCAGCAACGGTAATTTTCATGATGGAGGTTCTGATGGGCATTTCCACTGGCTCACTTATTACATAGGCCACGGTACCAGTATCATTGTAGGAAATCTCAAAGGCATAATCCTTGGTGGAAACCACTGCACCCTTTTCATTCAAAAGTTCTAGTTTCATTGAAACAGCCTTTTCTACTGTTTCTGTGGCGAGGGGATGAGAACCTTTTAAACCGAAGGTTACCCGCTTTACAGAAGGATTTTCTGGGTCAATATAAAAATCTGGCTCATTGATGGATAAAATAAAGCCAGAGGTGGTAAATGAAAACTCATTTTTCACTGTAATATGCTCAGGAAAAAGCTCAGAGGAGAATTTCACCTTATACCTTGTGGCAAGTTGCCAGTCTTCCAAGGGGGTAAACACCAAATCAGTGTCCGTATCCCAGTGCCAGCTTCCTTTAATGGCAGGTTCTATGGAAATAAGCCCTTCTTCCAGAGCTTCTTTTTCCATATCTTCGAGCTTTGCCACGGAACCTTTAAAACTTACCGTTAACTGGTCTGGCTCGGTAAGCCTATAATCCATGTCTGGTGCATAAGAACGGTAGTCCACCGTGATTTTTTCCTGCTTGGCACAGGCTAAAAACAGCAACTGCACCATACAAATCGTTGAAATCCAAAAAACTATCTTTTTCATCGTATATTCCTCCACCAATGATGGGCTTTTATTGATTGTACAAGTCGGCCAATTTCCGATAGATAATGCTCAAATGGGCCTTTTCTCCCTCAGAAAGGGAGCCTGAAGTTTCATCTATGAGGGTTTCCAGACTGGAAAGGCTTTCGTTCAAGGCAGTGGCAAAACCTCTACTTACCTTAAACCAATAAGAGCCTCTTCCGTCACTAAAAAGACAAATAAATCCCAATTCCTTAGACTTGGACTTGGCTTCTGCCACTCGCAAAATTAAATCTAAACTTTGAATCAGTTGAGTTGTTTCTTCTGGGCTATTGACAGAAAGATTTGCCTTGCGGTTCCACTGATTTTCCTTTATGGGAGTCAGGTTCAAGCGACGTACAAGGTTGAATACCAAGTCTGCACGCTCTCCGCTTAAAAGCCAGCTACCTCCAATCTTTACCTTGGCCTTTAATCCTCCAGCCTGAGCAAGCTTGCCTTCTTCTCCAGCATTTTCCAGTGCTTGTAGGGCTTCCTTTAATTGGTTCAGAGGCAGAATCAAGGATTTTTTCCCCTTAACTCGCTCTATTTCAAAGACTTGGCCTCCAAGTACCAGCGTTTCTGGAAGTTCATCCTTACCACCAGATTTACCTGTATCCTTGCCGCCCTTTCCTGAAGGCTTTTCCTTGCGAGAAAGAGAATCCGACTCCCGTCTGCGTCCTAAGCCATCTTTGCCAGAGCCATCTTTCAATCCCTTGCCTCGCTGACTCTTTCCCTGCAATTCCAAAAGTCGTGCCTCTAAGGTGCCTTTTCCGTCATGAGAAGAAATGCGGGAAAGAATATTGCGGGTAAGGGGAGACACTGACATGGCGAACATACGGGAGGTTCGGACAATCTCACCAGCTACCATGTACAAGGGATCGGAGCGGAACATGTTGGAGCCAGGGTGAATCTGGATATTTTCTGCAGTAAGGGTGCGATAATTTTCTCTTCCAGAGCGAACACAGACAAACTGCACCATACCACAGGCAATGCAACATAAATAATCATCAGTGGAGCCACCACCACCTAAGGGAATTCCCTGGTCTGTTACAATCTGCTCCAGCTGCTCCTTGATGTTCAGGATTTCTGCCATAACTCGCTCGTCGAGGTAGCTATTCTTGCAGAATTTTTGCTTGTTCTTGATGGAAACATAGGTGCGGAACAGCTTTACGTAGGATACAAAGTCTCCCTGCACATCTCGGAAGGAGTGGTGGGCCTTGCGGGCATCTGTTTCTTCTCCGGGAGGCAACACAAAGGGAGAGGTGGTGGAAAGGAAGGCTGCTGCAATGAGGGCTTCTTCCAGCACATCAGGATATTTCAAGATGGCTTCCACAATAATGCGACTGATTCTAGGCATAAGAGGGAATTCCACCATGAGCTTACCGATGGAAGAAAGGGTATTGTCCTCCTCCAAGGCTCCCAGCATCCGCAATGTTTCCACGGCACCAGCCATACCCTCGTAGCTAGGAGGAGAGATAAAGTCAAATCGTTGGAAATCTGTAATCCCAAGCTCGGACATACGCAACACCACCTCTGACAAATCGGTG
Source organism: Treponema sp. (assembly GCA_017629095.1). Classification (GTDB taxonomy): domain Bacteria; phylum Spirochaetota; class Spirochaetia; order Treponematales; family Treponemataceae; genus Treponema_F. Next base: position 67,865 of record JAGBXW010000006.1, on the reverse strand, counting down.
CGATAAATCTCCTCGGTGGTGTACATTTGCCGCTGATTAAAGTCCTGGGTAGGATAGAGGCGGTAGCAGGTTCCTGGCTGAGTTCGGCCTGCTCGTCCCTTCCGCTGGTTGCAGGAGGCCTTGGAAACAGAGCTTTCCACCAGGCTTGAAGTATAGGTCCTAGGATTATAATGATTTAACTTTGCCAGTCCTGAGTCAATGACGGTGGTAATTCCTGCAATGGTAACGCTGGTTTCTGCAATATTGGTGGAAATAACAACCTTTTTCTTCCCAAAGGGAGGGGAATCAAAGACTCGCTCCTGTTCCTCCTTAGCCAGACGACCATACAGAGGAACCAAATGGAGCTTTCTGCCAAAGGATGCATTTGCCAATTTACGCATACAATCTTTGATGATTTTTTCTCCCGGCAAAAAGCACAGGATATCTCCCGGCTCCCTGTTATCCAGTACTCGGCCAATAGTGTCCTCTATCTTGGACAAGAGGGCCTGGGCTGCAATGGTGCTATTGGTACTGGCTGCCACCTCTGGTGGGTCGTAAACTACAGTGACAGGGTAGGTGATGGTATCTATGGTGACGATGGGGCAACCGTCAAAGTAATTGGAAAACACTTCCGTGTTCATGGTGGCAGAGGAAACGATTACCTTAAAATCCTTTCGGGCAGCCAGCACTCGCTTCAGCAAGCCTAGTACAAAATCGATATTTAAGCTCCGTTCATGGGCTTCATCTACCATCACCACCGAATACCGAGAAAGCCAGGGATCTAACTTCATTTCCTGCAATAAAATACCGTCGGTCATGATTTTGATTCTGGTGGTGGCATCGGTTTTATCTTCAAACCGCATCTTGTAGCCCACCAAACCAGGATAGGAGGTTTTTAGCTGCTTAGCAATAAACTCACTGACACTAAGGGCTGCAATTCTACGGGGCTGTGTAACGGCAATGATGCCAGATTGAGAATAGCCTGCCTCATGGAGTATTACTGGTAGCTGGGTGGTTTTTCCTGAGCCAGTGGGACTTTGCACCACCACCACTTGGTTTGTGGCTAAGGTTTCAAGAATCCGCTCTTTTTGCTGGTAAACAGGCAGGTCGGTGTAATTATTTTTCATGTATATGCCCCTTTGTGTAATTTTGAGAAAATTCTACTATCAATTATAATGGAGAAAAGAGCCTTTCTCAAGGATTATTTCTATTAAATTGTTGTCAAAATCCATTTCCTGCGTTAAAATCTTATAATAACATTATTTCGCCTCCTATTGTTATAACTAATGATAGTTTATAGATATAGGGGGGGGGTATTTCATGATGAGGTTATAATGAATAAAAGATTTTTTTTACCAGCTTTGTTGTGTGGCCTTATTGTGGCCATTTTGACCATTGGTTGTAATAATGTTTTGTTAAAAAAAGAGAACAATTTTTCTGTATCTTTTGTTACACCTGTTATTGATGGAACTTCTAGTCGTGTAAGTCGTTCTGTCACTGGAGTCGATTGGAATATAACAGCATGGCTTGAACTACAAGATGGTTCCACATTACAAACTCAGGAAACAAGAGCAGCCTCGGGAGTACCGGTCAGTTTACCCTTTGAACCTGTAGAAGTAGGTACAGAGCTCAAGGTTAAGGTAGAGCTGCTAGGTATAGCAAACGGAATAAAATATGCCGATGAAAGTGATTGGATTGTGGTAAAGGCTGAAGATAATCCCATCGACTTAACACCTAGTCTCGTTCCTGATACAACCGCCCCTCTTGGTTCTCAAACTAACCCTGTAACCACTTGGGCAGATTTAGTTACCATTGTGAGTGATTCTACTACCACCAACGCTATCTATATTGCAGGTACACCAGATTCATCCGGTTTATATACAATGGAAGCCACCAGTAGTATTACTATTTCCTCTAATACCACAATTATTCCCACTAACAATGTGACTATAATCAGAAAAAATAACTTTACTGACAAACTGTTTAATGTTACTGGAACTTTGAATCTTGGTAACTCCAGTAATTCTTTTATTATTACTCTTGATGGACAGAATAGTGCAGTGGAGCAACCTCTAGTTTATTCTTCAGGAACACTGAATATGACAAATAGTGTAATAACAAAAAATAACAATAGTAATGATTATGTTTCTCCATCTTCACTTTTTATTTTCAGTGGAACAACAACACTCAATAATGTAAGTTTCTCTGGTAATACTAGTGGCTTATCTGGTGCAGCTGACATTTACTTGCACCAAGGTTCATCCCAAGCTCAATTGAATCTAGCAGAGAGTTTTGCTGCCACAGAAATTTATTTCAGTGTGGCCATGTCAACAACATATCCTGTAATACAATTGAATCAAAATTTAAGTCTTCAGGATGCTAACAAAGTTAAAATTACCGTTGGTAGTACAACTCCAGAAAACATTCAAGTAGTTAACAAGAATGGCTATACTGGTGATTTGAATGCCTTTTTTGAAGTTGTTGGAACTAATAACACTACATACTCCTTAAATGATGAAGGGAAAGTGGAGATTGCATCAATATCAAATTATGATGAAGGTATTGGCTTGTCGTACGATTCAACCTCTAATATTCTTACCATTCACAATGAAGCTGGGTTAAAAAACTTTAGAGATATTGTAAATGGAACGTTGGCACAAGCTATTACTGTAGGTGGAAAAACATATACAGTCCAAGAGACAGATATAGATGTTATATTAGCGGAAGATATTACCTTAACAGAAAACTGGATACCTATTGGTAATAGTAGTTCTAAATCTTTTCAGGGTACCTTTGATGGACAGAACAAGACTATTTCAGGTATTACTATTTCTGATAATGGTAATAACCCTGTAGGATTTTTTGCCTATCTCGGTTCGGACTCTGAAGGGGCAACCGTCAAAAATCTTATAGTTAGTGGAACAATTAATTCAAATCATTACACTGGGGGGATTGCAGGATATGTTGCAGGGGCCACTACTATTGAATCTTGCATTAACAAAATAAATATCGAAAATTCTGCTAATTCAAGTGGTGTCGCCACAGGTGGAATTATTGGATATGTCTATGAAACTGCTACACTTACTGTTTCTGATTGTGTAAATTTTGGAAATCTTACAGGTAACCAATCTGTTGGTGGTCTTGTAGGTAAAAATGAAAATGCTACTATTATTGTTGATAAATCTATCAATATGGGGAATCTTATTGCTACTAATACTACTGATTCTGGATATGCAGGAGGTATTATGGGAAATGGATATGGTGGTGGAATAACAATATTAAATTGCCTTAATAAAGGATTTGTTGCAGGTTCTCATGCAGCGGGTATTGCATACATAGAAAGTTGTAATTCTTCAGAAATTACAAATTCCTTAAATGTAGGACCTACGTCAAAATATGTGATTACATCATCATTAACTGCTACTGACGTAAATAATTATCATGACGCAATGGTTGTAGGTATTCATAATAATACATATTCAAGTAATAGGAATTCAACCAATATAACGGTCGATAACCTAGGGGAATCTTGGACGCAAACTGACGGATATTATCCACTACCAGATATTAGTTCAGCCATTGGTGAAGATATATGGCAAGAGCTTAAAGAATGTTCTAAAGTTGTTGGTATGGTTACAAGTATTCCAACTGAATGGATTTCTGGAGCAACATATATTATCAATGTTAATAGTACTATTACAGATAATATAACGATTCCAGAAGATGCAACAAACATGACTATTATTTTTAGATGTCCTAATGGAGCTAACACAGTAAATGGTTCTATTACTCTATCAAAAGGAAATAGAATGATTCTCGGACCGACAGAGTCGACCAATACTTATCAATTGACGACTACTAATGTTACTAGTAAGGGGTATATTTTTGTAGGTTCAAAGGCGACAATTTCTGATATTGAACTTACAGAAGGAGCAGCAGTTGTACCACAAAACCAAAGCATTACTTCAAACTCTTATCCTGTTATCACGTATTAATTGTTAATAGAATTTCTGGTAATGTCGCCGAGATAAGTTCTCGACGACATTGTTATCAGATGTATCAAGCCCCTCAACAAACATTCCCCCTCCCAGAGATTCCACGTCAGGCTTTCTCTGGGAGTTTTTTTTATCGTACCACATCCTTACGGCCAATTTTTTCCATTAAGGCTTTTCGTGCAGCAAGGTAGGTGGCCCATTTTTCGTTGCCAGCACCACGGAGCTTTTGAATAAAATCATCATTCAATTGGTGGATAAGGTAATTATTATTTTCATCAATGAAAGTAGTAATAAGGTGAGGGGTAATGTCGGTAATCCTGAAATCTGAATCCTCCTCATCCTTTTCCAGAACAACTTGAATCAAGTAGCCATCCCCCGTATAGTCTCGGTTTGTTTCTGGCTTGGTAAACTGGGGGTCTCGCCGCTGGCCGGAAATGGTGTTTCCCAAGGCATACATGGCCATGGCAGAGGGATACTCTTCATCTGGTGCCGTAAAAACTTCCCATTCCTTTGCCAAATGAGGGTGATTTGCCCACACAAAGTCAACACCGCTATCCAACAAGGTGCGATAAAAATCTCGTCTCACCTGGGTAATCTCATGAACATACTCATCCTCGCAGGTGTGGAGGGAAAGCACAAACACATCACAGGGATTTTCTTGCCGCAGTTGGGCCAATTCCTTAAACAGCGTCTTTCGTCGGCTGGCAGAAGGAGCCACATAATCAATCTTTTGATAGTCATTAAAGCGATTCAAGATTTCTGTCACCGCCACAAACAATATCTTCCAGTCACCTTTTTCAATGACCTGGTAGGTAAGGCCTTGGTAACCTGCAGGCTTGATTCCTGCCGCATAAACACCTTCTGCCGCCTGTGCCTGAAAAAAGCTCAGCGTTTTTTCCATTCCTTCATAGCCTTGATCATTAGTGTGATTATTAGCCAAAGAAAAAACTTCAAATCCTGCATCTATGGCAGCTTGAGCATATTCTGGTTGTACATTAAAAGTAGGGTAGCTTTCGTAAGGTCTTCCCTCATGAACGGGAGTTTCCAAATTGGCAAAGGTAAAGTCATCATTTTGAATGATTTCTTCTATATCGGCGTAAATTATGTTGTAGTCAGTCATTCCAAAGTTCTCAACATGGGCCATAATATCTCCCCCAAAGGTCAGCACAAGACGGTTGTCCGTTGGGGGAATTTCTTCTGGCTGAAAGAGATCAATAGGGGAGTCATCAGACACATCTTCTCCAGGAATAGAATCCATTGCTGGAGGTGTACTTGTACAAGCAAGAAGCAAAAATACTATACCGATACAAAAAGAATAAATAAAAAATTCACGAAATCTCATAGTAATCTTCTCATTATAACATTGACAGTTAGAATTCTTCAAGGTAGAATGTGGGGCATTAGTATGACAAGTAACAAGGAGTGATTTGAATGTCAAATCAGAAATTTGTGTATTTTTTTGGAGCCGGTAAGGCTGATGGTGATGCCTCCATGAAAATGGAATTAGGTGGAAAGGGAGCTAACTTAGCAGAGATGACAAGTCTTGGAATTCCTGTTCCCCCTGGATTCACCATTTCCACAGAGGTCTGTAAACTTTTCTACGAAAACAACAGAGCATATCCTGCAGGATTAAAAGAAGAAGTTGCTGCAAACCTGAAGGCTTTGGAAGATTTAATGGGCAAAAAACTCGGTGATGCAGATGACCCATTGCTGGTATCCGTTCGCTCTGGAGCTGCCATTTCTATGCCCGGAATGATGGACACCATCTTGAACCTGGGAATGAACGACAAGGCCGCCAAGGGACTTGCTGCACGCACTGGAAACCCACGTTTTGCTTGGGACGCCTACCGCCGCTTTATCCAGATGTACGGTGACGTTGCCATGGGTGTTCCTGCAGACCACTTTGAAGATGCCATTTCCGAATTGAAGGCAAAGCGTGGTGTTACCTTGGACACCGACCTTACTGCCGCCGACCTAGAAGAGCTTGTTGCCACCTACAAGGTTATTTACAAGAACGCCATCGGCAAGGAATTCCCCCAGGATCCCGTTGAGCAGCTTTGGGGCTCCATTGACGCAGTTTTCGGCTCTTGGATGAACGATCGTGCCATTAAATACCGAGCCATGAACAACATCAAGGGCTTGGCAGGAACAGCAGTAAACATCCAGTCCATGGTATTCGGTAACTTTGGAATGGATTCTGGAACTGGTGTTTGCTTTAGCCGCAATCCTTCCACTGGAGAAAACAAGTTCTACGGTGAATACCTGATGAACGCCCAGGGAGAAGACGTTGTTGCCGGTATCCGTACTCCCGAAAAAATCAGCAAGCTGGAAGAAGAAAACGCTGAAGTGTATGGACAGCTCATTGCCATTCGTGAGCGCCTTGAAAAGCACTATCGTGACATGCAGGACATGGAGTTTACCGTGCAGCAGGGCAAGTTGTACATTCTGCAAACTCGTAGCGGAAAGCGAACTGGTCAGTCCGCAGTAAAATGTGCCGTAGACATGGTAGGCGAGGGCCTTATTACCCGCGAAGAAGCTGTGATGCGTGTTTCTGCTGCCCACATCGACCAGCTTTTGCACCCCATGATTGATGCCGATGCCCTCAAAACTGCAAAGCAGCTTACCAAGGGCTTGAATGCTTCTCCCGGAGCTGCCTGTGGTCACATTGTATACACTGCCGATGACGCAGAAGCCTGGGTGCGGGAAGGGAAGAAGGTTGTTCTTGTTCGTAAGGAAACAAGCCCAGAAGATATTTCTGGAATGGCCTGCTCAGAAGGTATCCTCACATCTACAGGTGGTATGACAAGCCACGCCGCCGTTGTTGCCCGTGGTATGGGAACTCCCTGTGTTTGTGGAGCCCAGGAGGTTGTAGTAAACGGCAAGAATGTAACCATCGGTGAAAAGACCTTTACTGAAGGCGATTTCATCACCATCGACGGAACCACTGGATGCGTATACGAAGGTGAGCTACCATTGAAGGAAGCTGCTATTTCTGCTGAATTAAACACCTTCTTGGGATGGTGTGACGAGGTTTGTGAGGCTTCTCAGCGTGGTTCCATCAAGGGCTTTAACGTTCGAGCCAATGCAGACCAGCCCCAGGATGCAGCCCAGGCCTTTACCTTTGGTGCCAAGGGAATCGGTTTGTGCCGCACAGAGCACATGTTCTTTGATCGAGAAAAGCTCATTCACTTCCGTGCCATGATTGTTTCCGACACTGTTGAACAAAGAAAGCGTGCCTTGGCAAATATCCTGCCATTACAGCAGAAGGACTTTACCGGAATTCTGGAAGCAATGAATGGTCGTCCTGTAACAATCCGCTTGCTGGATCCACCCTTGCACGAGTTTATTCCTCACACCCGTGCTGAAAAGGACGAATTGGCAGATTTCATGAAGCTAAACGCTGACCAGCTCACTGTAAAGTTGGACAAGCTCCACGAAATGAACCCCATGCTTGGTCACCGTGGTTGCCGTTTGGGAATCACGTATCCAGAGATTTATGACATGCAGGTAGAAGCTATTGCTCGTGCCGCTGCTGATTGTCTCGCCAGAAATATTGCTGTTAAGCCTGAAATCATGATTCCTATTGTTTGTGATGCAAAGGAATTATCTATTCTCCGTAGCCGTGCAGAGGCTGTTATTGCAAAGGTTTTCGAGGATAATCCTGCTGCTGCAAAGGACATCTTGATTGGTTCCATGATTGAAGTTCCTCGTGCCGCACTTCAGGCAGCAAAGCTTGCTGAGTATGCTGACTTCTTCAGTTTTGGTACCAACGACCTTACCCAGATGACCTTTGCCTTTAGCCGTGACGATGCCGTTAAGTTCTTGCCATCATATCTTGATCAGGAAGTCTTTGAAACAGACCCCTTCAAGACACTGGACGAAAGTGGCGTTGGAGAATTGGTAAATATTGCCCGTGAACGTTCTCGTTCCGTTAAGAGCGACATCAAGCTGGGTATTTGTGGTGAGCATGGTGGAGATCCCGACACCATCGACTTCTGCTACAGAGCTGGCTTGAACTACGTATCATGTTCTCCATACCGAGTACCAGCTGCTCGATTGGCTGCAGCTCAGGCTGTTATTAACAACAAATAATTAATCTAACATAGGAGGGAAGATTCCTGCCGAAGGTTTCTTCCCTCCATAATTTTTTACATACATAACTTCCTATAATGTGTATTCTGTCTACCAATAGATAAATTTAAACAAAACACTTTATTTTTTCCAGATATCTTTACAAACTTGGATACAAAGTTATGCTTTTATTAGCATCATCATTTTCAGCTTCATCTAATAATTTTTTTGCTTGTAAATGATGATCATAGTCAAAATAATATGGTGCAGAAAGGTATTCAGTTTCACCAATGGTAAAAACTAAATTGAAAGAATTGTTATGACTACCTTCATCATATCGAGTTGGTAGCATATAACTATTTAATTCAGGTGCAGGGTATTTTTTTGTATGATAAGTTTTACCGTTTTCTTTAGTCCCTTTTAAAGAAAACAAATCAACGTTGCTTGGGTATAAGCATTCAACTCCAAGGGATGAATCATCAGAAATTTCTATATAGGCAGGAAATCCTTGGTTTTCCACTAAATTTGGATATCTAAATGGAGTTTTGTAAATTTCATTATCATTTGTAAGAACACCAATTGCATAAGAGGATTTATCATCGCTTGAAACAAAATAATTTGAGTATCCGTAATTATTTTCTACGCAAGTAATCTTTCCATCTTTATCTTTTACATAGATATTGAATCTAGCATTACTATATTCTGTAGTCCAAGTTAGAACAACGCTTTCTGTGCTAAAACCCCAAACCGATAATTCTACTTTTGGTAGAGTTTCCAATGTGTTATTAACCAAATCTTCTAATGTGTTGTTAACCAAACCTTCTAAGGATAAACAACTAGTAAATAAAAGTGAAAATAAAATAAAAGCACAAAAGATTTTCTTTTTCATGGTACAACCTCATTAAAATTATACCATGAAAACAAAATTCTGTAAATTTTTTGAAAAACTTTTACTTAGCTATAAATGAACTCACTTTGCTGATGAAAGTTAATGCTCATCAAGATTCCAATACAAATCATGCCAGTCCACAGGGAAGATCCACCGTAGGAAAGGAACACCAAGGGAATTCCAGTAATAGGCATGATTCCCATAACCATCCCTACATTAACGATAAAGTGAAAGAAGAACATGGCAAGGATTCCAGAAGCAACATAATAACCAAACAGATGCTTTGTTCCCTTAATGATAGAAATGATGCGGAACAAAATAACCAAATACAGCACAAATACTACACAACCACCAACAAATCCCCATTCCTCAGAGAGAATGCTAAAGATAAAGTCGGTGCTCTGCTGGGGCAAAAATCGCAGGTGACTCTGAATACCTTGTAAGAACCCCTGCCCTAGCATATTACCAGAACCAATGGCAATTTTTGACTGGATAATGTTCCACCCAGCTCCCAAAGGATCGCTTTCTGGGTCAATAAAGATGATAAGACGCTGAATCTGATAAGGCTTCAGCACCTTACCAGCAGCAATAGACATAATCAAGGCTACCGTGGTGATTCCAAAGCAATAGGCAATCCAGTAATAGTATTTATTCTTAAAGAGCATGTACCCGATAATACCAATCAAGGTGATGGTTCCTGCCGCCGCAATGATAACAAAACGAAGCCGCTGGTTTGTCAGCACCTTTAAAATAGGGATACTTCGCTGCAAAATCTCTGATTCCCACACAGGAAGCACGGTACACACAACAGTTAACATTCCCGTTAAAATCACCATAAACAGGTAACGAGAAGGAATTCCTGCCATAAAGCACATTATCAAGAAGATGGGAATATACACACTGGCTGTTCCTAGGTCTGGCTGCAGGAGAATCAACACCAAAGGTACACCCATAATACACAGTGAAGTGATAAATCTTCTTCTATCGGAAAGTTTGTCTGTACGCTCAAAATACCATGCTAAAAAGAAGATATAGACAATCTTTGCAAACTCAGAAGGCTGTACACCTAGATTACCAAGTCCCAACCAGCTTCTAGCTCCGTTAACAACCTTACCGAACAGGCCTGTGTACAAGAGCACCAGCACCATACCAATAAAAAGTTTTGGAGCCTGCTTTACTAGTTTACGGTAATCAAAGATGGCAGCAGCAGCCATAAGTACAAGGCCTGTAGAACCAAACACAATCTGACGGATATATTCCCGGGACACAGAGATTCCCGCGGAGTTTACACTTGATGAATAGATGAAGACCACACCGATTGTTATCAGCAATACCATAGTCATCAAGAGAATAAGGTCAAATAACTCAAAAATACGTAATTTCATTCCCCTGTCCTACTCCTGTCTTCCTACAGGTCGTGTCAAATAACGGAATCCCAGGGCATCAATAGATTGCTCATAATCTTGGTTAGCAAAAATTCCTTGCATAATGATATTTGTAGCATAAGGAGCCCACCATTCCCACTGGTTCAAGGCTTCTACCAGAACCACCGTTACAATTGCATCTTCTGGTGGACCGTCATAGGGAGCATAGGCAACAAACCAAGAGTGCCACTGATTTTTATATTGTGCAACTTCAGCAGTACCAGACTTTCCTGCAATCTTTACCGTCTTATTTTTCAAGGGGAACAGAACTGTTCCGTCAGTTACCGTATGACGCATGGCTTCCTTCACAGTACGCCACACTGACTTGTCAATGGAAGATTCATGCAAAACAGTGGGCTCCACCGTTGAAATCACCTCACCACTGGCAGGATCGCGAATTTCTTTCAAAATATGGGGCTTATAAATAACACCCTCGTTCACCACCATAGCAATGGCATTTGCCATGTGTAAGGGAGTTACCGTGGTATAGCCCTGACCGATGGCAGCACTCAAGGTATCTCCACCAAGCCACTTTTCGTGGTAACGTCTTTCCTTCCACTGGGCTGTGGGAATAAATCCAGAAGAATGGCTGGGAAGGTCAATCTCTAGGGAACGTCCAAGACCAAACTCCTGAGCATAGGAGGCAATCATATCAATACCGATAAAGTCCTTACCAAGTGTCCAATAATACACGTTACAGGACTGGGCTAAGGCATTTTTCAAATCCATATATCCATGGCCAGGAACACCAATATGACAACGGAAGGTTCTGTCACCATAGCGGATGGAACCAGTACACTCTACCTTCTTTTCTGCAGGCATAGATTGCTCTGCCAACATAGCTGCCGACATAATCACCTTAAAGGTAGAAGCTGGCGGATAGGCTGCATTTATGGCACGATTCAACAAGGGATTGTTTGAAGCATTCACCATTCGTGCATATTCTTGGGAAGCATTTTCAGAACTAAACAAGTTAGAATCGAAAAATGGATAGGAAACCATGGCAAGAATCTCTCCAGTGCTTGGCTTTAATACTACTGCAGCCCCTACCCGTTCTCCCAGAGCCTTTTCTGTCAAAGTCTGAATATCAGTGTCTATGGTGAGAACAAGATTTTTTCCCATCTCAGGATTGATTACAGTCAAAGCATCAGACAAAAGCCGTCCACGAACATCTACCGTGGTAGACTCTTGACCTGGAACCCCCTGAAGCAGTGAGTCATATTGTTTTTCAACACCAGTTTTACCAATAATACTGGTATTTGTGTATCCCTGGTTATACATCACCTTCAATTCTTCTCTGGTAATGTCACCTACATATCCTAGAATATGGGACATGGAACCAGTCTGCACATAGCTTCGTAGGGGTTTTGAACGCCAAGAAACTCCTGGCAAGTCATTTTTATTTTCAGCAATGTCAGAAACCATGGAAAATGGCACGTTAGACTTTACCTCTATGGCAGAAAAAGACCCACGCTGGTTACTGGGAATTCGTATATCGATTTGCTTTTTGTCTATTTGAAGAATTTCTGCTAATTTTGCAGCCACAGTATCATATTTTCCCTTGGGAATTTCCCCTGGAATCAAGTCCACCGCAAAGGAATCCGTATTAACAACCATGGGAACAGTAGCATTTCTATCGTAAATTTCACCACGCTGAGCGGGAATAGTCTTTACACGACTAGAAATATCTTCAGATTGCTGCCGATATTGGGCACCTTCTAACACCTGCATTGAAAATAACTTTAACGTGTAAATGGCAAAGGAACACAAGATAATGAGAGCCAACACCACCAGCTTAAAATCTCTTTTTAAAGAAACACCTGATTTTGTCTTTAAATCATTGACTCTCATCCGTGAACGATCTCCTTGTTATCAACAAGTACAGAAGAAAAGAGAGACAGAAAGGCGAATACCATGGGAGCAAGAATCACATTTAACAAGAGTTCTATACCAAAGGCAGCAGAAAACATATCGTAGGTAATAACACCATTGGGGAAAAAGAATGAAATAAATTCAATCATTACAGCTTTTACAATGGTGGCAATCAAAGCCAACAAGGCAGGAATAAAAATTCCAGAAATATTCAACACATTGTTAAAAAGACCTGCAAAGAATCCCAAAAGAGTACGTAGAAGACAATTGAGTCCCAAGGGAGCTGCAGTGAGAAAATCGAGCAACAGCCCAGATACAAAGCCTGTTGTCTCACCTGATAGCGAACCGTTGTATACTGAAATATACATAACCACCAGCAAAAGCAAATCTGGTACTACAGGAAGAAAAACAACGTTAGACAACAAAGCTGTTTCTAACAGGGTACATATCAGCAAAATTGCAAAAATCACAAGTGCCTTGCGAATCATTTGTTATCCTCCTTTTCAGCATCTGGATTTATCTCTTTCATATCCACAACGATAACAGTCTCCAATCGACCAAAATCAAGGACAGGAGTCAATTCAATGTTCAAAGATGAATCATAATCTTGTACGGTAATTGTGGAAATATATCCGATGGGAATATCCTTCAAATAATTCTCATTTTCTCCAGATGTTACCACCAAATCTCCGTATTGAAGATCTGGCAACACTCGTTTCTTGATATATTTCATAAAAAGAGAACTATCTTCCCATCCTAACCCACTGACCAGACCTACATCTCGAGTATTTTGGATACGGGCAGAAACATTACTATCATAGTCATATATGGGCATCACCATGCTAGTGGTATACCCTACTTGCAAGACCTTTCCCACCAAACCAATGGTACCATTTTGAACTGCAATTACAGGCATATTCTTTTTGATCCCCTGACGGCTACCTTTGTTAATGGTGATAAAAGAATATTGATTATTTGGATCCCGCCCAATAATCTGGGCAGGATGACTTTTATATTCAAACTGAGTAGTAAAGGCAAGTTGTTCCTTCAATCGCTCATTTTCACGCCGTATCTCTGCATTATTTTGCTGCATATACTCATAGTTTTCCAACCGTTGAGTAAGACGCTGGTATTCCTCTCGCAATACACCAATTTCTTGTACTGCGGAGACAACACCAGTAATGCTAGAATAGACGGCACGAGTTCCCTTTTGCAAGGCAGACAGGGCAGAAAATCCTGCTGTTTTGAAATTGACGATAAAGCCACCAGAAGACAAGGCCAACATGGTGCCTGAAATCAACACAAGCAAAACCAATACAAAAAGAGAAGGTTTGAGAAGAAATTGAGGTTTCCGCAATGCCATGAAAGCACCTAGTTGTTTAGGTTATCGTAGATACTTCTGTCAGAGGAAATATCCCTGAACAATTCAAAGGCCTTTCCAGCACCAATGGCAACACATTCCTGAGGATTATCCACCAACAATACAGGTACACCAGTTTCCTTAGAAATAAGCTTTGGCAAGCCCTTTAACAACGAACCACCACCAGTCATTACGATTCCGTTTTCAATAATATCAGCAGAAAGTTCTGGTGGAGTCTGACCTAAAGTCCGCTTAATAACCTCAACAATCTGGGTTACTGGATCTTTCAATGCCTCACGAACTTCTACAGAGTCAATTTCAAGACGACGAGGAAGACCTGTAATGGCATCGGTTCCCTTAATCTCCATCTTCTCAATGCTTTTATCAGCAGCAGCGTTTCCAATTTCGATTTTAAGCCGTTCTGCAGTCTGCTGTCCAATAATCAAGTTATGGACACTACGAACATGCTTTACGATGGACTCGTCAAACTCATCTCCACCAAGACGAATAGCATTGGTAACAACCATACCACCCAAGGAGATTACAGACACTTCTGTTGTTCCACCGCCAATATCACAAACCATGTGACCTTCTGGCTCATCAATAGGAATCTGAGCACCAATTGCAGAAGCCAAAGATTCAGCGATACATTCAACTTCCTTAGCACCAGCCTTAACGGCAGCTTCTTCTACAGCGTGTTTTTCAACTTCTGTAATACAGGTAGGAATACCAATCTTCATTCGAGTGGATTTAAATACCTGATGGCGTGGCACAATTTTGGAGATAAAATAACGGATCATTTTCTCCGTACTGGCCATATCAGCAATAACACCATCTTTCAAAGGACGAATAGCAGTAATGGTTTCTGGAGTTTTCCAAAGCATACGCTTAGCCTCAGCACCAACAGCTACAACACGATTTGTTCCTCGCTCAACAGCCACAACAGAGGGCTCATTTACAACAATTCCTTTTCCACGTACATAAATCAAAGTATTACAAGTACCCAAATCTATTCCAATATCTGTGGAAAACTTATCAAAAAACGACATATCTTTTCTCCTATCTTAGTTACTTCTATTTGGTAAGTCGCAATCTTGCCCCTTGATGATTTACGTCCAGTTTCAGAACCTTTCTCCATTCTGAACGTGCCTTCACCAGCTCACCTCGCTTCTCGTATATTACACCAATACCATACACAGCATCTGCATAGTTTGGATTTATTTCCAATATTGAACGATATTCTGCTTCCGCCTCATCATAATTTTCTTCATCAATGTAAATTTGACCAAGCAAAGCCTTACTTTTCAACCTCACAATATCATTACTAGTAGAAGTGGAAATTCGATGCAAATAAGCCTTTGCTGCAGATAACTGACTATTCTTATAATACTGTTCAGCAATAGAAAGTAACAAAATATCTGACTCTCGTACCAAAAGTGCCTCAGTAAATGCAGCTATACTCTTTTCTGTCATTCCCAAGGTGGCATAACTCAATCCCAGCAACTCTGGAATGTCATCAGCCTCGTACTGTTCTGCCTTTGCCAAAGCAAGGTATTTTACTGCTAAATCACTATAATAGTGGTAGTCTGAAAGGCTATTTTTGTAGAAATAAGCCTTTCCTAACATGTAATGAATCTGGGAACGAGCATTTCCACGGGTTTTAAGGGCAGCCAAACGTAAAGCATTAACAGCTGAATCCAAATAAGAATGAGCCAGTAGTGTATCTGTTTCAGCAACTGCAAGATAAAATCCAGAATAACCATTAAAAGCAAGAGCCATAGCATGGAAGGGCTCTTCTGTGAGCAATTTCTTAGTTAAATCATAGACTTCTTGGTAGTTACGTTCTTGCCATAATGAAGAAAGTCGAGTCATGCTCACCGGAGCTTCTTTTTTCATATTTTTTAAATAGAGAACTGGTATAGTCACAAGGGCAGAACTAATGAGAACAATAATGCATACAACCACGCGCCGCAAAAACCTATTCTTGCGACGAAAAACATTTTGCTGAGCTGTAGACTTCTGTTTGCGTGCCACACAATTCCCCAATAAAAAAAAGACAGAAAATATAATAAGCCGGGTTCTGTCACCTGACGGAAATAAAACCATCAAGCATGGTCATCTATCTAGGATACAGATTTCCCTGTACCTCAAGCAACCTACCCGTAGCTGTGGAAGCAAATGACTTCCATATCGGAGTTACAACTACTGCTTGGTCTTGCTCCAGACGAGGCTTGCCATGCGACATCCGTTACCGTTTGTCCGGTGGGCTCTTACCCCACCATTTCACCCTTACCTTGTAAACAAGGCGGTTTATTTTCTGCTGCGCTCTCTGTAGTAGCATCGTCACCAATGCTACTCCCGGTTGTTAACCGGCGTCTTTTCCGAAGGAGCCCGGACTTTCCTCTCTTTCTATAACCCAATGAGTTATAGAAACAGCGACCATATATTTTCTGCCCAATCAACAAAATTAATCTTCGTATTCGTCCAGTTCTTTTACTTCGTCCTGATCCTCATCTTCATCCATTTCCTCGTCAAAATCGTCATCATCCAAATCAACGAGACTTCCAGCAGCATCTTCAAAGTTGAAGAAGGTTTCATCTCCTTCTTCCTGCTCTTCATAGAACAAGATACGGCTACAGTAAGGACAGAATACGATATCCTCACCTTTATGAACTTCATTAGCAAACTGGGCGGGAAGGATCATGTGACAACCATCACAAACATTGCCCTTAACGGCAACAATACCTCGGTTCTGCTTACTTCGAATAATTCGTTCAAACTTAAACACAATTTCTGGATCCAAATCTGGAACAATTTCATCTTCACGAATCTTCAATTTATTCAGTTCAACTTGAAATGCTTCAACATCACGAGCCCAAGATGCTTTCTTTTCTTCAAGCTCGTTCTTACCCATTTCCAGTTCCTGTTCTTTGCGACTCATCTTTGCAGAAAGGTCTTCAAAATGACGCTCTTCTGTCTGCAGTTCCTTTCGCAACTGACTTTCCTTTTCAGAGGCATCCTTAATTTCCTTGTCTAGGGCTTCATATTCACGGTGAGTGGTAATGTTGTCCATTCCTTGCTCTCCCCGTTCACGGGCAGCCACAGCTTCATCCAAATCAAGCTTTAACTTGGATATTTTTGCCTTTACCTCTTCATAGGCTGTGTTTATATTGATATATTCTTCCTTCATTCGAACCAACAATTCATCTTGAAGGCCCAAATCTTTAGGAGCATTCTCTATCTTTGACTCAATTTCATATTTATCTGCAAGAATTTCCTGCAAAGCAATAAGTTTGTCAAATACATTGGTCATATCCATGAACAGAACCCCTCTTCTAAAGCTATACTAAACTTAATTTATATCCTATTATCGATTGAATGTCTAGCATATGTATACTTAGATTATTTTATCCAGTTATACATCACAATATCAATCCATGTAATCCTTTAAACCACCAGAACGACGAGGATGACGTAAACGACGGAGAGCCTTAGCTTCAATCTGACGAATACGCTCCCTTGTAACATCAAAGTATAAACCAACTTCTTCAAGCGTAAGGGAGAATCCATCATCGAGACCGAAACGCATCTTCAAAACTTCCTGCTCTCTGGGAGGCAAAGTAGATAAAATAGTATGGAGATGATCCTGCAACATGGTGTAGGCTGTCTTGGATGCGGGATTTTCCACGTCCTTGTCCTCGATAAAATCTCCCAATGATGAATCCTCTTCCTCTCCAATAGGAGTTTCCAAGGAAATTGGCTCACGAGCAACATTTTTCACCTGCTTTACACGAGCAACAGGCCACCCTAGCTGCAAGGCGATTTCCTCGTCAGTAGGCTCACGTCCAAACTTCTGCATCAGCTGGCGAGATTCTCGTACTACCTTGTTAATCTGCTCAATCATGTGAACAGGTACACGGATGGTACGAGCTTGGTCAGAGATACTTCTGGTAATAGCCTGACGAATCCACCAAGTTGCATAGGTAGAAAATTTATACCCTTTGCGGTACTCGAACTTTTCTACCGCCTTGATCAGACCGATATTTCCTTCCTGTACCAAATCAAAGAACTGCAAACCACGGTTGGTATATTTCTTTGCAATGGAAACAACGAGACGCAAGTTTGCATTAATGAGCCGATTCTTGGCCTCCTTCATCATGCGTCGTCCACGGTTAATTTCCTTTGACATGGAAATGATTTCAGAAACATCGTTCTCAAACTCATACTCAAGCTTTCTGAGCTTTCGGCTAATTTTCTGAATCTGGGTGTAAATCTCACGAATCTCATCGGCAGAAATTCCTAAATCAGCTTCTAGTTTTGCCCGTTCGGACTTCATTGCAATACGCTTTCCCAAACTTCTCAGATCACTGAAGTCAGTAATACGGAGCTCTTTTGCTTTTTTATCCTGGCGGTTGCGATACTCACTGATACGACGGGTTGCATCTATAAATCGTGAAGAAAAACGCTCGATTTCCTCAGACTGGATTTCAACACGCTGAAGAGAAACCATAATTTTTTCCCGCAAAGCAACCAACTGAGGATCCTTAAAAATCTGGTTTGTCTGGTCTGATTCATACAACTGTTTTTTCAGTTGCATATAGGCCTTCATGTCAGTAAAAACAGGCTTGATGTATTCACTATAGCAAGTCTTGAGACGACGCTTTTCAGTCATCTCCTCGTTAATTTCCTTTCTATTGCGACCAGGCTGAATATCGATACGAGAAAAGGCTTTTACGCCAATATTATAGAATTCGGGAATCAGGATTCCAGAATTTTTAATCACGTCCTTAATGATGTTTTCGCCGTCTTCCATCTTCTTGGAAAGCTCAACTTCCTGCTCTGCAGTTAGAAGGTTTTCCTTACCGATTTCCCGCAAATATAAGCGAACAGGATCATCACCACTAGAATCCTTATCTCCAGAAATAAGGCGCTTCTTTCCGCTATCTTCTTCCGCTACCTTCTGGGCATCTTCATCCTGAACGGCATCATCATCATCTGAATCAAGAACAAAATCGTCTTCATCTTCAACCTTATCTAGTTCATCAGTATCATCTTCCAACTGGATGTTGTTTTTTGCTAACTCAGATAAAACCACCTCCATTTTATCAGAGTTTAAAATCTCAGAAGACAACATTCCATTCAACTCATCCCAAGAAATGGAACGTTTTTCTTTACTGTATTCAATCAATTTTTCAATAGCCGAATCTAATTCGTCCATCAGCGTGCATCCTTACTATCTAGTTCAAAATCAATATTCATTTTCTCTGAAATTAATTCTTCAAGAAGCCTCTGTTCTTCATAGGTTGTGGCGGTGCTACTTAACTGGCGGATTTTATTCAGCAGGCGACTTCGTTTGCGCTCAAGGCTATTTCTCTTGATGTGACGAATACTATCTTCAATAACCTTTTCGTGATTATCTGAATATTCGCCAGAGGTAATAACTCGGGCAACTAGACTTTTTAATTGCTCATTGCTGCATTTTGCCAGTACACTACCATGTAGGACTGATTCTTCCCTATAACATTCTTCCAGAATAATGAATAATTCCCTAGCCACCGGATCTTCAAAGTCCTCCGGGGATAGACTTGACCTCATTAACCCATATGTATCAAGATTTGCAACCACAGCTAATACGGAACGCAACTCTGCATTCAACCGTATTTGAAGAGGTTTAGCGTCCTTTACCTCTTGTCCATGGCTCTGAACCCGCGACTCAGCTGCGACGCGATTTGAAAAATCCTTCTTTACAGCTTCTATATTCAGATTCAATACTTGACACAAACGTGTCAACCATGATTCTCTTTGTATATCAGATTTAAGCGCATCAATGTATGGAAAGAATGCTAATGCAGCTTTTGTTTTACCCTCTGGGGTATCTATTTGATGTTCTGTCGCCAAAAAAGATAACAAATAATCTCCATCAATTTTAGCACCATTTACGAAATTTGTCAATATATCAGCACCAAAATTTACCATAATTTCTGCAGGATCCTTTCCACCCTTCAAGGAAATAATCCGAACGGGAATATCTAACTGACGACACATCAAAATAGCCTTCAAGGTAGCTGCTCTACCTGCTCTATCGGAATCGAAGGACAGGTAGATTTCTTCCACAAAGGGCTGCACCAACTTGATTTGATCATGGGTAAGGGCTGTTCCTAAGGGGGCCACCGCATGTCCTAAGCCACATTGGTGATAGGCCAAGACATCCATGTATCCCTCGCAAAAGATCACCGACTTAGCCTTACGAATATTTTGACGAGCCAAATGAAAACCGTACAGGGTCTTACCCTTTTGATACTGCAAAAGATCACCAGAGTTCACATATTTAGGGCCATCTCCTTCCAGCAGGCGACCACCAAAGGCTACAGTTTTTCCTTGACGATCGGTAATGGGAAACATGAGCCTATTACTAAAAAATGAAATCTCTGGGTATTTTTTTGAAAAAAGCCCAGAATCGTTTAAAAATCCATCACTATAGTTTTTACTTCGAAGAAATTTTCTGAGCCAGTAGCGGTTTGCAGGAGAATAGCCCAACTGAAACTTTTGAATCGTATCCATAGTTATCCCTCGATTCAAAATATAATCTAGAGCGAACTTTCCTTCCACAGTGGAGGTAAGACAATAATGATAGGAACCTGCAACACGAGTATACAAGTCAATGAACTGGTCTTTTAAAGAGGTATCCTCTTCTTGAATTGATTGGTTTCCAGAATAAATTACTTCCACACCCGCATGTTTTGCCAAAAACAACACAGCCTCTGGAAAGGACAATTTTTCCATGTTCTTGACAAAATCAATGGCACTACCACCTTCATGGCAACCGAAGCAATAATACATCCCCTTGCTGGGAACCACACTGAAGGAAGGTGTTTTTTCTGTGTGAAAGGGACAACATCCCCACCACTCCTCTCCACGACGTTCCAGCCGGGTATATTCCCCGATAAGGGCAGGCATATCAACCCGCTCCATTACCTGCTGGACTGTGTACTCAGAAATCCTTCCTCCCATTAATTCCCTGCCGCCCGCTTGATGTACAACTGACCCATTTCCACATGCTCCTGAAAACCTTCTGAAAAATGATGACTACCATCTCCAGCATTTGTAACACGGAAATAGAAATAAGGAGTTTGTGGTGGATTTGCGGCGGCATTCAAGGCGACAAGTCCAGGATTTGAGATGGGACCAGGTGGAAGGCCAGCCCACTTATAGGTGTTATAGGGACTATCCAGCTTTAAATCCTTGTTGGTAACAATTTCTGGATGAGGACGCCCCTCTATCTCTGTAATGATGTACACAACAGTGGCACAAGAATAAAGGCCAATATTTCTATTCAATCTGTTTTTGAAGACACTGGCAATAAGGGGGGCTTCCTCAGTAACCTGATATTCCCGCTCCACGATGGAAGCAAGATTTACTACATCAAACAATTCCTGGGGAGAAAGAAGGGATAATCCTTCAATACTGGCAATTTTCTTGTAAAATGTATCTACAAGCATCCGAACTACAGCTTCAGCCTTCATTCCTGGAATAAAATAATAGGTGTCAGGAAAAAGATACCCTTCAAAACTAGAGGCAGGAACTTGATATTCAGCCAACAAGGCTGGATTTTTTGCTGCGATAAGAAAATCTTTTGCAGAAATTACATCTTTTGATTCCAACAATGCAGCCACCTTTGAAAGGGTCAATCCTTCTGGAATACTCACCACAAGATGCTCTTGTCGCCCAGACTCCAATAAGTCAAAAATCTCTTTTAATTCCATAGAAGATTGAATTTCATATACACCAGCTTTTAACTGTAGATTTTCCTTTCTGGCCAACAAGTAAAAAGCTAATTGAGAGCGGATTATATTTTCAGCTTCTAATGTTGCCGCTACTGTTTTTATCCCCGTTCCAGATGGCACTTCTAGTTTATAGGAAACTGCAGATACCTGATCCTGGGCCACAGGCTTTTGGGATAAGAACCACCAACCAGCTCCCATTCCACCCAGGATGATAATCAAAACAAAAAAAACAATAAGACAGGTAAGAAAGATTTTTCGCATCACAATAACTCCAATATAACGAAAAAAATCGGTAGATAACAAATTTATTTATTAAAGAAATGCTCCAAATCATCAATGGTCATGGCATTATACATGGTATCAACAACCGTTTTGCTAAAACGCTCCAAGCCATCAGGCAATCCCTGCCAACGAATGAAACGAGCAAGGATTGCAGTTTCCTGAGGCGTAAACGTATAGGTAAAAATGAGAGGATCTTTTTCTGAATCGTTCATATACTAAAACTAAGACCTTCTTGGGCAAGATATAATTCCATGTCGGTATTTGCTACGTACTGGGCATACCATTGGGCAGATTGAAGAATGGAATTCAACTTCTTGTCGTCATAAGTGGGCTCATGATGGAAAAGATACATCTTCTTGATATTCCATTTTGTAGCAAAATCAACCGCCAAAGAAAAGGCTGAATGCCCCCAATTAGCCTTGTACAGAGCTTCTTCCACGGTATACTGGGTATCCAGAATAATGGCATTGGCATCTGTGAAATAAGAAACATTAGTTTCACAATCAGCAAAGTCGGCACTGGACAGCTCCACATCTGTGGCGTAAATCACCTTCTTATCCCCTTCTACAAAGGAATAAGCATAGGAATTGCCAGGATGAGACATTTTCTTTGCCACAATGGTAAAGGCCCCAATTTGAAAAGGAACTCCAGGCTTTATCAATTGGAAGGAAATATCTGCAAAAAAACCTGTATCAAACTGAACAGGGAAATAGGGTAAGTCCATCTGACGGGAAAGTAACTGCTTGGCATAAGGAAAGACTGAATAAAAAATAATCTTGCAGTTTTTCATATAGGCTTGATCTAGGAAAGGCAACCCCTGAATATGATCCCAATGAAAATGGGACAACAGGATGTGATAGGTATTGTCTGGAGCAGGAATTCCACGCTTACCAAACTCACGCAAACCAGTACCTGCATCAAGAATACAGACATTTCCCTGACTATCACGAATTTCCATGCAGGAAGTATTTCCACCTACAGTTCCAAAAATTGATGGAGGAAGGGATGCAAGAAAACGCTCACGAGCATCCAGGGAAACAATATCCCGAGGTGAAATTCTCTGGACAACAGCCTCAATCTTTGCCTGAACCTGCTGGCCTGTAAGCGGTGTGGGAACAGACCCCCTCACTCCCCAAAAACGGATATCCATAATTATCCCTCCTATCTCCTAATAGGTTCATTTTCCTCATAACATCGTATAGACTCTTCTATTTCGGAAGCCGAATGTAATTCACCGCAATTGATTCCCGGACATTCTGTAGCTTCCTGCTTCCAAGCTTCTGGACTTTTGACAATAAACGACCAAAATGGATAAGTAGAACACTGAACAGGTCGGGCACCATAGGCGGCACAACCTGAATCCCAAAAGATACAATCGTTATTTTCTTTCTCCAAAAGACAAAGGACTTCACTACCGTCGTAGTAAGGAACCCAACGACAATACTGTTCAATAAATTGTTGTTCTTTTAGGTTAAAGTATAGACAAAGATTTGTCAAATCTTTTTGAGATAAATACACAAAACCAGGTTCATGACGACAACAATGAGAACATTGAGTACAGGAAAAATGAAGTCCATCAGGAGAATACCAACCAGCCAAGATTTACTCCAAGAAAGTAGAATAAAAAAAGGCGTTGAACTTTGAGTTCAACGCCCTAAAGTGGGGAGAGAAGGATTCGAACCTTCGAAGGCGGAGCCAACAGATTTACAGTCTGCCCCCTTTGACCGCTCGGGAACCTCCCCATTCATTAAGCCAACTCAGGGATTCGAACCCTGGACCCCGAGATTACAAATCACGTGCTCTGGCCAGCTGAGCTAAGTTGGCGGTAACGAACGTATATGAATATATAGCAAACACAAAAAAGTGTCAATACATATTTTAATTTTTTTTCAAAAAAATTAAAAATTATAGTTCGCAATAGAAAGGCAAATATTTATCGTGGATAACAGAAGTCCAGTCATAGTTCTTCTGTACATACTCTGCCCCGCAAGAAATTATTTTTTCCAACTTTGTAAAATCATTTCTTGCTAAATCTGCCAATTCATTCATAACTGAAAATAAATTTTCTCCAGAATTATTCTCATAGAGAAAACCTGTTTGCCCATGAATAATCTTTTGTAAACCACCAGTAGCATGGGCCACAGGAATCGTTCCATAGAGCTGTGCAATGAAATCCTCAAGTCCACAGGGTTCAAACTTGCTGGGCAATACAATAAAGTCTGCCGCCGCAGTGGAAAGCCGAGAAACAGCCCTATCGTATCCTTGTAAATACACACATTGACCAGGAAAATCCATTGCCAGTTGAGACAATCTATTTTCTAATGCAGATTCCCCTTGCCCCACCAACAAAAATCGTACATCCTTGCGGGCAATCAAAAGCATAGCAGCAGCATCGGCCAAAACGTCTATTCCCTTTTGGCTGGCAATTCTTCCGTGATAACAAAAATAAACAGCCCGTTTTCCCCGCTTTCCTTCTATATCGCTATCAGAAATACTTCCAGAACGAATGAACTCGTTGGACAACATCTTGCTGGATTCCGAGGCATAATTTTGGATGAAGTAACGGCGGTTCTTATATTTTCCTTCCATAACACCTTTTTCAGGAGAAAAGGCAAAGGGCAACAAGGAGGAATGCTTGCTGGAGGGATCGTAACGATAACAATCGATGCCGTTGGTGATTCCTGTAATGGAAAATCCCTTGTCAATAAAGAGTTGGGAAAGCCCTACAGTATCCTTGTTCTCTGCATCCATCAATTCCTGGGCATACCAGGGAGACACGGTAGTTAAGGCGGCAAAATGGCCAGCAGCCAAAAATGGCTCTACTGCATTGCCATTCATGCAGTCTGCAAGAACAGAGCTGGGAATGCCAGTAAACGAAGCAGCCATATCAAGACCGTGGAGCTCATGATGATAGCCAGGCCCTGCATTATGTACCGTTACAACAAACTTGACGGTCTCATACCTTTCCTTAAACTCATCTCCACAACGAGCCATAGCTGGAATCAGGGCAGTGGCTGCATCCTGACAATGGATAATCTGGGGAACAGCTTGGGAAACCATGCCATACACTAAAACGGCCTTTTGAAAAAGCACATCCATCAGCAAGGCGTCATGAAAACCAGTGCCCCGCACCTGGCTATTGTTCCGACGCTCGTCTGCCATGGTATAGGTGTAGACACCAGCCTTTTCACTGTAGATTTGGTGGATAACAAAGATAACCTCCACCTTGCCAACCTGAGCCTTGTCAAAGGATACCACGTAATCCTTGCCATCCACATAAATATGCTGGGGAGGAATGACATTTGGAGTATAGCCTGTAGTCAAGACAAAATCAGTACAACCGTAGCGGGGAATCAGCAAGGTGACGTGGATTCCTCTGTTGGCCAAGCCCTCACAGAGAGAACAGGCCACATTCTTGACGCCACCAGCCTCAGCTATTCCTGCATATTCTCGACTGACAAGCCATACGTTCTTTGGATATCGTGAACTCATGGTGAAACCTGATGAGATGATTTTTGAGCTTGGACAAAATCGGGACGAAGCACCTCTGCCCCGCCAGTATAAATATGAACAGGCTTATGGCCTTCTTCCATGTAGGCGGTCACTAAAAGACGGATAGTGCGGGGCAAGCCCCCCTGAACAGGAGCTTCGGCACTACAAAACAAGGCTGCAGTTCCAACTAAGTCTCCACAGGCACTGCGACGAAGAGCCGCTGCTGGATTCAAAGCATCTAGGTCTCCAGTCATGGTAAAATGGAGGGATACAAAATCATCTCCCTGCAATCCATTCTCAGCAAAAAGCCGAGAGCACATATCATACACTGCATCTTGAATTTCCTGTGCAGTATTTCCGCAACACACAGCACCGCGGATTCCGTACAATCGTTTAGCCATAACTTTTAAATGATAAATGGGCAGTGGTTTTCTGTCAAGCCTACATTCCAGCTGAAAGCACAGTGATAACACCAGAGAAGATAAAACCAATGACTGACACAACAATTGAAAATATAATGTAGAATAAATGCCAAAGATAAAATAATTCTTTATAATATATAGAGAAAACTACTACCTGAATAAAAGAGAAAACACACAGAACAAGGGTTATTACAGAAGCAACCTGTAGGATTCCCAAAATAAAAAGCAGACTGGAATCTAAAAACTGGTTAATACTACCAGTAATATAAAAAAAGATGGAGACAACGACAAATAAACTAAAAAAAACAAGGACTCTATTGGTAAGCTGAAACAAGGGATGTCTATAATGTGGCTCTATTTTTTTCTCTTTTTTTCTCATACGAAACCTTGCAGACAAAACCCCTTCCTAGATATAATATAGTATAAGCAAACCACTATGCTTCGTCAATTTTTACGTGGTTTATTAGTGCTTGTTTCTTCAATAACTTATCTTTTAGGCGGTTCTAGTAAAATGAAAAAAGCCCTTGTTTCCTTGATTATACTTATCCTATTTGGCGGAATAGTCTTTTACCTTGGCTGGGTTCAATTCGACGTGCCTTTGGGTCAGTATGGCATTCTCCAATCAAAAACAAGTGGCGTATACCCAGAGCTTATTCAATCTGGAAAATTCCTATGGCGATGGGAGAGACTTTTACCTACCAACACCCAGCTGAAAATCTTTTCCCTAGATCCCATCACCCAAACAGACACCTTTAGCGCAGCCCTTCCTTCAGCACAACTGTACGCCACAAAACTGGAGGGAAATCCTGATTTCACCTATGCCATCACTGTGGAAAGCAAGGCAAAAATACATCAAGACAATTTAATCTCATTGGTGGAACAGCATAACCTTCAGAACCAAGAGGCACTGGAAAAGCTGATTCGAGATGAGCTTCATCAATTCAACATTGCCATTACCTCCTACTTGCTCCAAGAGACACAAAATGACACCACAGGACTACTAATTCAAACTATCACTGCAAAAGAATTGGTGGAAGCTACAGAATTAATGAAAAAATCACCTTGGTTGGAAATTGTTTCCACAGATATTCGTGATGTAAAGATGCCTGATGCAAGCCTGTATCTCACAGCAAAAAATGCCTATCTTAATAGCATTATCGAAGGAACTGGGGCCCAAGAAATTACCGAAAGCGATAATTTTTCTGCCCTGGTAAATCTTGGTGAAATTCTTACAAAATATCCAGTACTCACTGAATACATGATTGCAGGAGATGTAACAGCCACCTTGGAATTTTTAATTGGAAAGTCTTTAGTTGAAGAAAAGCAATCTACAGAAGAAAACCCCTCACCACAACAAAATGAGCGGTAAGGGGTTTCTGACAAAAGCTAAATCTCCATATTCATAACAGAGCGAACTTCTTTCAGAGTGGCCTGGGCCATAGCCTGGGCTACCTCTACACCATCAAGCAACACCTTTCTGATGTATTCAGGCTCCTTTTCCAGTTCAGCACGACGAGTACGAATAGGACGAAGGGTTTCATTCAAGGATTCAGTCAAAAGCTTCTTCAAAGCTCCACCACCACCGTCACCAAGTCTCTCAGCAATCAGCTGGGGCTCATCTCCAGTACAAAGAGAAATCAGCATCAACAGATTTGCCACCTCTGGGCGATTGTCTGGGTCATAGGTAATGTTTCTATCAGCATCGGTCTTGGCCTTCTTGATAAGGGCTGCAGTTTCGTCCTCGGTGGCAGAAAGCATAATGGCATTTCCACGACTCTTACTCATTTTCTGGCTACCGTCTAGACCAAGGATGCTGGGAGTCTTACTTAACAAAGCCTGGGGCTCAGGGAATACGGGTTTTTTGGGAGAAAATTTCTCGTTAAAGCGACGGGCAATGGTACGAGTCATTTCCAAGTGAGGCAACTGATCCTTTCCCACAGGCACCACATTTGCCTTGCAGAAAAGAATGTCACAGGCTTGGTGTACAGGATAGGTATACATCCCTGCATTTACACTTTTGATTCCCGCAGCTTGAATTTCTTCTTTTACGGTAGGATTTCTTCCCAACTCAGCATTGGAAATAAGGGTCAAAAAAGGCAACATAAGCTGATTTGCTTCTGGCACATAGCTATGAGGATAGATGATGACATCCTTGCTTGGTTCAATACCACAGGCTAAGTAGTCAATAACCAGCTGCTTTGTGTTTTGAGAAATCTCATTAAAGGCATCATGGTCCGTGAGAACCTGATAGTCTGCAATTAAAATGGTGGTGGGAACTCCCATTTTGGAAAGACGAACACGGTTTTGCAAAGAGCCAAAATAGTGTCCAATGTGAAGACGACCAGTGGGACGATCTCCAGTCAATACCCTGAACTTTTGAGGATTAGCAGCAATTTCTGCCTCTAGCTTCTTGCTCCGTTCCAGAGCTACCTCGTAGGTTCCTGGAGATATTCCCTGAGAAACAACTCCTTCTTTATCCTTTTCCATACCATCTTGGCTCATATTTCCTCCAAAAATTATACAAAATTATACATCATTAGACTGATTCTAACGACCAGCCAGCAACTTTTTTACCCGCTTGTACCAAAAATTCCGTAATCGCTCCCCTAAAACATAGAATTTATACAAAGGACTCAAGGGAATATCCAAACTACCAGGCCGATGAACAACTTGTCCACCAAAGCCAGTTTTAAATCGATACAAGCCATGCATGGGATGATTTTCATCATCGGTGGGGGGAATGCCATACATATCGTACACCTGGCATCCAGCAACCTTTGCAGCCTCCATAGCCTTCCATTGCAAAAGGTAGGCTGGCATAAGATTACGGTGGTTATTGGAAGAAGCTCCATATAAATAGACAGCTTCCTTGCCAGCAAACAGCGTAATAATAGCTGCTAAAGGCTCATTTTCATAAGATGCAATATATAAATCCACCTTTGAAGCAGCATCCCTTTCCCCCCGTTCTAGCAAGTCCTTGTAATACTCCTTATGGTGAATAGCAATTCCATCTCTTTGGGAGGTTGTTTTATACAAATCATAAAAAACATCAATTTCCTCAAAAGAGGCTTGCCGCACCTGCACTCCCTTCTTTTCTGCTAAACGAATATTGTAACGCCACTTGCTCTTCATTCGAGCAAGGATTTCCTCCAAGCTAGCTGTTAAATCCACCAGCACAGTATCTGGTGGCTGAATATTATCTGGAGCAAAACTACAGGGAATTGTTTTACGATAAGTATCCCGATCTTCTAAAGAATAAAGATCAACGGGAATATCAAATCGAATACACAGGGTGTTTTTATCAAGAAAACTTCTTAGACTGTATGAAAAATCAGACAAAAATTTACCATAGGCAACAGTTTCTGTCATGATTTCAGGAGTTTGACTCAGTTCTACTCCCATGGGAATGTAAGCTAAGGAAACTTTTCCCACTACAGGCAGAGAAAAACTTCTCATGAGGATTGAACAAGTAAAGCAGGCAGCATTGTTTCCTGTCCACTGGGAAAGATAATCTTTCGGCTTATAGCTTCCATAAACGCGAAGAGGCTTCCAACCGTGAGCCTCTTTAAAAGAGGCCCAAAAGTCAGTTTGTAAAAAGTGGGTGGGCTCAAGACTTCCTGCAGAAAACTCTGCAGATAATTCTGCAGGAAACTCCTGTGCTGAAAGATACAGCTCCATGGGAATTAGTGCATCTCACCGTTGACGGTCATCTGGGTGGTGATAACCTTGCCTCCTGCCATAAGGGGAACGCCACCAATGGTAACGGTCTTGTTTACAACGGCGATATCCACAGCAAAGAAGGTATCTGCATCAATTTCTACATCCTTCTGTGCAGCAGGATCAGCTCCCTCCAATACAACAGGAGTTCCAGGTCTAGTCCAGCTACAATCAAGGACTTCTACACATTCTTTGCCATCGGCATCAGTATAATCAGCTGCAAGAAGCATACCACGACTTTCGATTCCACGCATTTTGCGGGGCTTTAAGTTGTCTGCAATAATAACAGTCTTCCCTAAAAGCTGGTCGGCAGTCAGATATGGCACCAGTCCAGACAAAATGACCCGGTCACTACCAGAACCATCATCTAGGGTTTCAATATACAACTTATCAGCCTCAGGATGCTTTTCCACCTTCTGGATTCGGGCTGTTTTTAAGGCAATATGCTGATTAAAGTGGGCCACAGGATCAGCGGCCTTTTCAGGCTCCTTGGGAGCAGGTTTTGCCTTTTTTTCCTTCTTCCCTTCCTGCTTTTTTGCACTAGATTCTTTACTTGCCTCTCCACTTGCAGAACGCTCTGCCTGGCTACCGGCATATCGCTGACGATAAGAATCGATGGTTTTGTCATCCATGGTCTTGAAATAGATTTCTGGGGCACAAACTGTTTCCAAACCATTGCACTGGCCAAGGTCATTCCAAGTAAGACTACCAGCTTCTGCAGGACAGTGGCTCAAAGGACTTGCAATCTTCTTGCCAAAATATGACATTACCAATTCTGTAAACTGCGGCATATAAGGATGAGCCACAATCATCAAGTCCTTGATAATATAGCACAGGTTCATAATGAGGGATGCTGCTTTTTCTGGCTCTGTAGTGCGAGTCTTCCAAGGCTCTCCATCCTGGAATGCCTTATTTGCAATGGATGACAGGGCAAAAATCTCCCGGAAGGCATCTTTCAGCTCTGCCCATTCCAAAAGATTGGTGATTTTCTCTTCACTAGCCTTTACCTGCTGCCATAATGCTTCATCAACAATACCTTCTGGAATCTTTCCATCAAAGTAACGAGAAACAAAGGTTAGGGTTCTGTTTACCAAGTTACCTAAGTTTCCAATGAGCTCACCATTGTATTTCTCCTGGAAATCCTTCCACATAAACTGGGTGTCAGACTTTTCAGGGCGATTGTAGAAGATGTAGAAACGCCAAGCATCGGCAGGGATTCCAGATTCCTTTGCATCGGTACCAAACACACCAATTCCCTTGGACTTAGAAAATTTACCAGACTCATAGTTCAAGTACTCGCTGCTGGACATGTGATGGAGCTTTGTCCAATCACGGCCAGAACCGATGAGGGTGGATGGGAAAATAACAGTATGGAAGGGAATGTTATCCTTACCAATAAACTGGAAAAGCTCCACAGGAGGCTTTCCAGCAGCTTCTGTTGATTCAGCAGGAAGCCACCAGGATTTCCAATCAAAGGAAGCTTTTCCCTCCTCAGCCAATTTGTCTGCCAAAGCCTTGGTAATGGAGATGTAGCCAATGGGGGCATCGAACCAGACGTAAAATACCTTGTCTTCAAAGCCCTCTTTGGGAACGGGAATACCCCACTTTAAGTCTCGGGTAATGGCCCGCTGATGCAAGCCGTCACGAATCCAAGCTTGGGTCATTTGTACTGCATTTTTAGCCCAGCGTCCTTCCTGACTGGCCTTTTCCATCCAAGGACCGTAATCCTTTTGAATGCCAGGTAAATCAATGTATAAATGACGAGTCTCTTTAATTACAGGCTCTGTGCCACAGGTTGAACAGCGGGGAGATTTTAATTCCACAGGCTCCAGCAATTTGCCACAACTTTCACACTGGTCTCCACGAGCATCTTCGTAACCACAATGAGGACAGATACCACGGACAAAGCGATCTGCCAAGAAACGCTGACAGTCGGGACAATAGGGCTGCTGGATGGAGTCTTTTTTGATAAAACCTCGTTTATCTAGATCTAAAAAGAGTTGCTGCACAATCTCCGTTTGCTGGGGCGTAGAGGTTCGGCCAAAATAATCAAAATCTATTTCAAACCACTTGTAAATTTCTGCGTGGATGGCATGATAATAATCACAAAGCTCACGAGGTGTCTTTTTTTCTTCCAGGGCACGGGTCTCGGTGGCAGTTCCGTACTCGTCGGTACCGCATACATACATGGTATCATAGCCACGACTGCGACAAAAACGTGCAAATACATCTGCAGATAAAACCTGAATTAAATTGCCCAGATGGGGAACATTATTTACATAGGGCAAGGCGGAAGTGATTAATCGTCTGTTCATTGAAACACCATAAAATATAAAAAAAATATATGAAATCCCCTAAAATGAAGCCAAGTTAGAGAAAACCGTTACAATTTTATAGGGTTACAGGAGTTTAGTCAACTAAAGCCGTTTTGTAGTCTTGCGAGGTAACACAACAAAGCTAATGTTCTTCTCTACCTCTCGTTCAGGAGGAATTTCAAGTTGCCAACAAAGTGATACTAAGAGCTTCCCCTGTTCTGCATCCATTTGAAGGTGGGCTTGTTCATTCAGTACAAAGACAAAGGAAACTTCTTGGTCGGAGAAGCGCACTTGGGAAACTTTTCGTCCCTTGCCCTCTGGAAGCTGGCTGTGGAACACTTGTAGCTCTTCCTCTTGGCCACAAATCAGTTCCGTGTCTAATTTATGACTTCCAGCTGCATCAAGGTAAATGTGAGAATCAACAGCAAAAACTTGTTTCAAGGGTTCACGTCCCTCGTTCTTGATAATATATTGCACCAAGATACCATCAGGAGAAACTACGTAATTCTTTTTTAAACTTACTGGCTGATGTGATGGCCCCACTGTTCCTCGAGCACTAAGCTCAATATTTTTCCGCTTACCATCAAAGGCACGCTCCTTGTAAAGCTGGCGGGAAAATGCATCGTTGCGCTCAGAAGAAAAATCATCCAGAAAATAATCCAAGAAAAGGCCAGAACCTTCTTCTCCCCGTCCAGCATAATTTCTGTAGGTTTGGAAAACATCAAACTCAAAGATGGAACCACCTCGTCTTTGGATGTAGGCATTGTAAGGCTGAAATTGACAGATATATTCACGGATTCCGTCAGCATCGTAATCGTAAGAAGTCACTGAATCAAAAAAACCGATATATTCCCGCACAATTTTCTCTGCATGCAAAAGACTGCGATACGCATGTTTTTGAGAACTGCAACTTGACTTTGTAGCATATACCACATAGGATTCACCTGATTGAGATTCCATCAACAAGTCACGAACAATTTTTCGCCTGTTTTTATCACCTCGACTTTGGCTCACTAAAATGCTCAGATACATCATCTTGGAATACAACAAGTAGGTTCCTGTATTTTGCAGCAGATAGTCATAGGGTGTTAAAATTGAATCCCTACCATCATGCCCCTCTTGAAACTGAGGGGCCTGCTCTGGGAGAAGCACTCCAGCAGGAATATATGTTCTTTGGTAGTGCTGGGTAGTTTTAATATAGCGAGATGGAAGATTCCACTGGAATACTGGACTTACCTGCTCTTGGTTGATGATACCATCTAACTGCTGTAGCCATTGAGACTCCAGCAAGTGATTCATCTGCTTTAAGCTCAAGCTCATGCAAACAAGGGGATGTTCCGCTTCGGGACAGGAGTCAAAAACTTGTTTTTCCAGGTAGCTAAGATATTCCTTTGGTGAAACAAGATGATCCTTTTCAAGTCCACCATCGGTACAACTAACCTCAAAGGGACTGTGCTGCTGATTTTGTCCCAAAACATAGATGATTTTTCCCTGTTCCTGAACAATATAAGGCAAAAAAGTATTTGTCCCCTGGGGAATGAGACGGCTATCCATCATAACAAAGTCCATGGCACAGTTCTTGAGACAAGAGACAAGGCTAGGATCCCAGGCATTGTTGGGAACAACCATTCCCCGTGGCCGCTTTCCAGTATGACGGCGAAGGGCCGTTGTATACAATTCAATCTGCCCCACACGGTCCACAGGCAAGATGGTGGGTAAAAGAGGGTTGTAATATGCTCCACCGAGAATCTCCACCTGCTTTCTTCCAATCAATTCTGAAAGCACCAACAGAAATTCCCGATGGTTACGGGCAAACCAGTCAAGATGACGACCAGAAATGGAAACAGAAAGATGACAAGAAGGATGGGCATACAAAAACTGCAAAAGCTTATAGTACTCATGATACTGGGAATCAAAGAGTGATCCCAAGGCCTGCTGATATGCAAGGTCTGGGTTCATTCGAGAATAGAGTTCCGTGTAATTACAGTTTACTTCAAGACAAAGATGTATTGTCCCCATTACCCTTTCCTGTTATTTCCTATTATTTCCTATAAAAAATATTATAACAGAGCTTCCACAATTTGAGAACGCGTCGAGGAGGAATTTCAGTTTTTTTCTCCCGTTGGCAGGCAGTACAGGTTGTTTCACCTTCAATATTTCCACAAGGAATGTGGGTATGCACTTCATTTTTTGGGAAAAGCTTGATGATGTGTTTGGGACAGGATGCAACACAACGCCCACAACCAATGCAACCAGCTAAAACCACCGCAGTATTGTTTACAATCTGAATGGCACGTTGGGGACAATGGGTCACACAGGTTCCAAAGCCAAGACATTGCTGGAAACAATCATATTCTGTTTCATACAATTTTGTAAACAAAACACAATCTTTTGGCCCTTGGTACTCAATGCGACGCTGGTCAAATTCCTTGTCATGGCTACACAACACCAAGGCCCTCATACCGCCATCTTCTAGGGATTTTTTTGGATGGCTAGAAATCTTCAACTCATCTGCAGCGAAAATAAATTTCTGTACCCTATCCTTATCCTGACTAATGGATGGAATCAAAATAGAGAAAATAAAAATTGTAATCAAACTGACAACAATTATGAAAAGTACAAGAAGCAATATGGTAACAATCATCGACCTATTCCTCCATTTAACCATGAAGCATCAAAGACTAGAACAAATAAAATCAAAATCGCAAGACTAAACAAGATCAAGGAATTTTTGAACACTGGCAAAGGATTTGCATGTTCATTTCGTTTTCTCAGTGCTGCCAAAACAGGAATAAGGATATAAAAAGAGATAAGACAACACATAACAAACAAAATCGCTTCCACAAGGGTCAAACTTTCATTGATTGCAAGAAGAACACAAAGAAACGAAACAGAAAATTCGGTAACAATAGAAGTCACTGTAAGACGAATAAGAACCTCAATAAAAACTGCAACAAGCAAAAAAATCAGGATGCAAACAAGTGGATACAACTCCTGTAAAGACAGGGGCACCAAAAGGTTTTGGATTATGAGAAAAGAGAGGGCCACGGTAGAAACTGAGGCAAAAAGAGATTTTATAAAGGAAAGCCCCAATGACTTTGGTGAAGAAGAAATAATGATAGCCCTGTTTAAGCCGATTCCGTATAAAAATACAGAACACAAAATGAAAAAAAGACACTCAATTATCATTTTGTCCCTCCTGTCTCAACTCTGCACTTCTTTCAAGGATTCCACAATATTTTCGTATGAAGGAAAGGGCTGCCAACAACAGACCAGACAAAACCAAGGCTCCGGGAATAGAAGCCCAAAAGGTAAAGGGACTAAAATATGACAAGGTGGGTAACTCCAGTTTCACAATTCCTGACGGAACAGGAAATGAGATTGTTCCATATCCTACAATATCTCGCAAAAGGAAAAATATGAAGGCATAAATCGAGAAAAAAGCAGATTCCTTCATGTTTCCTATGAGGGCCACCTTCAAATGCATTCCCCGGTTGTCAAAAAAGCGACCCAACATCAAGGCTGCTATAGTGGGCATGTACAAGATGAATCCCATGGTCAATGCAGTAACTGGAGAATACAAAATCAAAAGCTGACGGAAAAAAATAGTGATTCCTACCATCAATAGCAAGATACTCATTGGCTTTAATGAATAAAACTTCATAAAATCCATAAACTTACTAAAAAGCGTTGTCAATACCATCAACAAATTCAATACAACAATAACAGGAATTCCATAATAAAGTCTTCCTGGCACTGGAACCAGCATCACCAAGGATACTGCAATATACATAAAAACTGTATTTCTATTCATAATCACTTACTCTCCATACCAAGAAGCATTGGAATACGTTTTTTCCAACGAGACACTTGTACGGAATTTCGCAGACTTTCCGTAATGGCGGCTTCTTTTCCAATGTGGGAATCAAATACTGCAAAGCCAATAAACTCAGCACCAGCTGTTGTTGAATATCGATACACCGCAGGAAGGGGACCATATAAGGTTGCAATGCGAACAATAATACCATAAACAGGGCCTATAGTTTGGTTAGAAACGGGAACCAACTCATAGGCTGCAGCAGAAGTGGCATAGGGGCCCTGAAGAACAAGTTTATTCCCAGAAACATATTCACCTGGATACAACCGATCAATAGTTTGGGAGACACGCCTTTGTAATCCCTTATCCCAAACATCACGGGAAGCAAAGGTCATGAGCACTAAAATACCAAAGAGTACCAGCACAACCACGAGAAAAAATGCAAGGTGTAGGGCAAGTTTTTTAGGATCCATTAATTATGCTCCTGTGTCTGAGGATTTTGATGATGAGGATGAACGTCACCCATAAGTTTCTTTTCACTCTGCCAATGTTCCATCATCTGAATCAAAAGGGAAAAGATATTACCACAGAAAATCGAGAACATAGCTCCAACAGATGAAAGTCCATATCCAGAAATGAAAAAGGCTGCAATACCAGTTAAAATTCCATAAAATATCTTACCAACCACGGTCATGGGTACTGTTCCAAACCAGGGTAAAACAAAGAAGGCACTAAATAAGGTTCCTCCAGTAAATAAGGCCAACAATACATCTCCACTGGCTAGGGAACCTCCTGCAAAAACAGGACAAAGCAACCAAACAAGAAAACCATAGGTAAAGATAAAACTCACAGGAGCTTCAAGACGTAAAGAACGGAGAGAACACAAAACCAAGGAACCTAACAACGTGAAAAAGTTAAAGCGAAAGGCAGGAATTGCAGCTCCCGTATCCCATAATAGAGAAACATAGCCGTCTGGAATATTTGTTCCCAAGGGAGAAAAAACCTTGTTGTTCAAAAAACTCGTAACAGCTGTGTCAAAGGAACAAATGGGAAATACTCCATCGTGAATCAGCATCAAGGAAACATTTTGAGATTGCAAATACAGTGGGGAAATAATAAAGGTAGGAAACCAAATGGCCCCAACAAAATATGCCATAACAATGGAAATGGCCACTGGATTAATCCAAGAACCCGCAAGTCCACCAAAGGGATACTTTGCAATAAAAAGCGTCACAAGAATAATGAAGAAAACCGCCACAACAGGATACATGGGAGGGAGAAACATTCCAATCAAAATACCTTGCAACAAGGTAACTGGAATATTCATTGTACGTTTTCTGACTACATAGGCATCAATAGCTTCTGCACCAAAAGAAGCTAAAATGCAAGAGAAAATTATGAACAAAGACTGATAACTGGAGGTAACCACCAACATGATAATATGAGGAATCAAGGCACAAAGCATGCCTATAGTCATGGTGGAGATAGATGGTGTTACATAATGGAAAGGACGCAAGGTCAGGACATTATTTTTTCTCATTGATTGCTCCTCTTAAAAGCTTGATACTTTGGCACAAAGGCAACCGTGCAGGACAAACAGCATTACACAGAACACAGTCCGAACAATTACGCAAAGTATTAAGATGGTTTTGTGAAATTTCTCGATTAAAGGCATAATGTCCATACAAAATATCAGGAGACATCCCCATGGGACAAACCGTACGACACATTCCACAGCGGATACATTCCGAACTGGCAGGATTCATTACATCCTTTGGAGGAATAATGCTAACCGATTTCACTTCTTTGGTAATGGGAGTATCAAGATCTGTCACATTATGACCCATCAATATTCCATTGACAATTATTTTTCCACCATCTTTTATAAATCCACCAAACTCTGCAATCAAAGAACGAATGCTGGTGCCAAGACGCACCTTCAGTATTCCTTCTCCATATACAGCGTGACCTGCAATCTGAATGAACTTATCGATTACCGGTTGGTTATAAACTACGGCTTCATACACATCATATAGTGTAGAACTATCAATAAATAAATCTTTCAAAGAAACACGGACATCTTTCCGCCGTTTTTTCATGTAGGAAATAATATCTCTTTTTCCACCAACAGGATAGTATGACGTATCAGTCTCTACCTTGATATATTCCACTTCGCCTTCAGGCAAAAGGAGTTCAGTTTTTGGGGTAAAATTTTCAGGAACAAGTACCACTACCCGCTTTGTTTCTAAGGCAGCAGCAAGAATCTCTATTCCTGTCGCAATCTCAAGAGTATGTTGCTCGGAAATAAACTGATCCACAAAGCAGCTAGGGTCAAGGTCAAACAAACGGACAACCAAGGTGGGAGTATTTTTTTCTGTTAGTCTGTCCATCTGGTGCACCAGAGAAACAGCCCTACCAAAGGTATTCACCACACCATTGTCAGCAATAATACGACGCAAGGTGCTGGGAGGAAAACTCTTCCAATCTGCAGCCTTGCGGGGCTTACCATACAGAGAAAATTCTCCTTGGAGCCGAACTTTCACTGCATGAACACGTCTTCCATCAGGGTCGGTAATGTATTGTATCTGAGAAACAATCCCAGGCACAGAAGAATGAATAACAGAACCATATAATTCTTTGCTGGTGGCCAAAACCTGACCTTCTTTTACCACATCACCTTCTTTTACTGTACAAAAAGTGGTTGTATCCTTTTCTTGCAACAACGGAATAATAGCTTCCTGAGGCAAAAAGGCATTGGTGGACTCCTGATACCGAACATGTTTGTATGGCAATAAATCAGAAATCTTCATCTTCATTTTTGGATTCTCCATATAAATATGCCTGCTATAAGAGAGATTAAGATGGTTGCAAAAAGAGACAAAAAGATAAAATTTTGTCCCTGGGCTCCACCAGACAAGAAATCTCCCATTCTCCGATAAACAACGGAGGTAAAGCAGTTTTGTTTTTTTAGTATACTCTCTATTTGAAAGCCATCCTCTTTAATTTCATCTATAACGGAGGAGATAAACAAATCATCAAGGGAATATACCACGGCATACTCCTCTTGGATAATTCCCTCCTGATTCATCTGATACAGAGGCACCGACAGTGTCTCTCCCCCAGAGACCAATTCAAAAACCTGAGACTGGTGGAGAGAACGATAGGGATAAGTCAAGGTATCCCACACCCAGTCAACATAATGAACAAGAGAGGGTAACTCCTCTTCTAAATAAGTATTTTGTCTATTATCTTGAAAGGATGCAGTATCAAAAGACATGGTGTCAGTATACCTTGCAGGAGCAGGAAGAAACAAGCCATTTATTGAAGTATCTGACGGAAAATATCCAAAAAAAAGCAATGCAACAGAAAGGACGATAGCTGCCACAGCGGGAATAAATAAGGTAAAAGAGGCCACAGAAGAAGAAAACGACACAAGGCCAGCACTTCTAATGGGTACAGGAATAAATCCCCTTGAGTTTTTTAAGATAAGATGTTCCAGAATATAACACATGGTCAATGAGGCAAAAATTGTCAGCACAAACAGCAAGCCTTCTTTCCAAGAGCCAATGAAGGTAATAGGAATTCCAGCAAAACCAAACAACAAGATAAGGGAATTCTTTCTAATAGTCTTAAGCATTTCCTTTCGTTTCCAGAGCATACTACACAAAAAGAAACTATATAAAAGTAAAATAACTCCACAAGCTCCACTATACGAAGGAGTACAGACTGTAAATAACAAGGGGAAAAAACCAGACATCAGCATAAAATTACGAGCCTGGGAAAGAATTACCAAAATTCCAAAAACAACAAATACTACCAATAAAACTATCCAAGGATAGGAAATCTTTCCTTCCAAACCAGACGCTTCACCACCTGGAAGTGATTGCAAGGAATCTACGGCCTTTTGAGCTTGTCGTATTGATGTGGAGGGAACATAAAAGAGTTGTACTTGCCGAGAACGATCAAAAAAATAGTTTTCCCGCTGATTCAAATAAGACTGTTGTGTACTTACAATGGATTGAACAGGTGCAAAAGAAGAAAATACTGGCTGCTGTTGTTTTGAGAGACTAATGACATTGTGGATTCCAGCCTTTTCTAGAGTTTGAAGAACAAGGTGCTCATCAAGCTCCACAGGGGCATAGAGTATATTATACCCATTCCACAAAGAGGACACTGGAAGACGAATGCATACAACAAGAACAATTGCCGATACAAGGGCAAAAAAGCTGGCGAAAATAACAGGCAAGGAAGGCTTCATGGTACATTACAACACAGAAAAAGCAATTCCTATGGCCACTCCCCAAAAACATCCCACAAAAACTTCTGCAGGCTTATGACCTTGAATCTCTTTGATTGGCTTAAACCTAAGGATATCCTTATCCTCCAAACTTTTTCCAATTTCATTTAAAACTCGTGCCTGAATACCACTGGCACGTCGCACACCTACAGCGTCACGGATGGTAACCAGAGCAAAGCACAGAGCCAAGATAAAAATATCTGAATTAATGCCGGCGCGAAACCCGATAGTAGTACTCAAGGTACATACCAATGAAGAGTGGCTAGAAGGCATTCCACCAGTACGCCACAGTAACAATTCCAACAATTCCTTGACACTAGAGACATGACCACCTAAAAGCTTTATCACTGTCTTAATAAATTGGGCAGAAAACCAACTGAAAATACAAGAGAGAAAGACAGGATTAGCAAAGAGAGACTGTAATTGTCTTAGTGTAGAAGAAATCATATCTATTCTATTTTACTACTAAGATGAGTTTTGTCTAGTAGATTCACCATCAAATTTTTTATACAATACAACAATGGATTTCGTTGATTTTACCGCTGATGAAAATGATGCAGGCCGCAGAATAGATAAAATTGTCCGTAGGCTTATGCCTGACCACTCCCTCGGCATGATATACAAATATTTTCGAAAAGGCTTGGTAAGAAAAAATAAGGGAAAAACAAAGCCAGAAGACAAGGTAAACCTTGGCGACAATATAAATATTGCAGCATTCTTACTCAATGGAGCATCTCACTCACAACCTCAACAAAAAAACATTAAACAGGTATACAGTACGCTTTCCCTTGGTTCAGATTTATTTCTCAACCAGCATATTAGAATCATCAACAAACCCTATGACATACCAGTTCAAGGAGGAAAGAACATTTCCCTGTCCTTGGACACAATCATTAGCCAAGAATATCTCCAAATGCAGCAAGAAAAAGGACGCTCTCCCTCCCTTTCCTTCCGTCCTGGGCCCCTGCACCGCCTTGACCGAAAAACTACAGGTATCCTAGCCTTTTCCCAAAGCCTTTTAGGAGCCCAATGGTTTTCTCAAGCAATAAAA
Organism: Treponema sp.; assembly: GCA_017629095.1. GTDB lineage: Bacteria > Spirochaetota > Spirochaetia > Treponematales > Treponemataceae > Treponema_F. Next base: position 27,098 of record JAGBXW010000006.1, on the reverse strand, counting down.
GACCATACCATCGGGAAGGAATATCTTGCCTTGGTGGAAGGACACATACCCCATGAAGAGATTTGGCAGGAAGAAATTGCACGGCAGGCTCAAGGCAAATCCCAGGGCTTTATTCAGTCGCAAATCAGTAAAGATGGAAAAAAAGCCCATACAAAGGCAACTCCAATAGCTCGTGGCACTTTTCATGGAAGACCTATTACCCTTGTTCACTTGGAAATTTCCACTGGAAGAACCCACCAAATCAGGCTTCACTGTAGCTATCACGGATTTCCCCTGTTAGGAGACACTGCCTATGGAGGGAGTGCTATAATTACTAGAAATATAAAAAAATCACCCCAGGGGAAGATATCTCAAATACAAGAACAATCCCATCAGGATTTTTTTCTCCATGCTTGGAAAATGAGGTTTCCCACGACCAATCCTCTGCAGCTCCCCCCCCTTGTAGAAGCTCCTCTTTCTGAAAATTTCAGAAATATACTTGTTACACACTTGCCAGAAATGGAATTAAAGGGATATATTATATAGACCCATGAAATTTTCTGATATTATTCTTGCATTTAAAGGTATAACAGTTTTCGCTTTAGTTGGTCCCAGCGGTACAGGAAAAAGTTTCCGTGCAAAGTTGGTAGCAGAAAAATATGGCATTGATGCAATCATTGATGACGGACTTTTGATCCAAAACGACAAGATTGTGGCAGGACAAACAGCCAAGCGAGAAAAAACCTACATGGGTGCAGTACGTGTGGCCCTTTTTGACGACAAGGGCCACCGAGACCAAGTGGCAAAGGCCTTACAGAAAAACCACATCAAGAAAATCCTCTTGCTTGGTACCTCTGAAAAGATGGTGCAAAAGATTGCCATCAGATTACAGCTCCCTGCCCCCTCAAAAATCATCGAAATTACCGATGTAGCCAGTAAAGAAGATATCGAAACAGCCCAACGTTCCCGATTGGTGGAAGGCAAACATGTTATTCCCGTTCCCTCCATCGAAATTAAGCGGGATTATCCAAAAATCTTTTACAATAAGGTTAAGATTTTTTTCAAAGGTCTGACTATTACTAGTGAAAAGGATAAGAATTCTAAAGTCTCTGAAAAATCTGTGGTGCGACCAGAATTCTCAAAAAAGGGACGTATAGAAATTTCAGAAGCAGCCATTACCCAGATGGTCATGCATTGTGTTGCTGAACACGACCCACAAATCCGGGTAAAGAAACTTCATATTAAGACTGATGATCGAGGCTACCGACTGGTGGTTACCATTGACATTCCCTTTGGAACCCAGCTTACTGGCACCATCCACAATCTTCAGTCATACATTATCTCCAATATTGAAAAATATACTGGTATCTTGATTGAAGAGGTAAGCATTATTATCGACAAGATTACTCAGACAGATAAAATTAAGCAAAAATAATCAAACTGTAATTTCAGCTACCTGTAGCAATGGCGGCTGAAACAGCACTCTTGCTCCGTCTTCTGCCAGAATGACGTCTTCTGCTTACAGCTGCATCAAGCCTATCTCGATTATGGTGATGTTCGTGACCTTGATCGTGAGGTTTTTTGTTATGAGCTGTTGCCATTTTAACAGCACCAATAATTCCCTGATCTTGCTTATCTGATGTTACATTTGACTTACAAGATGAAAAGGCACGTTTTGGAATATGAACAGAAACTCCCAACTGTCGCAATACGGTACGAATGGCAAACTCCAACTCCGTTCGCTGAGGATTCATGGGAAGGACGAAATTTCTACATTGAGCCCAAGTTCTGCTATACAATTCAGCAGTGGCAGACTTTTGATCTACCTCAGCCTTCCAATCCGTCAGTCCTGCAGTAAAATCATAAATCAAATAAGATAATCGTGAACCAAGTCGTGCTCCAGGCTCTCTGGCATGAAAGGCATCAAGCTCTTGTAAGTGCTTGAAATAACTGGCCTTAAATTCACTGTTGGCATACATCATGGCGGTGGCTGCAGGCTGAAGATGCATGAACAAGTCTACTTCCATGGCAGCTCTGATAATGTCATAGGCATGACCACTATTGATAATCTTCATCAACTCCTCTGTCAACCGAGAGGGAGACACTGGGGAAAGAAGATGGGCTGATTTGCAAATCTTACGTTTCAGACTGCGGGGCATGGTACAACCAGTGGTGGCTGCATATTTTACAGCCCGAAGCATACGAACAGGATCTTCTGTAAAAATCCTATCCAAGGGAATGACAGGGCGAATAATCCGCTTTTGAATATCCTTCAGTCCACCAACGTAATCAATCACCTGCTCCTTCAATGGGTCATAGTAGAGGGCATTGAGGGTAAAGTCACGACGAAGGGCATCCTCATCCATGGTACCAAAGCTATTGCCCACAGATCCATCAGAAATGGAACGGAAAGTGCTCACCTCAAAAATCTTTGGACCAAAGAAAACGTGAACAAGGCGGAACCTTCTGCCAATAATTCTAGAATTTCTAAAAATCTTCTTTATTTTTGAAGGTGTTGCATCAGTTACAATGTCAAAATCCTTGGGTTCCTTTTGAACCAATAAATCTCGAACTGCCCCACCAACGATATAGGCATCATACCCATGGCTGTGAAGTTGCTTGACTATAAAAAGAGCGTCTGGGTCAATCTTCTGGGGAGAAATAGCATGTTCTTCTTTTGTATAAATAATGGCCTTTTTGACTGGTCGGCCTTTTTCATCTGCAGAATATCGGAATAACACAGTCTACATATAATAGAATTTTCATTACAGCTAGTCAAGCGGGGTACAAAATAAAAAAAATATCTAAAATCTATAAAAACTTAAGATTTTTGTTAAAAAAAATGCCGAAATCCAGGTTATCCCTTCATTCGGCATCTTCTCAAATGGGAGTTAAAAACTATTCAGTTTTCACATCTTCACAGATGTTCAACTCAGTTTCCTTGTCAAAGAATTTACCCTTTTCCATATTGGGGATAAAATTAGCCACATCTCCAATGCGGAAGGTGTTATCGGGCTCTGTGCGGGCAATAACCTGCTGACTCTTTGTAGCCAAATACAGGTGGGTTTCTGCTCCCAGTGGCTCGATGATGGAAACCTTCATCTGCATGTTGTTGCTGGAAGCTGCTTCCTTGGTGTACTGCATATCTTCAGGACGGATTCCAAAGAATACTTCCTTACCAACATAGGCCTTAAGTCTTGCTGCCTGCTCAGGAGTAGGAACAACCTCAAAAGTACCTTCATCAGCAAGAATCGTTCCGTTCTTCTCTACAATCTTAACAGTCAAGAAGTTCATTGGAGGTGAACCGATGAACCCAGCAACGAATTTATTGATTGGGTGGTTGTACAGGTAGAGAGGAGAACCAATCTGCTGAACCTTACCATCCTTCATAACAACAATCTTGTCACCCATGGTCAAGGCTTCTACCTGATCGTGGGTTACGTATATCATTGTGGCTTTCAGGCGGTGATGGAGATCGGAAATCTCGGCACGCATCTGAACGCGAAGCTTTGCATCCAAGTTAGACAGGGGCTCGTCGAAAAGGAATACCTTGGGATTACGAACGATGGCACGACCAACAGCAACACGCTGACGCTGTCCACCAGAAAGAGCCTTGGGCTTGCGGTCCAACAGCTTTTCGATGTCCAAGATACGGGCAGCTTCGTTTACACGTCGCTCAATCTCAGCCTTGTCAGTCTTACGAATCTTAAGGCCAAATGCCATATTATCGTATACCGTCATGTGAGGATACAAGGCATAGTTCTGGAATACCATAGCAATGTTGCGGTCTTTTGGTGGAACATCATTCATCAGCTCTTGGTCGATGTACAACTCTCCTTCACTGATATCTTCCAAACCTGCAACCATGCGCAAGGTGGTGGACTTACCGCAACCAGATGGTCCTACGAAAATCACGAATTCCTGATCTTCAATGGTGATGTTGGCATTGTCAACAGCACGAACATTACCATCGTAAATCTTTCCGATTCCCTTCAGTTCTACTTTAGCCATTTACGGCCTCCTTAGAATTATCTTATAAAACTAGTATACAACACTGTATACTAGCTGTCAAATTAAATTTAACTTCCAGCCTTTTCGTAGGGCTTTCCAGATGCTAAAGGAGCATAATTCTTGCCACTGAATACCACCAGGGCCAACAAGGTGATGACATAGGGCAAGAGACTGAAAAATTCCGATGGAAGGAGATTTTTCAAGAAGGGAATGTTTACCACATAGATGGAAAAAGCTACTGCTGCACCAAACAACAGGGAGGATGCGGTAATTCCCAGGGGACGCCAACGGCCAAAGGAAACTGCAGCCAAAGCAATGTACCCAGCACCGTTGATTGTGTTGGAGGTAAACTGAATTGTCTGGGTAAACACCAAGCATCCACCGGCCAAACCAGCTAAAAAGCCTGAAGCAAGGACAGCAATATAGCGTAATCCCTTTACGTTGATTCCAACAGAAGCGGCAGCACCGGGATTTTCACCACAGGCACGGAGCCTAAGGCCAAAGGGCAAACGATACAACAGGAACCAGGTTACCAAAATCACCACTAGGGCAATGAGAGCGGTGGGATAAATACCAAAGAGACCAGGCATCATTCCGTTTTGGAAGGGAGCAGATCTATCCATGGAAAAAAGGATTTGGGCAGCAAAGATTGTTACACCGTTGGCCAAAAGATTGATTCCAGTACCAGACACTGTTTGGTCTGCATTCAGGGAAATAGCAGCAAAGGCGTGGATTGCAGAAAAAATTGTTCCTAAAATGGCCCCTGCAAGCAGACCAATCCAGATGGAGCCAGGAACTGTGGCCTCTAACAACACATGAACGGATGCTGCCGTAAAGGCACCAATTACCATCAGTCCTTCCAAAGCAATATTTACAACACCAGATCGTTCACAAATCATTCCACCAGCGGCGGTAATCAAAATGGGAGAAACAATCATCAATACAGATGGAATGAGTCCAAGAATACTACTCATTTTCACCCTCCTTTTCTGTCATTTGATTTGACAAGCGTTCTTTTTCCTGTAGTTTTTTTTGTCTCCACAGCAGGAAGAGCCTGATTCCCGTTCTGATGGCGATGAAGACTACAATCAAGCCCTGAATAATGAAGGTAATTTCCTTGGGAATCTGCTTTGACTGCATCAAAGGTTGGGCAGCAGCCAAAAGACCAAACAACAAACCTGCTAGCATAGTACCAACTGCAGTATTATTACCGACCAAGGCAACAGCAATTCCAGTAAAGCCGTAATTATCCATGCCTGACAAAACTCGTCCATAACGGAAGGAACCAAGAGCCACTACACCACCACCAAGGCCTGCAAAGGCACCTGCCACCGCCATGGAAATTACTACACTGGTAATGACAGGAATTCCACCGTAACGGGCAGCATCCTTATTAAAGCCTGTGGCACGTAAGCCAAAGCCTAAGTTTGTTTTTTCCATCAAGAACCAGTACAAGATGACTGAAGCGATTGCCAAGAAAAGACCCAAGTTCAAGGTGGAGCCATTGGTGAGGCTTGACAAGAAACCTGCCCGCAAGGAAGCTGTTTCTGGGAAATTGACTGTTTTATAAGTATTAGTTCCAGGAATGGCCATAATGATAATGCGAGATAGATAGAGGGCCACATAATTTAACATGATGGTGGCAACAACTTCCGAAACCTCGTAGCGGGCCTTCAAAAATCCCACGATGCCACCCCAAATGGCACCCAATAGCATGGCACCCAACATAGCCAAAACCCAATGCAGGACAGGTATCTGTGGTCCCAAAAGAGCAATAACTTGAGCCATGGTAAGTCCCATAATATATTGTCCTTCACCACCGATGTTAAACAAACCAGTACGAGCAGCAAAGGCCATGGCCAAACCGCAGAAAATGTAGGGAACAGAAAGGTTCAGCCATTCTCCCACATAGCGAATATTCCAAACTCCTCGGTCAATATTGTAACCAGTGAGGGATTGGAGGATGGCCTTGTACATGTTCAAAGGATTTCTTCCCACCAGTGCCACCAAAATGGTACCACAGAGAAAGCCCAATAAAACAACAAGGACAGAAACAGCTCCATCTGAACGAAGCAAGAGATTTGTCAACTTGTCCTGTTTTACCTGTGATTTCATACTGTACCCTCCTTTTTTGATCCAGCCATCATGACACCGATTTCCCGTTCTGTTACCTCACCGGCATTAAAGACACCAACGATAGCACCCTTGGAAATAGTGGCGATGCGGTCACACAAGTTCATGATTTCATCTAGCTCAAAGGAAATAAGCAAAATAGCCCTTCCCTTGTCTCGCTCTGCCACAATACGCTTACGGATGTATTCAATGGCACCAACGTCCAAGCCTCTAGTGGGCTGGGCAATAACTAGTAGCTGGGGAGAAAGCTCGATTTCTCTTGCAATAATTACCTTTTGTTGATTTCCACCAGACATACTACCAGCCTTTGTGGCAGGGCCTTCTCCAGCACGGATGTCAAAGTCTTGAATTAAGGTGGCAGCGGTGGTATTCATCTGCTGGCTATCCAAAAGACAGCCGTGCTTTGTGTAGGGAGCCTTGTAATAGTTTTTCAGGGCAATATTTTCTGCCACGGAGAATTCGGATACTAGGCCATGCTTTCGTCTGTCTTCTGGGATGTGGCCAATTCCAGCTTCTACTCGCTGACGAATGGAATAATTTGAAATATCCTGTCCTTGCAACAAGATTTTTCCTTCCACCAAAGGACTCATTCCAGTAATGGCAAAAATCAGCTCAGATTGGCCGTTTCCGTCAACACCTGCAATACCTACAATTTCTCCAGAACGTACATCAAGGGATAAATCCTTTACGGCAAGCTGTCCACGAGTATTTTTTACGGAAATGTTCTGTATTGAAAGAATGGTATCACCTGGCTTGCAAGGCTCTTTGTCAATCTCAAACTTTACAGCACGACCCACCATCATTTCTGCCAGTTCTTGCTCACTAACATCAGCAACTTGCACGGTACCAATATATTTTCCCCGGCGGAGAACGGTACAGCGTTCAGCAACAGCCTTAATCTCTTTGAGCTTGTGGGTAATCAGGATAATCGTTTTGCCTTCAGCCTTTAGTCGGCGAATAATATCCATCAATTCATCTATTTCTTGGGGAGTAAGAACGGCGGTAGGCTCGTCAAAGATAATGATGTCTGCATCACGATACAATGTTTTTAAAATCTCAACCCGTTGCTGCATTCCAACGGTAATATCTTCTATCTTGTCTTTGGGATTTACCATCAATCCGTATTTTTCAGACAACTCCTGTACCCGCTTTTCTGCAGTGGCTAAATCTAAGAGTTTGTGTTTAGTGGGTTCAATACCAAGAACGATGTTTTCTGCAACAGTATAATTATGCACCAACTTAAAATGCTGGTGAACCATTCCAATCCCTAAAGCCGTGGCGGCATTAGGATCCTTAATTTTAACTTCCTTTCCACGAATCTTAATGACACCAGAATCAGGATCATAAGAACCAAAGAGAATGGACATAAGTGTTGACTTACCTGCTCCATTCTCACCTAAAAGTGCCAAAACCTCATTTTCTTTTACTGATAAGGTAACATTGTCATTGGCCACAACACCGGGAAAAGTTTTCGTTATCCCCAGCATTTCTATTGCATACTTATCCACACCATTCCTCCTGAAATCTTTAAAAAAAAGCTGTCCAAGATGAAATACCTTTGCAAAATGTATTTCACATGAACAGCCCTTTTCAGTTTACAAGATAAAATTAGTTATCCATAGCACCAAGACCAGCAGGTGCAACTCCTGCAGCCAAGGCTTCCTTATAAGTTCCAATAACCTTAATCTTTCCACTGATAATATCAGCTTTCAAAGCCTCCAACTTCTCTACAACAGCAGCAGAAAGCTCTGGGTTTGCAGCAGAATATCCAACACCATCAGCAGCCATATCCAAAAGAACAACACCACTGTTAAAAGTATTCTTGGCAACGGAATCAAGGGCATACTTTGTAGAAGCCTCTACCCGCTTAATCATAGAAGTCAATACAGCAGACTTGTCTCCAGAATAGATTCCGTCAGCATACTGGTCAGAGTCTACACCGATAGCCCATACGTTCTTGCCCTGCTGGCGATATTCCTTAGCCTGAGCAATGGTTCCACTTCCAGTTCCACCTGCTGCAGAATATACAGCATAAACACCGGAATCAAACCAGTTCTTGGCCTGGGTCTTTGCCAACTCAGGCTTTCCCCAGTCATTAGCATAGAAGTCAACAATCTGGGCATCGGGGAAGATAGACTTGATTCCCTGAATGTAACCAATCTCAAACTTGGTAATGGTAGCACCAGGAACTCCACCGATAAAGCCGAACTTGGGATTTTCAATGCCGTCTTCCTTGGCCTGAAGGGCTACAGCTACACCAACAAGATATGAACCCTGCTCTTCACTGAACATGAACTGCATTACATTAGGCTGATTAACATAATCAACGTCTACAATCATGTACTTCTGGTCAGGATACAACTGAGCTACCTCGTTCAAGGCATCAGCAAAGGTAAAGCCTGTGGTAACAATCAGATCATAGCCTTCATCAGAAGCCTGCTTCAATGTAGGAATATACATATCCTGAGTCTGACAAGTTACTACATCGTACAAGGTTCCTCTATTAGCCTGATTTTCCCAAGTATCACCATAATACTCAAGGATACCTCTCCATGCAGCAGCATTGAAGGATTTGTCATCAATACCAGTTGCATCAGTAATCAAGCGAATGGTTGGACGACCGTCTGTAGTAGCAGCCTTTTCCTTTCCCCCACCAGCGAATACAATTCCTACGGCCAAAAGCAGAACCATAGCAATCAGTACAATCTTTTTCACGTATTCCTCCGAAAAAAATAAAAATACTCTATAAATATTTTATGACTTATTTTAAAAAAAAACAAGCAGGAGAAAATCTGAAAAGAGAGAAAAGAGATTTTTGGAAAAAATTATTGAGCAATACCCTTCTTATGGTCAAGTTCCATCTTTTCTTTTAGTACTCGCCCCTTCTTTTTGAGCTCTTCGGCTTCGTCTTTTTCATCGAAAATAATGCAGAATCGTCGTTGAGCAGCAATATACAAAAGAGCTTTTTGCATATCGTCCATACGATGGGTAGAAAATTCGTATCGCTGGTGATACTGATCGGCAGACTGAGCAATGAGCCTGCGTACCAACTGGATATAATGTACAGTTACGTCGTAATTAGGAGAACTCGGATCAAAAAAGACTCTGGAAGCCTCTTTGATTTCCAACATATTCTTTGCAACTACGGCAAAACGTCCGTTTAACTCCACAAATGCCCACTTCCACTTGGTATTTTCACCATATGCATCAATCAACATTCTAATGGCAAGTCCAAGCTTTCGGACAATGAAAAATCTTTTTTCTATACTAATATTCTCTATTGCAATGAGCGCCTCTTCATAATCAGAATAAGGTGCATCAATAATATTCGTAACAATTTCCTCAAGATAAATGACGGCCTTGTACAAGGTCTTTCGACTTTCGTTGAGGGCATCTGTATTTTTTACCGCCAGCAATTCTTCTGACAAACTGTTGATAGTAAGATAAATGGTGGCGATATAAATCATTTCCTCCGCCAAGACAACTCGACGCTCACCAGCATCAGTTGCATCTGGAGTAATTGTCGAAAGAATTTCCTTTTCCCTTTTGAGAGTCTTTTCTATCTCTTCCTTGTATGGTTCACTCTTCGCATTGAACTCATCACGAGCTCCAGCCGCAATTTTTGCCATTTATCTTGCTCTCCCATATAATAATGAGCGGGCATACTCAAGGGCATCTGCACCAGCGCTGTCTCCCGACAACATCCGTGCGATTTCCTCCACCCGATCTTCTCCATCAATAACTCGAACCTGGGTTACTGTTGAGGTTGAGTTACTACTTTTAGCTATCTTTATCTGATTATCGGCACAAACTGCAATGCTGGCCACATGGGTAATACAGAAAATCTGGCATTTTTCCGCCAGTTTCTTTAGATGGGCCCCCACAGCCACCGAAATTTCGCCACCAATTCCTGTATCGATTTCATCGAAAACCAAGGTATCCACCGTATCTGTTTCTGCCAAAATTGTTTTGAGAGCCAGCATTACTCGGGAAATTTCACCACCAGAGGCAATCTTTGCCAAGGGTTTTGCAGGAGAACCTGTATTGGCACTAATGAGAAATTCAATGTCATCTATACCGTAGGGCCCACAACGCTGCATAACACCGCCAGCAGACTCAGGCTTTTCCTCTAAGGACACCACAAATTTTGCCCCACGCATTCCAAGGTGAGCTAAAACAGCCTCTACTTCTTGAGACATGGAAGCTGTAGCAGCCTTTCGTTTTTCCGACAAGGACTTTGCCGCTGTGTAGACTTCAGACTCTAATGTGGAGACACGCTCTTCCAAGGCAGCCTTATTTTCCTGGCTACTGGAAAGACTTTCCAACTCCAAGCGGGCATCCTCTGCATAGTCCATCACCTCCCTAATAGGAGACTGGACAGAAGACGCATATTTTTTCTTTAGCTTGAACAACAATGCTGAACGTTCCTGCACCTCTTCCAAGCGACCTGGCTCAAAGGTAAGACCTTGCAGATAATTCTTGAGCTCGTCTGCCACATCAGAAATTTCGTAGAAGGCACTTTCTATTCTACTGGAGATTAAAGAGAGTCCACTATCAGCAGCAGCTGCCTGGGAAATCACTCCCTGAGCTTTCTTGAGGGCCGCAACCACCGAAGCACCAGAAGTATCATCATGGCCACCAGAAATGATTGTAGCAGCCTTGTCCAAAGCGGCATAAATCTCTTCAAATTGAGAAAGCCGCCGTTCCTCTACCGCCAAATCCTCGTCCTCACCTTCTTTCAGGTGGGCAACATCTATCTCCTCCAGCGCAAAAGAAAGAAGCTCAATGCGACGGTCACGGTCAGCCTCTGAAAGATTGATTTCATCCAATTGACGGCGACTTTCCACCAACTGAGAATACAATGCAGTGAAGGCCTCTGTCTGGGCAGTAAGGCCAGCATAGGAGTCAAGAAAACGGCGGTGATGACTTACCTTAAGCAGGGACTGGTGCTCATGCTGACCGTGGATATCAACCAAAAAGGAAGAAAAGATAGCCAAATCGGAACGAGTTACTGGCTGACCTTGAATCCATGCCCCACTACGACCTGAATTCTTCACATAGCGCTTCAGCAAAACCCTACCATCCTCGCTCTCCATTCCATGTTCCTCCAGCCAAAGGAGGGCATCCTTGTGGCGGTCTGTAAGAAAGAAGGTTCCTGACACACGGGCTTCCTGGGCTCCTGCACGTACTACCTCTGTTCCACCCTTTCCACCAAGGAGAAAGGATAAAGCACCAATCAGAATAGATTTTCCCGCTCCTGTTTCACCACTTAAAACAGTAAGCCCTTCCTCAAAATCAAGGGAAAGGGAATCAATAAGGGCAAAATCAGAAATGTGTATGCTTTCAAGCATTATTTCCTCCTGACCAGTGAAGTTTTGAACGAAGGGCACTATAAAAATGCTGGGAAGTACAACCAGCCAATAATACCTTATGCTTTGCCAAATGGAATTCTATTGTATCACCAACATGTAAGTCAACAGTAATTTGTCCGTCTGCCGTTAACACCACAGACTTTGCCCGGGAAGGCTGAACTACAGCCTTAAGCTTTCCTTGAGGAGGCAATACCAAGGGGCGATTAGACAAGGAAAAGGGACTTACGGGAATCAGCAATAAGGCAGGAAGTCCAGGATCTATAATGGGGCCACCAGCAGCGGCTGAATAGGCGGTGGAACCAGTAGATGTGGCCACAATGATTCCGTCAGCATTGAATTTACCAAAGGGATTGTCGCAAAAAGACATTTCCAAGGTTACAAGGCGAGCAGATTCCTTTGGAGAAATAACCATATCATTCAGACCTGTTAAGGAACGAAGCAATGTATTTTCACGATATAGATTTGCCTGAACGAGACTTCTAGAGCTGTAGGGAATTTTCTCCTCAAGAAAATCCTCCAATCGTTCCATCCACTCCCGTTTTTGGATACTTGCAATAAAGCCTAAATGTCCAAAATTGATAGGAAAGATAGGAATTCCTAAGGGAGCACATCCTCTAGCAGCAAATAGAACAGTTCCATCTCCACCCACTGTTATACAAAAATCATGGCCTTCGAAGGAACAAGTATTATTTGCATCAGAAAATAAGAAAGTTGTACAACGGACAGTTCGAGTTTCAAGATATTGCTTGACAATCTCCCCATAATCCATGCACTCATCTTTGTAGGCATTAACGATAATCAAGCATGTTCTCATACACCCTCCCTTTTACGGCAATGTTCCCAGAACCTTTGCAATGGTAGCAGCATGGGTAGATCCAAGCCTTGGATACAGAGGAAAATCCACTGTTCGCAGATACAAGGAACGGGCATTTATGCATCCTTCTAGCTGTTCATCTAAAAAGGCTGCGACAGTACCATTAAAGGTTGGCTGAATTTCAACGCCTTTACGAGAGGCATACTGACGAACATCTTTTAAACCACTACTTAAAACTACAGAGAAAGAATTAACAGAAGAAGCTCCTTCTGGTGTTCGCATCAAGCACTTATGTCTACTGGCCATGAGAGCCTTTTGGAAGACAGAAAACAAATCCTGTCGAACAACTTCATTACGGGAATATTCCTTTAACTGTATATAGGCCAAAGCACTATTTAAGTCAGGAAGCAGGTCCGTGGTGGGAGCTTCTTCTCCCAACCGCTTCAAAACACTCCAATCACGGCGATTGGCAGCCATAAGCACTGCTCCCCCACCACCAGTGATGGAATTTCCTTCTTCAAGCCCCATAATGGAAAAAACACCGTAAGTTCCAGCTCGTTTAATTTGTTGCTCTTCCCCCTCTTTCACAGGAAGATTCCGGAAAGAACCCACACTGTAAGAAACATCTTCCACAAAGGGAATACCCAAAGCTTGAATCCCTTCAAACTCAGGCAAAAATCCAGCTGTTTCTGAAAGGATAATGAGACGGCCCCCTTGCTTGATGCCCTCTTCCAGCACTTCCACAGTAACACAGGCTGTATCGGGGGAAACATCCACAATAATTGGCTTGTATCCCAACTCTTCCACAGCCTGCAACTGCCACAAAGGTGCTAGTGCAGAAATAATAACACCAGTACCAGGCTCTAGACCAAAAGCCTTGAACACATATTTTAATGCAATGGCAGGACTACGGAAAGCAAAGGCTCCATCTACAGAAAAGAACTCCTTCACAGATTGAACAAGATGCCGCGTCATCTCTCCGGGACCGATTTTCTCGTCTACCATACAAGTGAGCACAGCGTCCATCTCCCTGCGACGGATGGTGGAACTATAGGTTTGAATCATATTAATTTATATCCAGTAGCTTTCGCAGTTCCTTGGGATTGAACAAGCTACGGATATCGAGGATGATGAGGTATCCATTATCCTGACGAACAACACCGTGGATATACTCTGTACCAATACCGCTGAGCATCTGTGGTGGTGGCTTAATTTCGTCACGATTCACAGAAATTACGCGAGCAACTCGGTCGATGATGATACCGATTTTAAGTCCATCGATATTGAGGATAATAAAACCACCTTCAAACTCATCAGCCATATCCTCATCTTTAATCTCAATCTTCTTAAGACGGAAACGCTTGTGTAAGTTGATGATGGGGATAATCTCGCTACGAAGATTGAAAATACCCTCAACATAATACGGAGCATTCGGGATTGAGCGGACGTTCTGAATCTTTACAATTTCCTTAACATCCATAATATCCACACCATACAGCTCTTCACCAAGCTGGAACGTTACAAGCTGGAATACAGAATCACCAATAGCCATATAGCCTCCGCAAAAATATAATATCTTAATTATACTAAAAAATTAGTCACGGTCAAGTATTTTCTTGGCTTTGGTCTTATTTGAACTGTTTTTTTCTGCATTTGCAATATCCTCCACTGCCTGTCGTACAGAGGAGAAACGATTTCGTTCATAAATGTCCAAGCCTGTTCCCACTGTAGCAACATCTGTGGAAGCAAGATATTCTCGGCAAATATCTGCAAAGTCAGAATTTTCCGTAGAAGCGAATAATTTTCCCAAAGCATAGCGAAGATGAAGCTTCTTTTTGTCTGCAAGACTTTCCCGTGCCAGGGCAATGACACTTTCTGTGGCAGAAGAGCTGCCATAAGCTAAAAGTGCCTCGCTGGCCTTTACCTTAATGCTATCACCAACATACTTTTCTTTGATTAAATCCTGTAAATAGGAAATACCTTCTTGATCACCTAAAATACCGAGAGCTTCATAGCAGGCATATTTTACGGCAGTCTCTGGATCGTTCTTTGCACGGAAAACAATGTGAGCGGCAGCATCCTTAATACTATGGGTCTTTACTGCGGCAATTGATTCTAGGCGTACCTTGTAGTGGGAATCCTTGATACCTTCTATAATTAGGGCACGGGCAGTATCATCTGAAGGAAAATTGGACACACCCTTGATAACCGAAGCACGAAGATTGGGATCTGAGCTTTCAAAAAGAGAGGCTAAAACCTCCACAGATTCGCTTTTTTCCATGGCACCAATGGCTTCTGATGCATACATTCTAACAAAGGTATTTTTATCCTCGTTTTGGGCGATTTCCACCAAGGCATCCCAAGTTTCCACCGCTTTGAGCCTACCAAGGGCCTTCATTACTGACTGCTGCTGGGCAACAGAAAGATCTTCCCGATTAATGAATTCTGCCAAAAACTGGGCATCTTCCGCCGTTCCTACTTCGGCAATGGCTTCAAGAGCACCATCAAAGTACTCCATGTACTCGTCTTCTAGCAGCTTACGAGCAAAGGGGCCTGCATCTTCAATTTTTAGCTTAGAGACGTACTTGAACAAGAGGTCTACCGTGGAATTCCTTGTGTCAAAGGGATCTTCGATGATTTCCAAGGCATAATCTTCGATACGGCCATCTTCGGCAGCAGTAAAGTAAGCGATAATTTTTTCACGGAGGGCCACAGAACGAGTACGCTCCAAAATACCTTCCAGCTCATCTAAATAGTAGAAGGTTTTATTGGCCATAAACTCCTCTAGCATGGTGATGATTTCTGTATCAAGCCCATAATTTAAGGTGTTTACTTCTTTTTCTCGCTCAGACTCCTGAGTTTCTTTTTTTTCTATTTTTTTGTCTTCTGGGCTATTGGAAGTAAGAACACCACGAGGCTCTGGCACAAGCGATGTTTCCTTAGCGTGGAGAGAAAGGCCAATAAACCCCATGAGCAAAAAGGCTATGGCTGCTGACTTGCTACACTTCATTATAACTCCTTTGACTACCCACAAGAAGGCACTCTTCCAATAAAGAAAAAAACTCTAAAATAAGTTACAAGTTTATTTTTCCCTGCTGATTCAATCAGTAAAATTACCGACCACCATTGTATCGCTGAAGAAAATCTTTCTTGTATTGGGCAAAGCGATCTTCTTCGATTGCCACACGAACCTCTGCCATCATTTGGTGGAGGAAGGCTAGGTTGTGATAAGAGGCCAACATGGAGCTTAAAATTTCCTGCTCCTTGAAAAGATGACGAAGATAGGCCCGTGAATATTGTCGGCAAATCTTACAGTTGCATTCACTGTCTATGGGGCCAAAATCCCTGGTGTACTTAGCATTCTTGATGGAAATGGCACCATCACGGGTAAAATAGGAACCATTGCGGGCATTTCTGGTGGGTAATACACAGTCAAACATGTCGATGCCGTTTTCTACCGCTTCCAAAATGTAGTCTGGAGTTCCGATGCCCATAACATAGCGGGGCTTATCCTGGGGAAGCAAAGCCGCTGTGTAGGACAGCATTTCCGTGTATTTTTCGTGGGGCTCCCCTACTGACAGGCCACCAATGGCAATGCCAGGAGACTGGAGACTAGCAACAAATTCTGCTGACTGCTGACGTAAATCCTCATAAAAATTACCCTGGACAATGGGAAACAACAGCCCCTTGTAGCCAGTTTCCTGAGCCTCCTGCCAAGCACTCATGGCCCGCTTTGACCAGTCGCTGGTGATACGCAAGGCTTCTGCAGCATCCTTTTTGGAAATGCCATAGCCTGTGCAAACATCAAGCTGCATCTGGATGTCGCTATTATAGCGGCGCTGTAAGTCCACCACAGATTCAGGAGTGAGAAAGTGACGGGAACCGTCAATGTGGCTTTGGAAGGCCACTCCTTGGTCAGTGATTTTTCGGAAGGGAGCTAGGGAAAAAACTTGAAATCCCCCAGAATCCGTGAGAAAGTTCTTGTTCCACAGGGAAAAACCGTGAAGTCCGCCAGCTTCTTCCACAATATCCACTCCTGGCCGCAGGTACAGGTGGTAGGTGTTGGCCAGAAGAATCTCAAAGCCGATTTCTTCTAGATCATCCTTTGTCATGGCCTTGACGGTGGCACTTGTTCCCACTGGCATGAACACGGGAGTGCGAACTGGGCCATGGGGAAGCTCCATGATTCCGGTGCGGGCCTTGCTGGAAGTGTCAGCGTGGAGCTGGGTGAAAATTGACAAAACATCAGACATATAAAACCTCACGTACGAGCGAATTTCAAAAGGACAATGCTCAGGATAATAAACAAAATCACGGGAAACCAAGCTCCTATAAAGGGAGAAATGTAGCCGAACTGAGCCAACAGCATGGTAACCATCTGGCTTACATAAAAAAGTACTGCCGCCATAATACAAAGAACAAGACTTATAAGCAACACATTTTTTCTTGTCTTGCCAGAAAGACCGATGGACAGGAATACTACGATAAAAACAATGAGGGGAAAGGAAAATTTCTTGTAGTACTGGGAGGTGGCCTCTGCCACAGGCAAGCCAGCACGACGGAGACGGGCGATATAGGACTTGGCCTCCGCCACGGATACTGTTTCTACATCGACGGTGTTGTTTCTGAAGGTTTCTGGAGGCTCTGTAAGTAAATGCATAGTTTCTTGAGAAACAGGATAACTGTTCATGTAATCACCTTCCACCACATATTCTGTTGCCTCAAAACACTCCCAATAAGTTTCTTTCCAAGAAGCTCCATTACAACGAAGAATTTTTTGCAACACCTTATTTTCATCACGGAAAATCACAAAAAGGCCCACCAGTCGTTGCTCAGAATCGTTGTAATAATCAGCCTTGTACACAATTTGTCCCTGCTTGGTGATAATAACAATTCTATCGTTGTTGAGAGACTGTGTTTTATTCAGCAAAGAATCCTGTAGCTCATTTTTTTTTGCATAGGTGGGTACTACCACTCTATCTTCAAAAAAGAAAAGGCCAAAACTTAAAGCCAAGGACAAGAGCAACAAGGGCAAGGTAAAGTGAAACAGGGAAACCCCCGAGGCAAAAACAGCTGTCAGCTCGTTCTTGGCATAGAGATCGCTGAGGGTGTAGGACACGGCAAAAAGGATGGACAGCGGCAGGGAAAAGGACAGGGTTTTTGGAATATACAAGACAATAACCCGCAGAATATCTCCAGGAGCCACCTCTTGGGAAATAAAGCTCCACAGGTTCATGAGCAAGTCCACCAGCACCAACACCAGTGCAAAGAAGAAAATTGAGCCCAGAAAAACTGGTAAAAATCGGCGGTATAAGTAAATGACAAATCTCATTTTTTCACCAGTATAAGGTAGAATACAATGCCTGCTACACCTACAAAGAAATCCGGAAGCCACATAGTCCAAAAGCCACTGAGGCCCTGACGGATACCAAAGGTTTGTCCAAGAATCATGGCAGCCCAATAGGCCACACAGAGAAAAATTCCAATAATGAGACCCACCGTAAGCCCATTGTGCTTTCCAAACAAGATAGCAAGGGGCATGGACAACAGGGCAAAGAAGATGGAAGCAAAGGGCAAGGAGAATTTTTTGTGGAATTCCAGCTTGTACATGTTCATCTGCAAGGTAGAGGCCGTTCCCTCCTCTTTTACCTGACGAATGAACTTAAACAAGTCAAAGGAGGTCATTTCTCGAGGATTGGTGGAGGATGAATCGGAAAAAAAGGAATTGGCAAAAACATTCATGCTAGTTTGTCCCGCCTGCATCACATCGTAACGTCCTACATCAGACATATCAAAGGCACAAACTGTAGCAGACTCCATGCTCAAGTTCATGAGAATCCCAGGCTCGGTAGAATTATTTATTTCTGTAGCGCCAGAAACAATGACACGGATTTGTCCATGGTCATCAATGTCAAAGAAAATCAAGTCCGACACTAGGGTATCAGTTACTTCTCCAATTACCAAAGTGGCATCCTCCGTCCGCTTGATGGAATTGGACTCCAGCTCAATGGTGGGATCGGAGAACAAGATTTCTTTGTAAAGTTTATTGTATGAAATGGTTCCCAGGGGTAGCAAGTAGTCGTTTACGAAGAAGGAAAGTATAGAAATGAAAACTCCTAGAATCAATACAGGAAGGAGAATCACCATAAAGGACTTGCCGCTGGCTCGAATCACCAGAATCTCGTTGTCTGTCATCATGCGGCCAAGGCACATCAAAAAACCCACCAAGGTGGCAAAGGGAGCCGACTGGGCTATGATAAAGGGCAAGGAATAGCTCATGAGGCGGGCCACATCCATAATGGGTACCCGCTTTTTCAAAATATCCTCTGCCATCAGCAAAATCTGATTTACAAAGAACACCATGAAAAAGAACAAAAAGGCAATGATAAAGTAGAGCAACAATTCCTTTACTAAATAGGTAACGAGAACATGGCGATTTGACCGAAACGAGAGGGCTGGAAACTTCATGCCGAGGATTAGATTCCTGTGGAACCAAAGCCTCCCTGTCCCCGCTCCGTGGCAGACAAGGATTCTACCACCTGGAACTGGGCCTGAACCACTGGGGCCACCACCATCTGGGCAATTCTGTCTCCGTGAGAAATGGTAAAGTTTTCTGTTCCAAGATTTATCAAGATGACCTTAACCTCACCACGATAGTCACTGTCGATGGTGCCAGGACTATTTAGCACGGTGATGCCATTTTTTGCGGCAAGGCCAGAGCGGGGCCGTACCTGGATTTCATAGCCAGAGGGAATGGCAAAGGAAAGGCCCGTAGGAACCATGGCACGCTGACCAGGAGCCAAAACCACAGGCTCTGGCAAATAGGCACAAAGGTCTGCCCCCGCAGCACCAACAGTTTGGTAGGAAGGAAGAATGGCTCCAGGGGCCACGGTACAAGGAATAGTTGTCATAAAGTCTCTCCTTAAAGGGATATATCCTGCTGGATATCATCCTGTGGATATCATCCTGCTGGATATCATCCAGTTTGCTTACATCCTACTGGATGCATCTCGGTTTGTACCCAACTCTTTTGCAGCAGATTGAGCCTTCAATTCGTTGGAGTATACTTGTAATGATGTTTCTGGAAGCCATCCAGAAGAAAATTGATACCAAATAACCTGCTTTTTCTCTTCCATGGTAATTCTCTGGCCTACAACCTCTTGTACTGCACCACGACGGCCATATCCAGACACTGAAGCAGTAAGACTTGGTTCACTACGATAGATAGCGTAGGGGTCAATCACTACAGCCCACTTGGAATCCACTGGCAACAATGGGGCATTGGACAAGTCTATAACTCCAACTTTTTTAGAGCAACCACAAAGAACCAAAGTGCAAAGAAGGAGAAAAAAGCAACTGAACCGACGATGTCCAATAACAGAAAAAACTCCTGTAGACTTGGATATTCTTTTCATCAGGTGTTATCCTTTCCAGTAAAATATTCCACCACCTGGGGATAAATCAGTAAGTCAGAATCAACAAAATGGAGATTCTTTATTTCATCAAGGGTAACCCACTTGATTTCTGTATGTTCAGTTAACTTCCACTGAGGATTGTCTGTGGCAAGAAAGATTTCATAGCCTTCCAGTTGAATATCCTTTCCGTTGTACTGAAACACTGCCTGGGCAATCTTTTTTCCCACAGTAACAGGAACGGAAAACTCTTCATCAAACTCACGGCAAATGGCCTCTTCAGGAGACTCTCCGTTTTCCACCTTGCCACCAGGAAACTCCCATCGCTCCCCCATTTGGCCACCAGGTACACGACGCCCTACTAAAACCTTTCCTTCTCGAAACAAAATACAGGCAACAGAACACTTCATGGCTTACAGGAATAGAACTTTTGGGAAGACAAAGTGGAGGGTGGCCACCACCAGACAACAAAGACCGATGATACGACGATTTTCTACAAAAATTGTCTGCAAAAAACCATTGGGAGCATAGTCAATGGAATTTGTTTCCATATAAAACTGAAGGAGAACACAGAAGCCTCCCACCAAACCAGCTAAGGCAGGAAACAGGTCCCCAAGTACTGGTGTTGTGTTTTGCACTACAGAAAGTAGCTTCAGTAAGCCAACTAAAACACTCAGTACCCCAAGCACCAACTTGAAATTCTTACTTTCCATAAAACCCAAGATGGGATTTGTAAAACTGGAACCACCTGTAGTATCATCAGAAAATGCGAATTCATCACCGGGAAAATCATCCTGCACCTGATCTTTTTCACAGAAAAGCAGCAGACCTGTAACAAGGTTCAATAAAATAGATAAAAAATAGAATTGTAACATATAATCGCTCCCTTTAGCTTCGGGTAATGTCCGAACGGAGAATTTGGGTTTCTTCTCCCACGGTAACCACCGCCTCTACATACAATATATCATAATCTCCAAATGTTGTCCGTAAGAAATCTTCCTTCCCTGTGTAAAATGTTTCCACCTTTTCTTGATAAATCACTTGGTCATCGGTGGTATACACAAGGAAATTACAGGAAACAAAGGGATGCTCAGAAAAATCTATCTGAGAGTTTTCTTTCAGATGTAAACTAATATAAACTGTATCCTCAAAAGAGAAGGTAGAAAGTTCCATGGGAACGAGAGCTACCGTAGAAACCTTTCCTCCCCGATTCATAATGCTGGATAAAACCACAATTGCCATCATGGCCAGCATGACAATGAGAATCAATCGGGAGGATGGAGTCTGAACTAGGGACTGGAAAATTCCCTTGGGAGACTGGGGCCCTTCTCCAGCATAATAGCGCTTTACTGCTTCATCAGCATTTTTAAGCCGCTCCCCAGGTTTTCCATAGTGATAGACAAGCCTTTCCTCATCCTCACTATATCCTTCGATATCATCACCAAACTTCATTATTACCCCTTAAGAATTGCGTCAATAAGACTATCAGTTCGCCACCACAATACCTTGACTTCTTCTTCTTCCACCAGCAACATAGAAATAATGCCTTCTGGAGAAAGGGAAAGGCTGTGGTACAGGGCGGTACGATGGTCTAGATCAAGATGACGACGAAGCACCTTGTCTCCATTTTCCTGCACCATCTGGATACTGTAGCCACTGTCATCTGCAATAATAAAGAAAAGCCAACCAGAATCGGTTACACCAAGGAAATCGTAGGAAAGATTGTACACCAAATGGGAAAAGCCGTCGGTAACCTCCTGCTCGTAGGGAGGAATGGTCAAGGGCTCACCATAAACGCCAGTATTAATGTCCAGAGGAAAAAGCAGTGAACTTGTATAGTCGATCCCAGACTCTACGTTAGAAGCTTCATCAATGGAGCTCGTATAATAATCTACCTTTACAAAGAGCTTTTTATCGGTATAGGAAGGCACAATGTTTTCCAAGGAAAGATACACCTCGTTGGTGGTTTCTTCGTCTAGCACATTGGGGAGCTGGTCCACCTTGAAGGGAATGGTACTGCGAAGATACCCTGTTGTGTCAAACCAATATACTACCATGCCGTCGTTCACTTGGCATATTACCACTAGCTCATTGTTGTGAGTTGTGTAAATATTTTTAATATAAGGAAATGGCATACCACCAGGGCCCCGTTGGCCGATATAGTCGATAAAGGTACCGTCACTGGCAAAGCGAAGGACAATCTGACTGAGAAGGAGGCGGTTTTCCACATCCTGCTCGTGGCGCTCTGGAGGAAGCTGGTCTACTACGTAGATGTATTTGCGAGAGTCTGCGGCAATGGCTCCCAAAGAGTTAAAGGGATACTCCACAGCCTTTCTCGTAGAGGAAACAATTTCAGCATCTGTGGCATCAGCAAAGCTGGGTGTGGGATTTCCTTCTCCATTGTAGTAAATGCTCAGTAAATCTCCATAGGAATTCAGCTCCATCAACTTCTGGGCCTCTCCATTGGCAATGTAGAAGAAACCGTCCCGCATGGTAAAAGAGGTACGTACAGGAGAAGGTTTTGCCAAGCTAAAAAGATTTAACTGATCCTCAAAATTTCCGTATTTTAAGGAAAAAAGCTTATGTTCATCCAAGCTAATGACACCGCTGGATTTATTACAGGAAAAAATGACACTAACTAAGAGACAACATAGTAGAAAGCTTAGGAGTTTACAACTTAAAAGCTTTTTGATACTCACACACTTATTCATCCTAACAGAATAAAGGGGTGGGCAAGCAGTGTCAAGACGGGGATGACAAGATGCATATTAACATCCATCTCCCTTGTCACACAAGCTAATAATATAGTAAATTATAGATATGCTTGATTCAGTATTGACCTTTTTCTTTGGTTCCAAGAGGGACCGAGATGTAAAACAGCTTTTACCCATTGTTGAACAGATAAACAACAAGGAATCTTGGGCTCAGGGATTGAGTGCCGAAGAATTTCCCCAGCAGACCCAAAAATTCAAGGAACGATTGGCCAATGGCGAAACCTTGGATGCCATTCTGCCAGAAGCCTTTGCCCTAGCACGAGAGGCTGCCAACCGTGTATTGGGAGAGCGAGCCTATGACGTGCAGCTGATGGGTTCCATCGTGCTGAATTCTGGCCGCATTGTTGAAATGAAAACTGGTGAGGGAAAAACCCTTATGTCAGTGGCAGCTGCCTACCTCAATAGCTTGACTGGCCGTGGTGTCCACGTGGTAACGGTAAACGACTACCTAGCCCAGCGTGACGCCGACTGGATGCGCCCTGTGTACACCTATCTTGGTGTTACCGTTGGTTCCATTGTGTCTGGCATGGACAATAATGCCCGAAAAATTTCTTATAACTGTGATATTACCTACGGTACCAACAACGAGCTGGGTTTTGACTACCTGCGAGACAACATGCAGATTGATCCTAGCCAGAAGGTACAGCGAGATTTTGCCTTCTGTATTGTGGACGAAATTGACTCCATCTTAATCGATGAGGCTCGAACCCCATTGATTATCTCTGGTGCAGGAGAAGACGACACCTTTAAGTTCCACGAGGTGGATAAGCATGTTCTCCAGCTTACGGAGGTGGAAAAGGATCCTGAAACGGGAGAATATCCTGACGAGGCCCAGGGGGAAGCGATAAAGGGAGACTATAAGCTAGATGAAAAGTCCCGCCGTGTGTCCTTTACCGACCAGGGTATGCTCAAGATTGAAGAAATCCTTCAAAAGCGAAACCTTATTACCGGAAGTCTCTTTGACGAAAGCAACTTTGAGTATATTCACTACTTTACCCAAGCAGTACGAGCCCATACCCTGTATAAACCCGATGTAGACTACGTGGTACGAGATGGTCAGGTTCAGATTGTAGATGAGTTTACTGGTCGTATTTTGGAAGGACGCCGTTATGGAGATGGTCTCCATCAGGCCATCGAAGCCAAGGAACACATTAAAATCGCCCAGCGAAATAGAACCTTGGCCACCATCACCTTCCAGAACTTTTTCCGTATGTACGATAAGCTTTCTGGAATGACTGGTACTGCAGAAACAGAGGCAGTCGAATTCGACAAGATTTACGGCCTTGAGGTAGTGGTTATTCCCACCAATAAACCTGTAGCTCGAAAGGATGAGGACGATGAAGTCTACATGAGTGAGGCCGACAAGTGGGATGCTATCTGCAAGGAAATTATTGAATGCCACAGCAAGGGACAGCCCATTCTTGTAGGTACTGTTTCAATCGAAAAGTCTGAACACCTTTCAGCCCTTCTTACCCGCCGTGGGGTGCGCCACGAGGTTTTGAACGCTAAAAATCATGCTCGTGAAGCATTGATTATTGCAGAAGCTGGTGCTAAGGGTGCTGTTACCATTGCCACCAACATGGCTGGTCGTGGTACCGACATTAAACTTGGTGGAAACCCTGAGTTTAGGGCTCGTAAACGGGCTGGAACAAGTGCCACCGAACAACAGTTTGAAGCTGCCTTAAAGATTGAGCGGGAAAAATGGCTTGCAGACTACGAAGAAGTAAAGAATCTTGGTGGTTTGTATGTTATGGGTACCGAGCGACACGAAAGCCGCCGTATTGATAACCAGCTGCGGGGCCGTTCTGGACGACAAGGTGACCCCGGACGTTCTAAGTTCTATATTTCCATGGACGATGACTTAATGCGTCTCTTTGGTGGAGAAAAGATGAAGGGAATTATGTCCCGTATCGGAATGGAGCCAGGAGAACCCATTAACCATCCTTGGTTGAACAAGGGAATTGAAAAGGCTCAGAAGAAGGTTGAAGAGCGAAACTTTGAAATCAGAAAGCACCTACTGGAATACGATGATGTTCTCAACGAGCAGCGTAAGTTCATTTACGAGCAGCGTGACCAGATTTTGGTGGACGAAAATCTACGAGACAGAGTCATGTCCACTGCCACCGACACTGTAGCCCGACTGATGGAAAGTTATAGTGGTAAAAAGGCAGCAGGAACCGAGGCTGACCTACTAGCCCAGCTGAAACAAACCTTTGGTCTGGTAATTTCTTCTGAGGAATTAGCAAGTCAGAGTAATAAGGAAGCATATATTATTTCCTTATTGGAAAAAGACTTGCAGGAAAAGGAAACTTTGGCTGGCAAGGAAAACTTGAACATGTTTATCCGCTACCAGTATGTTCACTTCATCGACAAAAAATGGCTTGATCACCTGGAGCAGCTAGAGGGTCTGCGGGAGGCAGTATATCTGCGTTCCTACGGTTCCAAGAATCCCCTTACTGAATACAAGATTGACGGATTTAATATCTTCTACGATATGATTGACTCCATCAAGGAAGAAATTGCTTCCCGCGTCTTCCGAGTAAAGGTGCAGCTGGCAGATGAAGCCCAGCGACGAGGCCCACAGGTGCGACAAATGAATGCCCAGCACAATGCAGTGGAAGCCTTTGACGGAAATGCGGCTCGTCAGGCTGCCAGTGCCTCCCCCATGGCACAGCGGCGACAAGCAGATCAGGTAACTGTGGTACGTTCTGAACCAAAGGTTGGACGAAACGATCCTTGTCCTTGTGGTTCAGGGCGCAAGTACAAGCAGTGCTGCGGACGCTAAACTTACGAAAGCCAGTTGATGAAAAATCAGCTGGCTTACTTTTTTTTTATGAGGACTCTATGAATCAACATCCATCATTAATTACCCTTCAAAAGTGGCTTGACACCTACTTAAATTTTGAAAAACTACCACAAAAAGACATATTTTGGCTTGATACCATGGAATATCTTTGCCAAATAACAAATCATCCACAAAAATCATTTCCTTCTGTTCATGTGGCAGGCTCCAAGGGAAAGGGCTCCACCTCCATCATGGTTGCATCCATTTTGGAAGCAGCTGGCTATAAAAGTGGTCTTTATACCTCTCCCCATATTTTAGATTTTTCTGAGCGCATTGGTTATGCAAAGGGTACCTTACCAGAGCACGTATATGAGGCTGCAGCCCAGGAATTAATGGCGACTGTTGAAGCCATCATTCCAGAAAATCTTCCTGGACAAAGACCCATCACTTGGTTTGAACTAGTGACTACCTTTGCCTTTTTATGCTTTCGACAAGCCCATGTTGATTGGGCTGTTTTTGAAACTGGACTTGGAGGCCGCTTGGATGCCACCAATGTGCTGGAACCACAGCTTTCTGTCATCACTCCCATTGAGCTAGAGCATACAGAGTTTTTAGGTGACACCATAGAAAAGATTACTGGGGAAAAGGCTGGAATCATAAAACCAGGAACTCCAGTAGTCATTGCACCACAAAAAGAGGCAGCTCTAAAGGTTTTGGAAGCAAAGGCAAAAGAACTTCAGTGTCCTTTGCTGAAGGTGGAGGAGCTGATACAGGTTCAAGGAAAAATGGTTGCAGGCAAAATGGAATTACGCCTTGAATCTAAGCTGTTTGCCCGTCCTATCATCACACAACTTTCTCTTTTAGGAGACTATCAGCTGTGGAATGCAGCTACAGCAGCTTTGGCGGTAAAAACCTTGTTCCCTGAATTACCAGAAGAAGCTATAGAAAAAGGCTTGTCTCAAGCCAAGCTTCCTGGAAGGTTTGAAGTGATTCAGCGGCAGGGAATTGATGTAGTGCTAGAAGGAGCTCATACCCCCACCAGCGTGGCATTAAGTTTACAAACCTTCCGCCAGTACATTAAAGACACCTATGCTACCAATACCTTGAAAAAAAGCCTTGATTATGCTTCAACAAGAAAACCCCACCTACTTTTTGCCTGTGCAGCAGACAAGGATGTACACACCATGGCCAAACTTTTTTCTGGTTTTGGCTCCATGATTTTGACTCGACCAGGAGGGGAGAAGCAGTCAAACCCACAATTGCTCCAAGATGCCTTTAAGGAAGCAGGACATGAGTTTACCTATATCAGCGATTTTAAAGAAGCCATACAAAAAGCCCTCCAACAAGCCCTCAAAGATGGAGTGCCACTATTAGTTACTGGTTCTTTTTATCTTGTAGCAGAAGTGAAAAAAATGCTCCAAGAATCCTCCATTTGATACAGCCGTACCAAAGTACTGCAAAATAAAGCTTACTTCCATCCTGACACATACAGCCTTAATCAGAGATTAAATCTTTGATTAAGGCAATTTTTTCCCGTTAACTTTGCTTCTAGCTTCATTTTTTACCTAAAAATAATGAAAAAATCCTGTAAAATACAGTTTTTATATATAATTGTTATTAACTAGTATACTTTTATATACTGTGTATACTTTATTATACTACTTAAGAATAATTATAAAAACAATATTATGAAAGAGTTTTTAGAGATATAATACTTATTTGATATATTATATAAATTCATATATTTTATATTTATGATTTTTATTTATATTATAAATTATGATGAAAATTATATTTTTTATTATTTTAATAATAATT
>JAGBXW010000062.1 GCA_017629095.1 Treponema sp. | reverse complement strand
TCTGGAGTGCGTCACTTTGAAAAATGCCTGGACAAGATTGCCCGAAAAATTGCCATGGATTTAATTTCTCAACCAGAGGCAGTGGAACTGGAAGCTCGGATTCATGACTTGGAAGCCAAACTTAAGGCTCTTGCTGAGGGAGAAAAGGCTCCGACAGAACAGGATGATGTGAAGCTGAAGGATCATGATGATCATCAAGAACAGCTTGATCTTTTTGAACAGCCTAATCAGAAGGAACTTCAGCAAGAATTGACCAATGCCCAAAAGGAATTGAAGGCAGTTTTGTCAAAGAGCTACACCGTAGACCAGGAAGCTGCAAAGAAATATCTTGGAACTCCTCTCTTTGATGAGGAGGATATTAAAACTGCTTCTGTGGCTGGAACTGCCATCGGTTTGGCTTGGACCAGCATGGGGGGCGACACCCTTTTGATTGAAACTGCGGCCATTCCCGGTAAGGAGGGCTTTAGCTTGACTGGTCAGTTGGGAGACGTAATGAAGGAGTCTGCCGCCATTGCCATGAGCTGGGTTCGTTCCCATGCCTTGGAAAAGGGCATTAAGGATAGCGGCTGGTTCGATTCAAACACCATCCACATCCACGTGCCAGAGGGAGCCACCCCCAAGGATGGACCTTCTGCTGGTATCACCATGACCACAGCTTTGGTATCCTTGCTAACAGGAAAATCCATGAAGGCTGCCACCGCCATGACAGGGGAGCTTTCCCTTACTGGCCGAGTGCTGCCCATTGGTGGCCTGCGGGAAAAAACCGTGGCAGCCAAGCGAAACAAAATCAAGCACATCATCATTCCCAAGGCAAACCTGCGGGACTTGGATGACATTCCAGAAATCGTAAAAAAGGGAGTTACCTTTCATCCCGTTTCACGAATGGATGAGGTGCTGGACTTGGTATTCTAGAATCGCTAGCGGGAGGGGAGATTTTCCTCTCCCGTGATTTCAAATTACAAATTAGTTTATAGTCTCTCAAATTCATGTTATACTAGCTACATGGGATTAGAAGCTAAGTTATCTGAAAGAGATGTCATTACAAAATTTATTCTTCCTGAAATTGAGCAGGCGGGATGGAATAAGCTGTCTCAAATACGGGAAGAAGTTTCTTTTACTGATGGTAGAATTTTTGTCAAAGGAAAAAAGACAAAACGTGGAAAAGTAAAGCGAGCTGACATAATCCTTTTTTACAAGCCAAATATTCCTGTAGCTGTGTTGGAAGCAAAAGAAAAAAATCATTCCTGCGGGGATGGAATGCAGCAAGCCCTAGAATATGCAAACATACTTGATATTCCTGTGGCAATTAGTTCCAATGGAACAGGCTTTGTAATTCAATATCGAAAGAATTGTGGTCCTTTGGGGATAGATGGAAATCCCACTGTACTAGAAAATAGAGCGCTACGTCAGTTTCCTACACCTCAAGAATTGTGGGAGTGCTATAAAAAATACAATGGAATTGAAACAGAGCAGGCTGAACAAACAGCCCTTTCGTCTTATTTCTTTGATGCAGCAGGAAGGTCTCCTCGATACTATCAAAGAATTGCAATCAACAGGACGGTGGAAGCCATTGCTCGTGGACAAAATAGAATTCTCTTGGTGATGGCAACTGGTACTGGCAAAACCTATACTGCCTTTCAGATTATTTATCGCTTATGGAAAAGCGGCAATAAAAAAAGGATTTTATATCTTGCAGACAGAAACAACTTGATTATCCAGACAAAGAAGGGTGATTTTAAGCATTTTAAAGATAAGCTGACAATTATCAAACAAAAGAAAATAGATAAGTCTTATGAAATATATCTTGCGTTGTATCAAGGACTTACAAATTACGATGAAGAAAATGACGTGTATCAGGAGTTTTCTCCCGATTTCTTTGATTTGATTATTGTAGATGAGTGTCATCGTGGCTCTGTTGATGAAGATAAGGCCTGGCATAAGATTTTGACCTATTTTAGCAGTGCAACTCAAATCGGAATGACTGCAACTCCAAAGGAAACAAAATCTTTGTCAAATATCGAGTATTTTGGTGAACCTGTTTATACCTATTCCCTCAAGCAGGGCATTGACGACGGTTTTCTTGCTCCCTACAAGGTACTGAGAGTGGGTATGAATGTGGATTTAGAAGGATATAGACCAGATAAAGGCAAGACAGATATTCATGGGAATCTTGTGGAGGACAGGCTTTATAACCGAAAGGATTTTGACCGTAATCTCGTAATTGATGAGCGAACAATGTTGGTGGCAAAAAA
Organism: Treponema sp.; assembly: GCA_017629095.1. Taxonomy (GTDB): domain Bacteria; phylum Spirochaetota; class Spirochaetia; order Treponematales; family Treponemataceae; genus Treponema_F. The sequence goes on along the minus strand of JAGBXW010000062.1, from coordinate 3,667 downwards.
AGTTATGGAATTCTTGGTAAATTCAAATCCCTATGACAAGACCATTGTATTTTGTGTAGATATTGAACACGCAGAACGGATGCGTCAGGCTATCTTACTTTTTACTCCACAAGAAATTACTGGTAAAACAGATAAATACATTGTTCGGATTACTGGTGACGATCCTGTGGCAAAGGGCTACCTTGAGTCATTTATAAATCCAGAGGAAAAATTCCCAGTGGTGGCCACAACCTCAAAATTGATGAGTACAGGAACTGATGCCCAAACCTGTAAGGTAATTGTATTGGATGCAAATATCGGTTCCATGACAGAATTCAAGCAAATAATTGGCCGTGGAACAAGAATCAACGAGGATTATGGAAAGCACTATTTTACAATAATCGATTTTAGAAGTGTAACAGATAAATTTGCAGACAGTGATTTTGATGGTGAGCCTGTAAAGGTTAAAAATGTTCAGCAGCATGAAGTGCTGACAGAAGAAATATTGGATGGAGAAGCTGGTGAGGAACAAGTAGATCCTGTGACAATGGAGGCTGTTTCCTTTGAAGAGACTGTCTATGCTTTTGAAAATGGAGGATTTGGAGAGTCTTTCTTGGGTGAGAAGGATGAAAAATACGGAAAGAGAGAAAAAGTATATATTGCTGGGATTGATGTACGTATCTTAAGCGAGAGACACCAGTTTCTTGATGCAAATGGCAAGCTCATCACGTGTAGTTTAAAAGAATACACAAAAAATGGGATTTTAACTTCTTATCGTTCCTTGGATAATTTCCTTCAGGCATGGAATGATGCGGAAAAGAAGAAGATTATCATAGAAGAATTGGAATCCTTGGGAATACTCTTTGAGGATTTGAAGGAAGAGATAAAATCAGATTTAGACATTTTTGATTTAATTTGTCATATTGCTTGGGATGCTCCTGCCTTAACTAGAAAGGAGCGGGCTGACAATGTACGAAAACGAAATTACTGGACAAAGTATGGGGAGCAGGCTCGTCATGTTTTAAATGCTCTTTTGGACAAATATGCCGAGCGGGGAATAGAGAATATTGAAGACATGAAAATTCTCACCGTTGAACCATTGAAAGATATGGGAACTCCTGCAGAAATTGTAAAAATATTTGGGGGAAAATCCCAATATCTTGCCGCATTGCGTGAATTGGAAGCAGAAATTTATCGTGTAGCGTAGGGAAAACTATATTGCCACAGGTCATCGATTTTACTACGTAAAATCTAGGGAGGAAAAGTGATTATTGAAGGGGAAAAAATTAAACTAAGAATTGCGTAGACATTTCGAATCCGTGTGGCAACAAAAACGAGGAAGAAAAATGAGTGACTGGAAGAAGGTGAAGATTGGAGAGGTCACAGGTCTTGGATTTTGCACACAAATTTTGGTATAACAAATAGTATGTCCCAAGTTTTTCAAAATTTGTACTTGTTTCTTTTATATGTACTAAAAATACAAGAAATAGTACATATTCCTTGTATTATGTACCAAAACAATGTATAATTAGGACATGACTGAATTACAAAAGCTCCCGATTGATTCTGCAAAAACGGAAACAATTAAGATTCTCAAAGCAGAAAACAAAGCTATAAAAATGCTTGCTGAATTAAAAGGTTGTGCAAATCTTATTCCAAATCAATCCATTCTGATAAATGCAGTTGTACTTCAAGAATCCAAAGATAGTTCTGAAATAGAAAATATAATCACAACCAAAGACGAGCTTTATAAAGCGGTGTCAGAAACTACAAAGAAAATAGATTCTGCTACAAAAGAAGTTATGTTTTATCGTGAAGCCTTGTACACGGGATTTAATCAACTTAAGAAACGTGATTTTATTTCTATAAATGATATTATTCAGATTCAAAAAATTCTTGTTCAAAATGATGCAGGAATCCGCACTTTACCAGGAACAAAACTTGTAAATGACGCAACAAATGAAGTAATTTATACACCTCCGCAGACAAAAGAAGAAATAGATGAACTGTTAAAGAATTTTACTGACTATCTGAATAACGAAGATGATAGCCTTTCTAAGCTTGCTATTCTACATTATCAGTTTGAAAGCATTCATCCATTTTATGATGGTAATGGAAGAACAGGTCGTATTATCAATATTCTCTATTTAATTTTAAAGCAGCTCCTAGATGTTCCAATTTTGTATCTCAGCTCATATATCATAAAAAACAAAACAAGTTATTATAAACTTTTACAAAATGTTCGTTTGCAAGATGCTTGGGAAGACTGGATTATTTTTATTCTAAGAGGAATTGAAGAAACTGCAGCCGATACAATTCAAAAAATAAAAGACATAAAAAAACTTCTGGAAGATATTGTAGAGAAAGTAAAAACTGATGCTCCAAAAATTTATTCCAAGGAACTTGTTGAAACGCTTTTTGAAAATCCCTATTGCAAAGTTGAATTTATTGTAAAAGCCTTAGGTGTAGAACGCAAAGCCGCTTCAAGATATTTACACCAGCTGGAAGATATTGGAATTCTAAAATGCATAAAAGTTGGCAAAGACAATTTGTTTATAAATATCGGTTTGATGGATTTATTGAAGGAATAGAATCATGAGTGACTGGAAAAAGGTGAAGATTGGGGATGTTTGTAAAATTGTAAAAGGCTCAACAGGAATTGCAAGTGCGGAACCTGGAGAATATCCTTTGGTGGTTACTGCAGAAGAAAGAAAAAGCTGCTCATCTTACCAATTTGATTGTGAAGCTGTATGTATTCCTCTCGTTAGTTCCTCTGGACACGGTAAAAAATCACTTAAAAATGTCCATTATCAAAGTGGAAAATTTGCATTAGGAACAATTCTTTGTGCTGTAATTCCTAATGATTCAAATGAACTTGATGCTCGATTTTTAAGACAATATTTGCAATTTTATAAAGATAAAATTCTTGTTCCTTTAATGAAAGGTGCTGCAAATGTTTCTCTTTCAATGAAGGATATTGCCACCGTAGAGATTCCATTACCACCAATTGAAAAACAGCGTGAACTTTCTGAGCTATTTGTTTCGTTACAAGAAAAAGAAAAAATTCTCAACGAGGAATATGAAAAACAATTTGAATACACAAAACAGCTTCGTCAAAACATTCTGCAAGACGCCATTGAAGGAAGACTCACGGAGGAATGGAGAAAGAGTAATCCTGTTGTAAAAGGAAATCCGGATTTTGATGCAGAAGCATTGTTTGAAAAGATACAGGAAGAAAAGTGCCACACGGATTCGGAATTACCGCTAGAAACTTCGTTGCGAATACGTAATTCTAAAAAGAAGAAAGTGTTTGAGCCGATTTCGGAAAATGAACAGCCTTTTGAAATTCCGGAAGGATGGAAATGGGTGAGACTTGGCGAAATTGTTGAAAATATTACAAGTGGCTCAAGAGAATGGGCTAGATATTATAGTGATACAGGTGCAATTTTTTTGCGAATGGGAAACCTTTCAAGAGAATCTTATGTGTTGAGACTGGATAACATTCAACATGTTCGTGTTCCAGAATCATCAGAGGGTAAAAGAACTCGTTTATTGCCTTTTGACTTGCTTTTTTCGATTACCGCTGAAATTGGTAACTTAGGTTTAATTCCAAAGGATTTCCCTGAAGCGTATATAAACCAACATACAGCAAGAATTCGTTTTGCTCAGCTTGTAAAACAGAGCCTTT
>JAGBXW010000061.1 GCA_017629095.1 Treponema sp. | reverse complement strand
GCTCCCTAATATCAACTCCCAGCTTGGAGCCATCGGAAATATATACAATCTTGTCCATATCTTTATATCGTCATCCCTTCTTGGCTACATAAATAAAAGAAGACTCAAGGCCATAACCACCATGCCGGAAATCAGGCCATAGATGGAAAGGTGGGCCTCACCGTATTCTCGGGCAGAAGGCAAAAGCTCGTCCAAGGAAATAAACACCATAATTCCTGCCACCATGGCAAACACTACTCCAAAGGTTATGTCATTGATAAAATTCCGCAAAATAGTAAACCCCACTAAAGCTCCCACAGGCTCGCTTAATCCAGACAAAAATGAATACACAAAGGCTTTTTTCTTGCTGCCGGTGGAAAAGAACACTGGTACCGACACCGCCACTCCCTCTGGAATATTGTGGATGGCAATGGCCATAGCAATGGGAATGGCCAAGGAGGGCTCCTGCATTCCTGAAATAAAGGTGGCCAAGCCTTCTGGGAAGTTGTGGATGGCAATGGCCAAGGCGGTAAACAGCCCAGTCCGCAAAAGCTTTGCCTTTGAATCATGGGAGGGAATAGGACACACCTCATTGCCATTTTCATCGATGTAGCATTCCACCCGTTTTATTTCGTGGGGATTTTCCTTTTCGGGAATGAACTTGTCGATAATGGCAATCAACAACATTCCAGCAAAAAATCCACCTACAGTAAGCCAGCTTCCACCTTTTTCTCCCAGCACTGCAATCAGAGAGTCCTTTGCCTTGACAAAGATTTCTATCATGGAGACGTATATCATCACCCCAGCAGAAAATCCCAGGGAAACTGCAAGAAATTTTGTATTTGTTCGTTTTGTCAGCAAGGCCAATAAACTCCCCACTCCCGTGGCAAGTCCTGCAAAGAGGGTGAGCAAAAAGGCAAAAAGTACAGAATTCATACTACAAGCATACTAATATTTTTAAAATAAAACATCTACCTTCCTAATTATATCTTAAGAACAAAGCTTTCAAATACTAGTTTCTATTTTGATTTTTTTATGATAGAATCACCGAATCAAATTGCATAAAGGAGTTTATTTATGGCAAAGAAAAAGAAGTCCATGGGAATGTTATACCTTATTGGAATGATTTTAGTAGTTGTAGGTTTTTTCCTACCAATGTTTAAAGCTGGTCCAATTGAACCTAATGGATTGGATTTTTTGGATTTCGATAACTTTGGATTTGTTACCATCGGTGGATTGCTGATTATTATTGGAGCAGTTTTGGGTGTTGTACTGAACTTTATCAATGCTAAAAACAAAAAGATGCTGCAGCTGGTGGCTCTCATTCTTTCCATTGCAGGTGGTGTTGTTCTGTTTATTGGATTTAACGACAATGTTATTTACAAGACCATTGCAAAGGGCTTCATCAAGCACGCATACATGGGATTCTATGTTATCCTTGCAGGTTGGGTTGTAGGTGTCGTAGGCTATCTTACTGGAAAATAAATTCCACTAATTTTTTAGTAATCTGAAAACTCCTGAAGTTCATTGTATCTTCAGGAGTTTTTTTCTTTATACATCCTTTTCTTCCACCAACAACTTCCTAAAAGGCCCTACACAGGCCCCTTCCCCGCAATTTCTTGTACAGATACTGCAAGCTTTCCCATACCTCTTCAGAAAAATCCTCTCTTCCAGAAGCACTGTCTGCCACCAGCCTTTCCTCCCTCCATCTTCCAGGAGAACGATTATACAACCACAAGGCCACCTGATCTGCCAGAGATTTTTTTGTGCCAGCAGGAAATTTTCCGTAGAATAGCTCTCCCATGTAGCTCCAGGTCAGCTGCAAGCCCCCCTTCCCTGTCACCACCAAGGGACGGCCACCGAGCCAGCAATAATTTTTCCAGTTCTTGCAAAAATTATCAAAATCACGGTGGGATACATCCCGCTGCCTTTCGTAGTTGACAATAGCTTGCTCCACCAAATCAGGTGCCACCGAGGGACGAGGCATGGCAAAGGGAAACCACTTGGTTACAGGAATCTCCAAGTCCTCGCCATGCATCCAGGCAGAAAGTGCAAGATTCAAGGGCTCTCCGTATTTAGCACTTTTTTCCTCTCCAGCAAAGCCTAGATCGTTGGAGGCAAAAATACTGTCCTCCCCTTCATCCAGTCCCAAAGGCTGCAAGTCAGGATACAAGCCCGACTTCCATTCCTGAAAGGCACGAGAATGACGAGTCAACACAAACTTGTGCCAAAATGCACTGTCCAAAAGGCCAGAGGCAAAGAGCTGACGTAGAGTTTCCATGGAATCAATGAGCATTTGAGGACTTTCCTGCCAGTAGCCATAAATCATGTAGGCGTGGGTGAGAATCCCCGCTTCCTTAAAGGCGGCACAGGCAGACACAATGCTTTGCAAATCCGTTCCCTTTTTTACTGCATCAAGGCCAGTCCCACAGGCAATTTCTATGCCCCCAGAAACAGCTCGTAAGCCTCCATGGGACAGTACATCTGCCAAATCCCTGCTGAACACCTTTTCGTAGCGAATATTTCCCCAAAAAACCAGTGGCCGAGAAGCTTTCACGTTTTCCAAGGCAAAATCCCGCAAAGCAGCAGGAGGTGCAGCCTCATCCACCAAATGCACCCCACAAACTCCCGAATCCTGGGCCTGAGCTGCAAGCCTTTTATACAGTTCCTTTACCGCAACCTTTTTGTAAGAGCACACATAGTCAAGGCTGGTATCACAAAAGGCACATTGATGCCAGTAACAGCCGTGGGCAAGATAGGCTTTTAACCAAGCTCCATCAGACCATAATCGGTGCATGGAATTCGTACTGTCTGCTAAGCGGGGATATTGTGAAAAATCTATGTCGCTGTAGTCCGGGGCAAGTCTAGCGGTAAAGTCATCCTCCACCGCCACCACCTCAGTTTTTTGTAAAGCCCCTTGGTCAACAAATGCATCCCCACCAAAAAACTTCATCTTGTAAATTGAGTGATTTTTTATTTCAGCAGGAAAATACCCGTCACCACCATCCAGCTCCATCACCTGGCTGAAAAAATCCCAGTAGGATCCGTAGCCTCGGTCATAGCTCAAGGCATCAAGATAACTTGCCAAAGCAGGCTCCCGAACCTGACGCAATTCAGTGTTCACGTAACCGCCCCCCAAGGCCACAAAAACCTTGTTGCCCAAAGCTTCCTTAAATTTTTTGCAGGTAAAAAGAGCTGCAGCCAAAGTTCCAGGAAAGGGACAGCTGACACACAGCAAAAGCCGCTGATTTTCTTCCAGCACACCATATTCCTGCAACAGCTGATTCACAATGGGACGGTAAAAATCCTGCAGTACAGGAGAGGCCAAGCCCTCCTCTACAGCTTGAAATCCCTTGTGACTAGTGGCCAAGGACTCCCCGTAGCGAACCAGTTCAAAGGAGGGATCAAAAAAAGCTCCAATAAAATCGGCTAAATCTGCCAAGGCCAGAGAAGCCAGAATCACTGCATCATCCACGGAAGGAAGGGATTCCAAGCCAGCCAAAAAGTTTTCCATCCGCTGGCCTCGGGGAACAGCAGGAGAAGCTACAAATTCATGGCACAATTCCCGCTGACATCCCTGCAAGATGGCCACAATGGAATCAATCCAATGAATCCAGCCATCCTGTTGACTTAAATACCGCCGCACGTTAAAAGCTTCGTTATGACGCCCAGCTTTTTCCCACTGGTCAGCCTGTTGCAACGCCTGTTTTTCTGAGGAAGCAAAGACATGACGTAAGCCTTTCTTGCAGAAAATCTGATGAAACAAAAGGTTGCAGCCCTCCACCCAGCGGATTTCTCCAAGATTCCACTGGGGCTTTTGGGCCTTCACTTCAGAGAAAAAAGCTTTCAGATAGGCTCCCGCAGGATAGGGAGTATTCAACTGCACAAGAGGAGGCTGAATAATGAGGACATTGGTAGTTACAGACATACTCCCAGTATACCTATTTTTTTAGTTGAATCAAATATTATTGCTTACCGCTCTTTTTCGTGCTATAATACACTAATACTCTTTTAGGGATAAGGTCATGAGAAAGTCTACTAGTCTAAGTGTTACACTCGTTGTTGTCAGTATTGTCATTGCCACCATTATAACGTACAGTGTTGGTGGTTTTGCAATTTATGAATTGGAAGTAGCTAACCAACACTCTAACGACAATTACAGAATTGCAATGTATGATGGCTATCGAACGGAGATAAAATCCCAAGTACAAGCAGCACTTGCCATACTCCAAAATCTTCATGACCAAGAGGTACAGGGACTCATTACGACAGAAGAGGCACAGTACCAAGGGAAAGAGATAATCCGTTCCATGAGATATCGTAATGATCATTCTGGATATTTTTGGATTGACGACAAAAACTATATTCTGGTAATGCACCCTATTTTGGTATACAATGAAGGGAACAATCGTTTTGACCTTGCAGACCAAAATGGAGTTATGATTACTCAATCCATACTAAAAAGTTGTCTCGGCCCAGAACAGGGTGGATTCAACTCATTTTACTTCACCAAAGCAGATGGTGTCACTGTAGCACCAAAACTAGCCTACTCCGGCTACTTTGAACCCTGGGGTTGGGCTATTTCCACCGGAAATTACGTAGATGACATGGATAAACAGATTCAAGTGGCAGAAAAAAATAGCAAAGATGACATTCTTTCTCTCATCTACACATTATCCATTGGTTCAACAGTACTCTTGGTAATCGCAGCAGTTATCATCAGTTTTGTTATTTTAAAACTCGCTGTAAAACCTCTCCGCATTCTTGATCTCAACCTTCATGATCTTACGGAAGGAAGTGCAGACCTGACAAAACGCCTTAACTTCCATTCCTTCAAGGAAATGAACTCCATTACCAATGGATTCAACAAGTTTACAGAAAAAATCCACGACACTGTGTCAAAAATCCAGCACTCAAAGGGGCATCTGGAGTCTGTTGGTCACCAGTTAAGCAACAGTACCTTTGAAATGTTAGATTCTATAAGTCAAATTACTGCCTATGTTCGGAATGTTCACACTGAAATGGAAAAACAGGCAGGAAGTGTGTCAGAAACAGCTGGTACCGTAAATGAAATTACCTCCAACATTCAGTCTCTGGAACGAATGATTCAATCTCAATCCACCGAAGTAACCCAAGCTTCTGCCGCTGTAGAAGAAATGTTAGCCAATATTAGGTCGGTAACCGATTCCATGTACAAAATGATGGAAGTGTTTAATGTACTTTCTCATGAAATTCAAATTGGAACAGAAAAGCAAGAGGATGTAAACCAGAGAATCAAAGAAATCGAGCTACAATCAACAATGCTACACGAAGCAAACGTAGTTATTGCCTCCATTGCCGAACAAACCAACATGTTGGCCATGAATGCAGCTATAGAAGCCGCCCACGCAGGAGATGCTGGTCGTGGATTCAGTGTTGTTGCTGATGAAATTAGAAAGCTTTCTGAAACATCCTCTGAACAATCTCGAAACATCGGAAACCAGCTTACAAAGATTCATTCAGCCATCGAAGAAATGGTAAATGTTTCAGAAGAATCAAGCAACATGTTCAACTCTGTTTCCAAGAAAATTCAAGATACAAACAGCTTGGTAACACAGATTCAAGGTGCCATGGACGAACAATCAACTGGTTCCCAACAAATTGCCACCGCCCTTCATACCATGAACAACAGTACCATGGAAGTTCGTACGGCTTCTGCAGAAATGACTGAAGGCAATAAATTAATCCTTCATGAGATTCAAAAGATTCAAGTAGCAGCAGAACAAATGGACGAAAACATGAATTACATGAACAATGAGTCCCAGAAAATACTTGAAAAGGCCCAGAATCTTTCTGATATAAACGAACTGATGGAAGGAACCATTCGTGATATTGCAGTTCGAATAGAACAGTTCAAAGTGTCATAGATAAACATCAAAGCATAAAAAAAAGCATCCTAAATTAGGATGCTTTTTTTTTATGTACTTAACGAAAAAAACAACTTAAAAAACTAACTCTTCTGTAGCATTCATATCTATGGCTGCATCACGAGCTTCCTGAGGAACAGTGTACACACCAGCAGGCTCACCTTCTCGATACACCAACAGCATTGAACCAGATACACCTAAATTAGATAGTACCTCTGGGGACAGTTCTGACTCCTCTATCAGAGCAACATTATCCACCAACTGATTCAAACACTGTCCCAAGTCCACATTAACGCCATATAAAGACAAGTCGCTCTGACGCAAATATGTGGGAAAAGTTAAACCAGCAAACAAAATATCCAGTTCTTCCAAGGAAAATTCTGATGTGGCTAACATTTGTTCCATTTTCTGACGATCAGACTCACTCATAGTACTAGATGCAGCTTCCATCATCTGACTAAAGGCATTGTCCACTAAGGTTATCTCTAATTCATATACTGGAGTATCCTGAATTTCAGTCTTTCCCTTTAAAGAAACCTCAGATAAAGTCTTTATCATCATGGTACTAAATTCATTCATTGCTGCAACATCTACCTGTGAATAAGGAGCAGAAGTTTTCATCCAAGTATTCATGGCATTGAAATATGCCACCACTTCTTCCCCAGCAACTTCATAATATCCCTTAAAGGGAAATGACATATCCATTCCCATCATTTCAGTATTAATGGTCATGTCCATTTCAGCTGAAAAATCAGGCTTAATGGTATATCCAATAGCCATAGTTCCATCAAAAACCATGGGCATGCCTTCGATTGTGGCAGCAAGATCAAAAGTTGCATCCATGAAGCCACCATTCTTTGCATTCACCTGTTCGTAGGCTGCAACCAAGGCTTCTTGAGCCTGAGCATCTGTAGTGATTTCCTTTTTACCGCAAGACATAAGAGCCAAAACAATGAGGCTCACCAAAAAAAGACTCAAGATTTTTTTCATCATCAACTCCTTTAAATTAAAAAAGCCAACTGTCGGACTTGAACCTTGTTTTCGTGAAGTTACTTCCTGTAACTTCACTCTAACCGCCTCCGGTCGCTGGTGCCGCCGTCCATGGCGGCTTACCTCGCTAGCTCGGCGCTCCCTTCGGTAGTC
>JAGBXW010000060.1 GCA_017629095.1 Treponema sp. | reverse complement strand
GAATCCTCCACCAACTCTTTCGTTTAGTGGCTATACTGCTGGGTCGTTAGGGAGCGACGGCTGTAAGCCGGAAAATCGCGATATATTGAGCGATTTTAGCGAGTCTCACTTTTGCCACGCAAAAGTGCCTGTGTCAGTAAGTCCCCCTCCCGCCATTCCTGCCCAACGCCTTCGTTCAGTGGGCTATACTCTGGGATAAGAGCACCTGATAGTGGATTTCAGCAAAGGTAAAGCCTTCTTCAATCCCTGTATCTTCGGTATTAAACTTGTTCCAGAGTAATGACACCTGAGTAAAGACAATAGCAAGGTCATCTTGTTGGTATACAAGAAGATAATCCTTGTCAAATCCTGTAGCATTAGAGGAGGTGTCCACAAGGCGTTCCAAAAAGAAGTTTGTCATATCAAGATATGTTCCATTTCCCACGGGAAGTAGGAGTTTTTTTTCAAGGGAAGACTCGGTGTTAAAAGAATAATTGTACCAGTGCATGGTTTTGTACTGGGAAATATCTAGTTCCAACTCAGAAAGGTTGTCGAAATCAGAATAGACATTGTAATAAAATTCTTTTACCACGGCAGTTTCTCTGATACCTCGCTCTACAGTCACTTCTTTGAAAAAATCTTCATAAACGGGAAAGAGCATGGAAATCTGAGGATCTGTTCTTTCCTGATTAAAGTAAAGATAACCAAAAGCACCTTCGAGAATTTCTAGTTCCTGATTGTTCATGTCCTTTAGAGCTGTTTCAAAATCCTCCGTTGTCTGCACCTGGTAGCGGTGGAGAATCTGGTGAATCCTGCCACTTTGACTTCGGAATGCCATCTGCTGGCCATCAAAGGGGGAAAGACTTGCCAGCACCAGCAAGAAGGCCAAAAGAGGAAACAAAAAAGTGCGGTAACGGCCACCCTTAACGAGGGTAACCACCACAAAAACAAAGGAAAAGATCATAAACAGGAGGCTATACCATCGCTGAGCAGTGAGCCCATAGGCTGACACTCTGATTGCCACTACAAGACACTGAACAGCTAACAGAGGAAGGAGCAAAAAAACACCAGGACCGCGAAAAATAGCCACGAACTTTTCCTGCTGAAATTCCTCTAGTACAAAGTAAAAGAACATGAACACGGCACAGGCATAGGACACGAACCAGTTTATTAATCCTGAAGGCATATCCTGCAGGACTAAAATTTTTATCAGGTACACATAGAGAACTGCCAGCAATACCAGATACAGGGGAAAGAGCACCCGAAGCATAAAAATCTTAAATCCACGGCCACTCGAAACTACCACCTCTTTTTTGAACAACAAGGTAACCATCATGGAAAGGGGAACAAAAAAGAAGCCAAAGCCAAAAATACATGACCCGACAATCTCTAAGACTTCCCCTGAAAGGGAAACGATGATTTCCGTTACAGCAAAGAGCACTATTCCAAGACCAGCCATCACCGCACAGGCTGAAAGTAGGCAAAAGCCCACATCCTTTACTAATACAGAAAGAAGATTATTCTCCTTGCGATTTACATAAAAAAAGAGAAAAATCGCAACAAGACAGCTACAAGCACCAAAAATCCCAGTATTTGGGGCATACCACAAAAACCGAATCAAAAGCCCAAGCCCAAAGCCCAGAAGACTTCCTGCAACTTCTATCCACCAAGTGTTTTTTCCTCGTGGCTCTAGCCACAAAATCGTAATGACACAGGCAAGAAGTGCCAACAAAGAGCTACAAAATAAGTCTAAAACGAGAAGCCTGTTAGCGCCCCCATCCAGTTCCTGCTGCATCCACAATGTTGCCAAAAGAGAAACTACAAAAATAAGGCTGTACAACACAGGATACACTCGTACCATCTTGGCTGCTGAGTGAAATAATTGCTTGAACTTATTCATGACCTTAGTTTATCATCAAAGAAATGGGGAAACAAGGGGAAGGAGTAGTTTCAAAAATAGGTGAAAGGAAAAAATAATGGCTCTCCAAGTGGAGGAGAGCCTTGCATTTTTAAAGGGCTGCCTGATAGCGGGCTTCGGCGGCTGCCTTTCGGTCTAGTGCTTCCTGCATTTGGGCTTCGTAGTGCTGGGTACCATCATAACCAGTAGCTTCTTGATGACGTTGGATAGCCCCTTCTTTTGCACGACGAAGACTGTTGTGAAAATTGTATTAAATGGCATTTGAACTGGTTTTATAACATTTTTTTTACAATCTTAATATATCATCCATAGTACGTAATGATTTCAGGAGTAATTATGGCACATATCCTTGTAGTAGAAGACGACAAAAGCTTAAACAAGTCCATCTGTCTTTTTTTGCAACAAAGAGGGTTTATTCCTCAAGCCTGCTTTGATGGAGAAGAAGCCTTTCAGCTACTGTACAAGCATTCTTTCGATATTATTCTCTGTGATATCATGATGCCAGTGGTGGACGGATTTCAATTAATAAACCATGTTCGCCAGTTGAACAAGGAGATTCCCATCATCATGATGACGGCAAAGGAAGATTTTCAGTCAAAGGCATTGGCAACACAAGCTGTTCTAGGTGCAGTACGAGATAGAGGGCTGAAGGCATGTGTGGTACATCCCAGTGGTATCCTTGGACCAGAAGACTTTGCCGTAGGCGAAACTACAAGCACCATGATTCAAATTATCAACGGTGAGATGCCTGCAGGTATTAACGGTAGCTTCAATCTCTGTGATGTACGGGATTTGGCACAAGGTACTATCCTAGCTGCCACTAAGGGAAAAAGTGGCCACTGCTATATTCTTGGCAACAAAGAAGTGAGTTTCAAAGACTTCTCCAGAATGGTATCTCAAGAGGCAGGTTGTAAAAAAAATAAAACTCTTCCTTCCCTTAAAACTATCCCACTATTTGGCCGCCCTGTTGGAAAAACAAGCCCGCAAAAAGGGAACTCGTCCCCTGATGACTACCTTCAGCATTTATAATCTCGCTCGCAACAACACCTTTGACTCCACTAAGGCTCATCAGGAACTAGGCTACACCACTCGTAGCTATCAAGAAACCATCCGTGACGAGATTGCTTGGCTCAAAAAAGAAGGAAAGATTTCTTAATAGCCGGTCAGGTATCTGTACAGATACCTTGATGATGAACACTATGTTAAAAACAAAGAATCATGGCAAACATATCTTAATTGCTATTTGTTCTTTTCTCTTTATTATGACTTCTTGCGAGACAACACGAAATATTCCTGTTGTTCCGCAAGAGCCAACCTTACTCACCTACAATCAAAGAAAATAGAAATATCAAAACTCTAAAACCTAGAAAAGGTTCTTTTATTAACAATGAAGATGAAAAAGAATTTCACTGTGCCTCATTCGTTGCTTACGTATTGATCAATTCTGTGGAAAATATCAAAAATTTTTTTGACTCAAGAGAGCTCAATTATAATCAATTGTCACCAAGCGATATTACACAAATTCCTGGAATACATGAATTATTTTCTTCAACCTGGGGCGACTACAACAAAGCTGCAGAAAAATTCATAGAAGAACAGGCAGACACATACATAGAACGTATTTTAGGACAACAATAAAGTTCTGTCTTACATATAGAAAACTATAATTCCTAAG
>JAGBXW010000059.1 GCA_017629095.1 Treponema sp. | reverse complement strand
TTTGGCGGATTATTGTTATGCGGATATGTTCTATGGATGCACCAGCTTGACCACAGCTCCAGCCTTGCCCGCCACCACTTTGGCGGAGTATTGTTATTCTGTCATGTTCTCTGATTGTACCAGCTTGACTACTGCCCCAACCTTGCCAGCCGAAACTTTGGCGGAGTATTGTTATGCGAGTATGTTCTCTTGTTGCACCAGCTTGACCTCCGCCCCAGCCTTGCCCGCCATCACTTTGGCGGATTATTGTTATGAGTATATGTTCTATGGTTGCACTAGCTTGAACAGTGTCACTATGTTGGCTACTGATATTAGTGCAAAAAGTTGTTGGAGAAATTGGTTGAAAGATGTAGCTGCAACTGGTACATTTACTAAGGCTGCAGGCTTAGAGCAAGGTGATGGTAAAGGTCAAATACCAACTGGAAGTCATGGCATTCCTTCAGGCTGGACGGTTGTAGATTACAAAGAACAAGAAAACTAAAATCTTTCGTGTAAAGTAAATGATGGTAAACCTCCCTCGTTCCAGTTCCATCTGTGGCGGGGGCGTTTTTTTATCCAGCCCCATCTACGAAAAGCTGTTCTGTGAAAAAATTGTAAATAGTACAGATTTGTATTATTATCATATGGCAACTTTTTTTTATTTCCATTAAACTTTAGAAAGGATTATATAATTAGGGGATTTTGTTTTTTTTGTAAAAATCTCCGGGACTTTGGTGAATTCTTTAGTTTAACTTACAGTTATTGCAAGCATGAAATAGAGCTAGATGATTTGCTGAATTCCTTACACGTAACATAAAAAAGGATTTTTTATGGATTTACACGCTACTGGCGATAGCACTTCTTCAAAGGCCTTTAACTTGAATGCAGCAACCTTCAAGCCCACTGCCTTTAAGCCAACAGTTACACCCTTACGGGTTGGTATTGATGTAGGGTCCACCACGGTAAAGTTCGTGGCTTTGGACGAAAATGATAATATTTGCTATAGCGAGTATAAGCGTCACTTGGCAGATATTCGTGGAACCATTATGGATGTGGTTAAGCGGGCTCTAGACAAGCTGGAAAAAGAGTTTCCTGCAGGAGAACGCCAGCCTTTAAGTGTTAAGGTTACAGGTTCTGGTGGCTTTGCCGTGTCCCAGTGGCTTAACATCCCCTTTATTCAAGAGGTTGTGGCTTCCACCACTGCTGTTCAAAAACTCATTCCCCACACCGACGTTGTAATTGAGCTTGGTGGTGAAGATGCTAAAATTACCTATTTTTCTGGCGGTGTAGAGCAGCGCATGAACGGCTCCTGTGCCGGTGGAACTGGTGCCTTTATTGACCAGATGGCTGCCTTGCTGGAAACTGACGCCCCTGGATTAAACGAAATGGCCAAGGGTGCTACCACTATCTATCCCATTGCTGCCCGCTGTGGTGTATTTGCCAAAACTGACGTGCAGCCCCTTATTAACGAAGGTGCCCGCCGTGAGGACATTGCCGCCAGTATCTTTCAGGCTGTTGTAAGCCAAACCATTTCTGGCTTGGCCTGTGGAAAGCCCATTCGTGGAAATGTAGCCTTTTTGGGAGGCCCTCTCCACTTTTTAGATCAGTTGCGGTATCGCTTTATTACTACCTTGGAACTCAAGGATGAGGAAATCGTTACTCCTCCCGATTCCCAGCTTTTCGTTGCCGCTGGTGCTGCCTTCTCTGCTGAACGAAGCTTAAGCTGTGTTCAGTCTGCAGACAAGCAGCAGCCCTTCCCCTTGCTGGGTGAATTCCGTGAAAGCCTGAAAAATCTGGTGGACGCAGAAATGAGTGAAGTGCAACGTTTGGAGCCACTGTTCCGTAATGAGCATGAGCTAGAGGAATTCCATCGTCGCCATGCAGAGGAAATGGCTGCCTCCGCCAACTTGGAAACAGCCACTGGTCCTGTGTTCTTGGGACTTGATGCAGGCTCCACCACCACAAAGGCGGTACTTATTGATGCCGCTGGTCGTATTTTGTGGCGTTTCTACGATGTAAATGCAGGAAATCCTGTGGACTTGGCCGTAAAGGTGCTTAAAGATTTGTATACCCAGATTCCCAAGGATGCCTACATTGCCCGTTCTGTTTCCACTGGTTACGGTGAGGCCCTGTTTCAGGCTGCCCTAGGTGTTGACTCTGGTGAAGTAGAAACCATTACTCACTATCGTGCCGCCGACTTCTTTGTGCCTGGAGTTGAGTTCTTGTTGGACATTGGTGGCCAGGACATGAAGTGTTTGCGAATGAAGGATGGTGCCATCACTTCAATCCAGCTGAATGAAGCCTGTTCCTCCGGTTGCGGAAGCTTCTTGGATAACTTTGCTCGCTCCTTGGGCATGGATGTGCGGGAATTTAGCCGCAAGGCCTTATTGGCAGAACGCCCTGTGGATTTAGGAAGCCGCTGTACCGTATTCATGAACAGCCGTGTAAAGCAGGCTCAAAAAGAAGGTGCCACTGTAGCCGATATTTCTGCAGGGCTTTCCTATTCTGTTATCAAGAACGCCCTGTTCAAGGTTATTAAACTGCGCCGTGCCTCCGAAATCGGAACAAAGGTTGTGGTGCAGGGTGGAACCTTTAACAACGACGCTGTATTGCGGGCCTTTGAAAAGATTTCTGGAGTAAACGTATTCCGCCCCGACGTAGCTGGCTTGATGGGTGCCTATGGTGCAGCCCTTATCGCCCTAGACCAGTGGAAGGACATGATTCGTCCTCCCGTTGGTGTGGATGAGGCTACCTTTGAGCCACCTACCATCCGTTCCAACATTGCCACCCCAGATCAGCTTGATTCATTTAATGTGGACTTGGAGCTTCGTCGCTGTGGCAAGTGTAATAACAATTGTCTCATGACTATCAACACCTTTACCGCTGGAGAAGGAGATACTCACAAGGCAAGTCGCTTTGTAACAGGAAACCGCTGTGAGCGTGGTGCTGAGTTGGGAGACGAGTTAAAGATTGTAGATGCCAGCAACAAGCACAACACCTCCACAGGCTCCGACCATGGAGACAAGAAGCTGCCTAACCTTTTTGACTGGAAATACAAGCGGCTTTTCTCCTATTACAAGCCCCTGAGTCCAGAAAATGCTCCCCGTGGCGATGTTGGCCTTCCCCGTGTCTTGAACCTGTACGAAAATTATCCTCTGTGGTTTACGATTTTCACTGAGTTGGGATTCCGAGTGAGACTTTCTCCTCGTTCCAGCCGCTCCGTTTACGAAATGGGCTTGGAAACCATTCCCTCTGAATCTGTGTGCTATCCTGGAAAGATTGCTCACGGCCATGTGGAAGCTTTGCTGAAGCAGGGAATCAAGTTTATCTTCTATCCCTGTGCTCCTTATGAAATTAAGGAAGACGAGGGAGCAGGAAATCACTACAACTGTCCCATCGTTACTAGCTATCCTGAGGTACTCCGTAACAACGTAGATGCTCTACGCCGTGATCCCTCCATCACCTTTATGAATCCCTTCCTTCCTATCTACGACAAGGACAGATTGGCAGTACGCCTCTACGAGGAGCTGAAGGAAAAATTCGATATTCCTCAAGAAGAAATTACCAAGGCTGTGAATGCTGCTTGGAAGGAAATGGAAAAATTCCGTCGTGACACTCAGATTGCAGGAGAAGAGGCCCTGACCCAGATGATTATCATGGGCGGACGGGGAATCGTACTGTCTGGTCGTCCCTATCACCTAGACCCAGAAATCAACCACGGTATTCCAGAAATGGTAGCTGGCCTTGGTCTGGCTGTATTTACCGAGGATTCTGTTGCCCACTTGGGAAGCGTGGAGCGTCCCCTTCGCATTGTGGATCAGTGGACGTATCACAATCGCCTCTATCGTGCTGCCGCCTTTGTGTCTGCCTTCCCCAGTTTGGAATTGGTGCAGCTTACCAGCTTTGGGTGCGGTCTTGACTCTGTTACCTCAGATCAGGTGGATGAAATCCTTCAGGCCCACGGCAGAATGTACACATTGATTAAGATTGACGAGGGGTCTAACCTTGGTGCAGTCCGAATTCGTATTCGCAGCTTAATTGCAGCTGTTCGTGAGCGGGAACGCCGCCAGCAGAAAAAGCCCGTATCTGTTTCTGCAGCCTATAAGCGACAGATTTTTACCAAGGAGATGAAGAAGACTCACACCATCATCGCTCCTCAGATGTCACCGATTCACTTCCGCCTGATTCAAAAAGCCTTTGAATATTCCGGCTATAATTTTGTTATCTTGCCAGAAGTTGATACTATGGCCGTGGAAACTGGCTTGCAGTATGTAAATAACGATGCCTGCTATCCTTCTATCTTGGTGGCTGGTCAGATGATTGCTGCCCTAAAGTCTGGAAAGTATGACCTAGATCACGTAAGCCTGCTGATTACTCAAACTGGTGGTGGATGTCGTGCCACCAACTACATCGGCTTTATCCGCCGTGCCTTGGTGGACGCTGGATTGGAGCAGGTGCCAGTGCTTTCTTTGAATGCCTCTGGACTTGAATCTCAGCCAGGATTTAAGATTACTCCTGCTTTGTTGCATCGTGCTATGATGGCCTTAATGACTGGTGACGTGTTGATGCGGGTACTGTACAGAACTCGTCCCTACGAAGCCAGTTCTGGTTCCGCAGATGCCCTCTATGAAAAGTGGAGTGGCCGTGCCGAGGTGCAGCTAAAGTCATTGTCAGTAAGAAAATATCACAAGCTGATTCAAGGAATTGTAAAGGAATTCGATGAGTTGCCCTTGCTGGATATTAAAAAGCCTCGTGTTGGTGTAGTTGGTGAGATTCTGGTAAAGTTCCATCCCACCGCCAACAACGACATTTGTCGTGTTATTGAGCGGGAAGGGGCAGAGTGCGTTATGCCAGATTTGGCAGACTTCCTGTTCTACACCTTCTCTACAGGTATCTTCCGCCACGAAGAATTAGCCTTCCCCAAAAAGACGGAGCGAAATGCCCGCCGCCTGATTTGGTTCTTGGAGCTGTACCGTCGCCGCATTAAGAAGGTGCTGGGAAAGAGCAAGCGCTTTGACCCACCATCTTCCATCTACGATTTGATGAAAAGCGTGGACGATATCGTACAGCTGGGAAATATCACGGGAGAAGGCTGGTTCCTCACCGCAGAGATGGTGGAGCTCATTCACTCTGGCGTGCCCAGCATTGCCTGTGTTCAGCCCTTTGCCTGCTTGCCTAACCACGTTACCGGAAAGGGTATGATCAAGGAATTGCGCCATCGCTTCCCTGAGTCAAATATCTCCGCCATTGACTTTGACCCAGGTGCCAGCGAGGTAAACCAGCTGAACCGCCTCAAGCTCATGCTGTCTAACGCACCCGTTGGCCGTCACCCCGACGAACGAGCTGAAGCATAAGCCTTTATAAAACTCGGTGATGAAAAGCCACTGGAACAAGAGCCTCTTTGAGGAGGTTTCAAGTCCAGTGGCTTTTTTTGTGGGGTGGGATTAGCCTTTCATGTCGCCTAAATATTTTGCAGTATGGCGGGAATGATTGACGAATCGAGAATCTGAAAGGCAAAGCATTTTTTACCTAAATCTTTAAGACTCGCTCCGATATGATACAGAATGGTGTTGTCTATAATCATAAAACGATCATGGATTTTTGTCGTGTATTTTAATGTAAGGGTAGGATATTGTGCGTTGAAATGCTGAACATCTTGGATGGTAAGCTTTGTTTTGGGGTTTGTGTAAATAGTAATGTTCACACCTTGATTTTTTTTAGCAAGGCGTTGGAGAATAGATAAATCAACATAGCCATCTATCAAGATTATTTCTTTTGTTGCTTGTGCTATAAAACTTTCAAACTTTGCATAAGCATCAAAAATCTGTCCCTGAAAAAAAATACCTTGTTCATCTTTCACATTATACTTGTCCATCAAGGTGAACAGCTGGTCAATCCTTTTGTCTGCTTCTTTTTGGTGGATTGCCAATTGCATTTGGTAGTGTTGCAAGGATTTTAGTTCTGCAAATATCTCTGTGTTACTTTGCAAGAAGTGTCTCATGGACACAAAAGCATCCATTATTTTTATACTTACCTGTACAGCTGTATCACTTCTTAACACCGCAGAAAGCATTGCACATCCTTGTTCCGTAAAGACATAAGGTAAATATTGTCGGCCACCCCGGTTTTCTGGTTTTGAGGTCACAGTTTGTGACCTCAAAATTAAGAATTCTTCTTCATGTAACTGAAACATAAAATGTTCTGGAAATCTTTCAATATTCCGCTTCACGGCTTGGTTCAAAACTTTTGTTTCCACACCGTAGAGTTCTGCAAGGTCACGGTCAATCATGACTTGGACACCACGGATGACAATAATTTTATTTTCTATTTGTAATGACACGAGTTCATTTTCCATATACCCTTTCCTTTGATTGTTGATTCTATTGTCCTTGAGTTACAGTATAGATAACTTATAACTAATTTTATAGAGAGAAATGGTATTGGAGGAAGGAGTAAAAAATCCCCGCCTTAGTTCACGGTGTTTACTAACAGGCGGGGAGAGTAGTGCTAGGAATTAAAGCCCAATAAGGTCTTTTCCTGCTACGGTGAGTTTCATCCTATGTTCCAAGAAGTAGACTATGTCTTTCATGTTGTCTACAAGACCAGCGAATTGATGGCGATGATTATTTTCTACCATGGATTCTGCAGAGCCCAATCCTAAGTAGGTGAAACTTATCAGTGTTTCACGTACATTTCCATATGATGTAGTTGTTGTGTTAGAAAGGAATTCCCCATCAGAGCCTGTTCCTGTAGGGATGTAGAAAATGAGATTACCATTTTCTTCTTTTACAAAACGGAAGTGCTTTTTTTCCTCATCTGAAAAGGTACTATCCGTTGGGTATTCTTGGATAGCAATTTTTTCTCCTTCTTCCAGCTTGTCGTAGAGAGTGAAGGTAATAGAAGATGGCATTGATCCCTCATTAGGATAGAGCTCTATGCTGTCAGAGATGTCGTATGTGCTTAGGTAGTCTCCTGAGACATGTTCTTCTGCTGTCAAGTTGATAAAAGGGAATGAGGCTGAATTCTGAACATGACCTACATATATATCAATCTTGTTATCTGCCATGGGGACTGTAGCGTCACCATACCCTGCATTGATATGGATGTTTTGGTATTGATTGGTATTTCCTGTAACTGCAAAGTTGATTGAGTATTTTTTTATGTCCACCACTGCAGTTGTATGATGTCCAAGTTTGAGGTCAATGGGGATGAGATCGATTATAATGTCAGTTCCACTGTCTATGACACCATTTCCATCTTTATCAATGTAGAGTTCAGGTGCTATGGCTGTATTTTCTGTTGCATCTGGTATAGTTATCGTTTCAGAAAGAGAAGTATAACTGTCTTGAGATGAAGTGGAACTGTGACTTCCATCTCCATTGTTCACTGCAAGTTGATAGCGTAGCTTGAATAATTCCACATCATCCCCAACAACTTCCAGTTTAAAAGTTGTTGAGCCGTCATCATTTTGTGTGTATGTGGAAATGGAAGAGACATCAAAAAAAGTATCCCCTGAAATACTGACTGGCCAGGTCCCGGTGAAAGGTGTCAAGTCTGCCTCGGTTTGGGTGATAGTTTTGGAAGTTTCTCCATTCTGATATGAGGTAAATATTTCTGTTAATTTTGGAGACTCTACACTTATTCCTGATGCAAGGAATTTATTCCATTTTTGTACGTTAAGCATTACTGGTCCATCTACAAGAGGATTACCAGTGTATGTTCCTTCTAAAACAGTTCCTTTGACAGTGTAAGAAAAATCAACTCCATTGAGTGTTCGTTTGGTATTGTAGTGATATATAAATGTTTTATCTGAGAAAAAATCAATGGTATAGATTTCTTCCTCATCGTAATAGATGATTGAACTCTTGTTGTAGGAACTAAAAAAGTTATCCCTCGTCACCGTCTTAATCAACTTAGGCGTATCTGATGTTTGCTCTTTCTGTACTACAATTTCCACCGCTGGAATAGTGGCAGCAAAGGTTCCACTAGCAGAAACTTCAAAATTAAAGCTTTGTGGTTCGGTAACTTCTTGTAATGTGCCGTTGGCATCGGCTGCTTTTTCTACGGTAAGGTTTAAGTTGTTTGCACCTTCTTTTGTAATGTCACCGTTAAAACTTCCTTCATACTGCTTGATGCCCTTACTGTTGGTGTAGTTCCAACTTCCATTATTGCTTGCACTACGGATTGATGATACCCCCCCCCCTATCTGCTTAAAGGTATACTTGCCACCAGTGGAGTCGGTGGTAGTGAGGGTGATGGTGCCATCTGTCGCAGCTTCAGGTTTTCCCATTTCACCTATAGTTTTTACAGCCTCAATTTTTTGAGTTGTACTACTGGGCTTTTGTGTGGTCTCTTTGTCTGGGTCAACGGCTTGGGGACAGCCGGTAAGAACCAAGGCAAGGAACATTATTGTGGCCGTAAGGCTAGCTAAAAGTTTCCTTTTCATGTCATTCCTCCTAAAATGAAAAAAAACTGATTTTTTACGGTATCTAGTATAACACGAAAATATGCTGTTGTCTGTAAAATATTGATTTTAAGGAATCCAGAATGAGAGACCTCGTGCTGGGAACATTTCCTTCCTCCCTTTGACCATATCCTTGTAACGTGGTATGATGAACTGTTATGAAAACTGAACTGATTAAGGATATCCTTGTTTCTGAGCCTGACGGAAGAACTATTGTCGTCAGCGGTTGGGTGCGCACTAAGCGTGAATCCAAGAATCTTGTATTTTTGCAGGTAAATGATGGTTCCTGCTTTGCCTCTCTGCAGCTCACTTTTGACCGAGAAAATCCTCTTTGCTGTGAGGGGGCCAATCTCCAAGATTCCCTCAATCAGTTGGAGGCTAATCTCAAGTCCCTTACTACTGGTGCCAGCCTTCGAGCCACAGGTAAGCTGGTTCCCTCTCCCGCCTCTGGTCAGGCTGTGGAGTTGCAGTTGGAGCAGCTGGAGGTTTTGGGGCAGGCTCCTGTAGAAAGTTATCCCCTGCAGAAGAAAAACCACTCCATGGAATTCCTTCGAGAAAATGCTCACCTTAGAGCTAGAACAAATACCTTTGGTGCCGTAGCTCGCATGAGAAGCCAGATGGCCTTTGCCATTCACACCTTCTTCCAGGAGCGGGGCTTTCAGTATGTCCACACTCCCATTATCACTGCCAGTGACGCTGAGGGAGCAGGAGAGATGTTCCAGGTAACTACCTTGTCTCCAGAAAAGCTGGCTGAAAAGGCTGTTGCCGCAGGAGCCAAGGGAATGGCTGTGGAAAAGGCGGCTGCTTTGGTGGATTATTCCAAGGACTTCTTTGGCAAAAAGGCAAGCCTTACCGTATCTGGCCAGCTGGAAGGTGAGATTTACGCCACCGCCCTGTCTCGCATCTACACCTTTGGCCCCACCTTCCGAGCTGAAAATTCCAATACTACTCGTCACTTGGCTGAGTTCTGGATGATTGAGCCAGAAATGGCCTTCTATGACTTGGCAGACAACATGGATTTGGCAGAAGAATTCGTAAAATACCTGCTGAACTGGGCCTTGACCAAGTGTCGTGCCGACATGGAGTTCTTTGACCAGCGTATTCAAAAGGGCTTGATTGAAACCTTGACCCACGTGGTAAACTCCGACTTTGCCCGTGTTACCTACACCGAAGCTGTAGCTGAGCTGGAAAAGAATGCCGACAAGTTCCAGTTTAAGCCTTACTGGGGCTGCGACCTCCAGAGTGAGCATGAAAAATACCTTACTGAGGTGGTGTACAAAAAGCCGGTGATCGTGACAGACTACCCCAAGGAAATTAAGGCTTTTTATATGAAGCTTAACGAAGATGGCAAAACCGTTCGAGCCATGGACGTGTTGGTACCTGGCTTGGGTGAGATTATTGGTGGTTCTCAGCGTGAGGCCGACTACGATACCCTGTTGGGCCGCATCAAGGACTTGGGCTTAAATCCAGAGGATTACTGGTGGTATTTGGACTTGCGTAAGTTTGGAACTGTTCCCCACTCAGGATTTGGACTGGGATTTGAGCGTCTGTTGCTTTATGTTACTGGCATGGGCAATATCCGTGACGTTATTCCCTTCCCCAGAGCTCCCAAACTGGCGGATTTTTAGTTTTGTATTGTTGGAAAGGATGTGGCAATTGTGCCACCTCCTTTTTCTCGTAGTAAAGGTTGTATGGCGAAAATATAGATAAGGACTGTTATCATGAGATTTGTCAAAAAAACGATGTTCGGAGTAGTTTTTGCACTCTTTATTTTGGCCTGTGCCTTTATTCTTCTTTCTATTTTAAATTTTTACCGTGAGCTTCAAAACAAGGAAGCCACAATTCAAGAAGAAAGTTTATTAGATCTTTCCCAATTTACCAGCAACTACATGGACGTTAAGCTGGAGGGCTACCTAAGTACCCTCTACAGCCTTTCTGATCTTATCTTACTTAAGGACATAAAGTGGGAAAACATTCGAGATCGACTGAATGCCATTGTGTCACGACAGGAATTCCTTCATCTGGGCTTGTCCTCCTTGGACGGGAGGGTGTGGTCTACTGATGGATCGACTGAATATATTATCGATATTTCAGGAAGACCCTACTGGCAGGACTTGCTGGCAGGAAAGGCTGTTATTACCGATGCTCAAGATTCCTTGGTAAGCTCTAAACAAATTTTTGTGGTGGCAGTACCCATTATGAATCGGGAAAACCAGGTGGTGGGAATTGTCCATGGAGCTATAGCTTTAAGTGAGTTTCAAGACTATGAGGATTCCCGTTTTGAAATGGGAAATTATCCTGTTTTTGTTGTGGATAATACTGGTTCTTTTATTCTTCGTGACCACAAGCATCCTGAAGCTTGGAATTATACTTCAATTTTTGATGAACTGGAAACCATTGGTGACGGGCAGGAGCAAGATTCTATCCGCCGTAAATTGTCAGAAAACTTAACAATGCAAATAGAATCTGTTATTGCTGGCAAAGAATACATCCTTAGTTTTTGTCCCCTTTCCATGAACAATTGGTATACCGTGGTTTTAATGCCTAAGGACGAAATCAATAAGCACATAGATGTATTGTTAGATGATAATATCAATGTTTTGTTAATCTGTGTAATTATTCCTTTGGTATTTTTGTGTCTAACTTTCTTTTTCTTTATGCGACAAAAGGTTCAGATGGAAAGAACTAAGGAATACCAATTACGTGAAAAACTTTTTTCCGACATAGATGGGTTCATTCAGGCTGATTTAACTGAAGATAAGGTAGTGTACTGTTCCCAATCCTTAGATTTGCCAGATCTTACCATTCCCTTTTCTCACTTGACAGAAGTATATATCCACAAGGCAGTAGATGAAGATTATCAAGAACGATTAACTCGCATTCTCTCTGTGAACAATCTTTTGGAGTTGTACGGCCAAGGCATTGCCCGCATTTCTCAGGAATACAAGGCGAAAGACAAGGGTGGTAAGTTCCGCTGGTTCCAGTGTGATGTTCACATGGAATTTGAAGAGGATACTAAGAGTATTATCGTCTATTTTATCCTTCGTAACATCGATACGAAAAAGCAGATGGAGGCCATCCTCAAAACAAGGGCAGAGCGGGATAGTCTAACTGGCTTGTATAATCGTAGTACTGCCACAGATCTTATTAATGTGTTCCTTCATCTGAATTCCCATTCACCCTTAGTCTGTCATGCCTTTGTGATTTTTGATTTGGACAATTTTAAGGTGTTAAATGATACCTTGTTGCATAAAACAGGGGATAAGGCTCTCCAAGATGTATCATCCATTTTGACTAATTTCTTCCGACGGGGAGATGTGGTGTGTCGTTTGGGTGGAGATGAATTTGTGGTGTTCCTAAAAAATATCAATTATGAACATCTTGAGCCAAAAATGCATCGTCTCATGAAGGAATTACGATTGACCTATTCTCAAGATGATAAATCGGTAACTATTTCTGCATCTGCTGGTGTGGCCCTTTCTCCTGCCAACGGAACCACCTTTAAGGAATTGTATACCGCGGCAGACAAAGCCCTGTATCAAGCAAAGCATGACGGTAAATCCTGTTTCCGTTGTGCTCCAACTCCTTGATGAGTAAGTTTTTGTGCATATTATTCTGAAAATCTCCGAAAATGATAAGGCTACATAAAATGAAGGATCCTTGTTTCTTATGGAAGGTGTAATTGTTATTGTAGTGAATATACCGATTTTATTTTGGGAGGAATTATGAAGAAATTACTTTGTATTCTTGCAATAGTGTCATCTTTTTCTTTTGTATTTTCTATAGAGTTACCTGTAGGTGGAGATTATATCTTTCGTTTGTCAAATCCAGAGGTTTTAGCAGGAGCAGCTTCTTCTGCTGGTGGTGGATTTTATACCTCTGGGCCCAGTGCCATTATCAATAACCCCGCGTTAACTGCAAATGACCAGCGAATTATGCTCAATCTTGGGTACACGGCATTATTTAGTTCCAAAGAAAATGCCGGTTTTGGTTCTGGTATGGAACTTGCCCTGTTGATTCCCTCCCACCATGGTGTCTTCACTGGTATCCTGAATGGACTTTTTTGTGATGTGGGTAAGCTTCAATACGGTAATATAGTGACTGTGAAAGGTGGTTTTTCCAAGGATATAACAGACCGTTTGTACGCTGGGCTTGCTTTAAGTGGTGGTGCACGTTGGGCAGAGGGTACTGACTGGCATTTGGCCTTGGACATGGGTTTTGTGTATCACTGGGGAAATCTAGGCTTTTTGAAGGATACTCGTATTGCAGGTACGCTCATGAACTTGGGAAAACCCTATGAGCTGGGGATGCCTAGTCTTGCTACACCCAAGGTGGGTATTGCTGCTACCTTGTTCTCCCTAGCTCATGACAATGTAAAAGCAGGCTTTTCTGCTGACCTGTCCTTTCCCATGTTCATGAATATGGTTTTTGATGCAGGTCTTCAATTCCGTATTGCAAAGATTATTACCATAAAGAGCGGTTGGCAGTTTGATGTTCGTGATACTGCTCATAAGGATTATAATTTGTTGCCTTCTGTTGGCGTAACAGTACGTTTTGGCATCAACACAAAGAAGAACCAGTTTATGATTGACAAGGGCTGGCAACAAAGTGAAATTACCACAAGTGGTGCTTGGCAGAATCTGTATCAAGGTGTTCAAGCCATTTCTGCTGGTGCTGCCATTAACTTAGGTTTGAGAGATACTGAGGCTCCAAAAATTAATCTTTGGAATGAGGAATAAAAGGATAAAAAATGAAGGGAAAGAGTAGTTTTATAGTTTTGATTTGTATGCTTTTGGGAATGAGTCTCCCTGCATTTTCCCAAACGGAGAAAATTTATATTTCTCCCAACAGTGATGGTGTACAAGATCAGTTGGAAGTGCCCCTATCCATTACGGATAAGCGTTATATTCGAGAGTGGCAGTTTCTTATTGAAAATGAGAACAAAGAGATTGTCCGACGAATTGGCAACAAGATAAGTCTTCCAGAAAAATTGACCTTTAAGAATTTCTTTAGTCGATTATTCTCTGCAAAAACGGGTGTTGATGTTCCAGATGTAGTGATTTGGGATGGCTCCTTAGATTCAGGAGAAATTGCCTCTGATGGAACTTATTTTTACTATATGACTGCTACCGATGATAATGGTAATGTGAGTTCAACAAACCATTATGAGGTGGTGGTAGATAATACAGCACCAGTTATTAATCTTGCTCAGCCTATTTCTGACAACGATAAGATTTTTGGTGAAGGCCGTAAGTTGGAGTTTAATGTAGAACAGTTTGGTTCTCAGGAAAAATTGTGGACAGGTACTTTTGTAGATACTACAGGAACTGTTGTTCGCAGTTTTACTTGGGAAGCTGATGCTCCTGATTCTTTTGCTTGGGATGGACGTGACGACCATGGGGTTCCTGTTCAAGATGGAGTATATACCTATACTATTACTTCAACTGACTTAGCAGGAAATACAGCCGCCTTAACTCAAATTACAAATATTATCTACTCTGCTGAAAAGCCAAGTACAAATATTCTTATCAATGGTAGTCGCTATTTTTCTCCCAACGGAGATACCATTCAAGATACCATGTTGTTTGATGTAACCATTCCTGCTGGTAGCGGTAGAAATAGTCTTGTTCATTGGAATATTGATATTGCCAGCACTTCTGGTACTGTTGTTCGTAGCTTTTCTGGTGATGAAAATCCTCCTGTCGTTCTTTTCTTTGATGGAACTGATGGAAATGGAGCTGTTCTAGAGGATGGCTCTTATCAGGCAATTGTAACTGCTCGGTACTCCAACGGATATGAAACACCAGCCCTCCGTTCACCTGTTTTTGTGCTAGATACTCTGGCTCCCTCTGCCATCGTACGATCTGATTCTCAGATTTTCTCTCCAGATGGAGATGGTCGCCTTGATACCTTAAAGATTTACCAAGAAGCATCCTTTGAAAAGGAGTGGAAGGGTGAAATTATAAACGCCAGCGGAAAGGTTGTAAGAACATATAATTTTGGTGGTCATCCTTCAGACTCCTTTTTATGGGAAGGTTTGGATAGCCAGGGCCGTCTTTGTGATGATGGAAATTACACCTATCGTCTTTCTGCCACAGACCAAGCAGGAAACAAGGGAGAAACCATTTCTCAGAGTTTTGAGTTAAATACTGGTACCACAGAAGTTATTCTTACGGTGCAGCCTCCTGCCTTTTCGCCCAATGGGGATGGTGTACAAGATGCCGTAGCACTGACTCCTGTTATTAAATCCAACAGTGGAGTTGCTTCCTACGATCTTCAAATCAAAGATGGCACTGGTGCTACTGTTAAAACCTTTTCTGGAACTGGAAACTTGCCTTCTCGTATTTCTTGGAATGGTTTAGCAGACAATGGTGAGCGTTGCGTTGATGGCATGTATTCTGCCGTTTTGGAAACAGTTTCTAAAAATGGTAGTTTTGCTAAAACCCATTCACAGCCCTTTACCATGGACACTGTTGCTCCAGCGGTAGATGTAACAACACCATATCTCTTGTTCTCTCCTGACGGAGATGGAAACAAGGACGTGCTTGATTTTACGGTTAAATCAAGTGTTGAAGAAAAATGGGTTGGTCGTATTGAGCGTGACAATGGTACCTTGATTCAAGAGATTATTTGGGAAGGTGCTGCTGAGTCCTTCCAGTGGGACGGAACAAATGATTCTGGAAACTTAGTGGATGACGGCAAATTTAAGTTGACGATTTCCTCTCAGGATGCTGCGGGCAACAAGGCTGTAGCTTCTGTTACTGGCTTACAAATGGATACTCGCCAAGGAAAGGTGTATCTCACTGCTGACCAGAACAGTATGTCTCCCAATGGGGATGGCTTCAAAGACCAGCAAAAATTCACCATCCGTCTTACTTTAACCGAGGGAATCGATTCTTGGAATTTTGACATTAAGAATGCTGCCGGTGCTGTAGTGCGGTCTTGGAATCGAGATGATTATAAAAACGTTCCTGAAACCATTATCTGGGATGGTTTGTCTACTGCAGGTATTCCTGTAGAAGGAACTTTGACAGGTAGTATTTCCATCAATTATGCCAAGGGTACTGTGTTAACTGCTACAACTTCACCTTTTGTAAGTTCTGTAACACCTCCTCAGCTTACTGTTCGTACTGCCCCTGAATACTTCAGTCCAGATAATGACGGTGTAGATGATGACTTGTTCATTGCATTGGGAGCCCTTTCTGCGGTGCCACTGAAATCTTGGTCTTTCCAAGTGTACGATCCAGAAAACGGAAAGGTATTCTGGTCTCGCTCTGGTTCTGGCACCGTCACTGAAAGACTTGTGTGGGATGGACGAGGAAATAATGGTGAGCTTGTTCAGTCTGCTTCTGACTACCCCTTTGTCTTTTCTGTGTCTGATGAATTGGGAATGTCATCTGAAATTGCAGGTATTATTTCTGTAGATGTGCTTGTGCTTCGAATTGGAGATGTGCTGAAAATGCAAGTTCCTTCGATTATTTTCCGTAGTGATAAGGCCGACTTTGTTGGTAAAGATGTAGATCCGAAAAAGGGCTTGGATCAATCTGTTATCGATAACAATATTCGAGTGTTGAAGCGTATTGCAGAAATCTTGAACAAGTTCAAAGATTACACTGTTCGCATCGAAGGTCACGCCAATAATATTAGTGGTACGGAAGCAGAAGAAACTTCTACTGCTAATGGCAATATTCCTTTGGTTCCTCTATCTGAGGAACGAGCTGAGACCGTGCGAAAAATGTTGATTGAATTTGGTGTATCTTCTCACCGTCTTTCCACAGTTGGTGTGGGTGGACGTCAACCAGTAGTTCCTCGTGGAGACAGGGACAATTGGTGGAAGAACCGCCGAGTTGAATTTATCTTGAATAAATAATCGAGAAAAGAGGAGACAAGATTTTGTTCTCCTCTTTTTTTTATTTCAAGATCGTGGTATACTTATAGGAGATTCAAAATTGGTAGAGAGTTTTGAAAAAAAATTAGAAAAAGGTAGGTAGGGCTTTTATATGAAGTCTGTAGAAGAAAATAGTTCTCTTTCCTGTATCTTGAAGGACGTAGAAATACTTCCATTTTTCCAGCCTATTATCAACATAAAGACTGGAAGGGTATTTGCCTACGAGTCTCTTGTACGTGGACGTTGTAAGTCTACTGGAAAACTTATTTCACCAGTAGAATTGTTTGAATTAACTGATTCCCATAAGGTGTCACGAGAATTTGATCAGTTTTGCCAACGGTTAACCTTGGAATCGTTTAAAAAATATGAAAGTGATGCTCTCCTTTTGATGAATATCAATACAAAGTGTATTATCCAGGAAATGGTTGATGAGCTTATGCTTCCTAATTTAACGGAGCAAATGGGCTTTGATCCAAGGGTTATTGGCTTGGAGTTTATTGAGTCAAAGGCCAATTCTCCTCAGGAACTTATTAGTTTTGTCCATCAACAGAGAACAAAGGGTTTTTTGATTGTTGTGGATGATTTTGGTAGCGAGCATTCCAATATTGAGCGATTGATTCTCCTTCATCCTGATATTATAAAAATCGACAGAAATATTATTCAGGGCATAGATACTGATGTATACCGCCAGTCAATTTTAAAGTCCATTGTGAGCTTGTCCGAAATGACTGGTGCCGTTTGTTTGGCAGAAGGGGTTGAAACTCCAGAGGAGGTGTATACCTGTGTCTTGTTGGGGGTAAATCTCCTGCAGGGCTATGCCATTGCTCATCCTGCCGCAGATTTAGTTGCTTTAGAGCAGGAAGCCCTGCAAAACCTCAAGGGCTTTCAACATGAAATTCATCAACGGGCAGTAAGTCTTTTACAGGAAACACGTTATCATACTGGCGATGTAAATACTATTGCTGACTGGCTCATTCGCCAAATCAACGTAAATGAGGAAGATATTAGTATTACAGAAGTAGTTCTTCAGGAATTTGTAATTGTTAATCCGAGAATTGAACTAGTTTTTATTCTTGATGAAGATGGCATACAAGTTTCTAATATGATATGTGGTCCCCACATAGAAAAAAAATCCTATTCCTACATTTTCCGTTTGGAATATCCGGGATGTAATCACTGTCTTCGTCCCTATTTTACTTGTTTTGACGCCTTTAAAATAGATCGCTTCCTGACGGATAAGCATTTGTCTGCAGCCTCTGGAAATATCTGCCGTACATTGGCGGTGCGGTTGCAAGGGGAAAAGAAATCTTATATCCTGTGTATAGATTTTCTTGAGGAAGAAATAAAAACACCTTTATTACATAAGGAAAAACCATGAATTGTACAACACATCACAGTACCTTGTCTGGTGCCATCAGTGTACCTGGATCAAAAAGCCACACTATTAGAGCCTGTTTATTGGCAGCCATGGCAGAAGGAACTTCATTTATTCGTAATCCATTGCCTAGTGCAGACTGTCTCAGTGCTGCCCGATGCATTGCAGAAATTGGTGCAAATGTAGAGATGTCTTTTGACAATAGCTTATGGACCGTACATGGGGCGGGGAAGAATGTGCACCTACCGTCCAATGTGGTGGATGTAGGGAATTCTGGCTCAGTGTTGTACTTTCTTACTCCCATTGCTGCTACCTTTCCTGGCTGGAGCATTTTTACTGGAGATGAGTCCATTAGAACACGTCCTGTGGGACATCTTGCCCAAGCTTTGGAGCAGCTGGGAGCAAAAACCTATATTTCCCGTCCAGATGTAGATGCTCCGCCACTTTTGGTGCAAGGGCCAATTTCTGCTGGCAAGGTAGTTACCGATGGACGCCTGTCCCAGTACATTAGTGGCTTGATGATGGCTGCATCCCGTATGACCGGTTCCTTGGAAATTGAATTAACAGACCCAAAGGAAGTTCCCTATCTTGATATGACCAAGATGTGGCTGGAATCTTTAGGTATTCCCGTCCAGATGTCTGTTGACTACAAACACATTGTGGTTGGTGGCCCCCACAATATCGCTGCCTTTGACCGAACCATTCCCTCCGACTGGGAAGCTGTGGCCTTTCCCTTGGTGGCAGCTATTCTTACTGACAGCTGCATTACTATCCAGCATATTGACGGAAGTGGTAGCCAGGGGGATGAAGCCATTGTAGCTGTGTTGCAATCAGTAGGTGCTTGTATTGACTGGAACAAGGAGAAGGAAGAACTGGTGGTTTACGGTGGAAGTCATGCACAAAAGAATTTCCCTGCCAAGAATGGTGTTGCAGGACGTCTTTCCACAGAACATTTACCCGATAAAACCTTGAGAATCAACTGTTCTGGCTTTCCCGATGCAGTACCAGCCCTTTCTGTTGCTGCCTGTTTTATTGAAGGAACTACCATCATCGAAGATATCGGTGTGTGTCGCAAGAAAGAGACAGATCGCATTGAGGTGATGAAAAGTGAGTTAACTAAACTGGGGGCCACTGTAGAGGAGGGGCCTGATTATCTTGTTATTCATGGTCACAGTCCCTTAACTGCCGATGGAAATCCAAATCCTGAGTTTATACTCCACGGTGGGGTAGTAGAAAGTTACGATGACCATCGGGTGGCCATGTCTTTAGCTGTTATGGGACTTGCCCTTAAAGATGAGATAATCGTAAAAGATGCTGAATGTTGTGCCGTATCATTCCCTGATTTCTTTCAGGCTATGGAAGGAATTGGAGCGGGATTTACCTTAAACTAGGTGCTAGAAGTCATAACATTTCCCCAAAAGGGTTATAAGAAAGGCTGTCTAAGATGAAGTCAACTTCATTCAAAGACAGCCTTTTTATTTTTACTCTGGCAATCTAATATTTACTACGATGGTTCCTGTAGTAGGACCTGAAGAGGTAGGAACCGAGGTTGTATCAGGTGAAATTACATTTGCTGGAGCAGTTGGACTTCCAGATGGTGGTGTCAAAGCTTCTGCTGCAGCAAGACTAACAGTGGAATTATTTGTTATTGAGGAGTTTTTGGCAGCTGTTTGTTGTGGATTTGTTGTTTCAAAATCTGAAATGTCTGCTGATTGAGTACCACGTACATAAATAGGCTTACTATCTGAACGACGAGAACTCATTTCCCAAACACCAGTTAAGCTTTCCAAGGCTCCTGTAACATCCATAACACCACTTGTTCCGCGAACAGAAGCCGTTGCGGTGGGACTACGAACAGTAAAGGATGTGCTTTTGCCAGGCTTTGCCTTTACATCCATCTTCAGCTTACCGGTAGAAATATTCATTTCTGTATCATAATTGCTGTCACTTTCGGTGAGTTTGTCAATGGTAATGCGAGATAGGGCTGCTACGGTAAAGCGGGAATCACCAATGGCTAATACAACAGATGACTTGAATCCAGTAGAAATCATGGTACCTTGATCAAGGGTTGTACCTACAGTGATTGGAAGCCATCCTTGGTCTGTTTGGTATTCAGCTTTCCCAGTGAAGGAAATGACTTCGGCCTTGTTTTGAGCTGTTTCAGTTGCTGCAAAAAGAGCTACTGAACCGAGTAACAGAAAAACTGAAAGAATAATCCGTTTCATTGAATCCTCCTTATCTTAGAAGCTGATGGCAGCTTTAATACTGATTTGTGTGTAATTTGCAGCCTCGTGCTTGGCAAAGAAATGACTTGCATTAAGGCCCAAGGCTACATCGCTCAACAACTGATAACTTACTACACCTGCAATGCCTGTTCCTGCATATTCCATATTTTCTGCTACCAATGCAAAGTTTGTTTCTACTGCAACATACAAGGAAGAGATGGGCAACATGGATACAGAGACAGAAGGTAAAAAGATGTTTGTCCAAGGATCTCCTGTTACCAAGCCACTGGTATTTGTAACTGTTTGGAAATCTTTGGAAGCGTAAGTAATTCCAGCATTTGCTGCAAGCCCTCTATAATTAAAGTAATAGGATAACATGGTTGATGCAAGGCCAGCAAACTGTTTTGTGCCATCTCCAAAGTTAGCTGCAAAAATACCATGGGTGTTATGGTAGAGATTTGCCATTAGGGGACCGTTTAAGGAAAGAGTTCCATAAATCTTGTTTGATTTTAGTTTTTGGATTCCTATGAAGTTCCAGCTGGCAATTCCCAGAGACTGCTCCAAAAACAAGTTTGGAAGGGCAAATTCTGCTCCAATAACCATATAGGGAAGGGAAGAGGTGTAATAATCAGAGGTAAAACCGCTGTATTCTGTAATTCCCATTTCATTCATGGTGGTAAAGTAACGGTTTACCAATCCTGTATAGCCAAAATATAAGGAGGTCATAAAGGAGCCTGTTTGATAGGAGCCAAACAAACCATCACTTGTCTGGTTAAAAATCTTTCCTGTATTTTCTGCTATGGAAAAACGTCCTGCGGCAATATTTATCAGACCATCAGAAACTGTGCTCGAATGGTTGAGTTTCAGCAAAGGCATGTTGATAAAATGATCTATCTTTGCATCATCGTACTGGAATCGATACACAATTTCTGCAGAAAGCGTGGTATGTCCTTCCTTGGAAAAGGGAACCTTTAAATATGCAGAAGTATCGAGTTTTTCTGTAAAGACAAAATCATCAGAACCATTTTTTTTGAAGGAAGAGTCACTGTTGATAAGTCCTCCATATTCTACAGCAAAGATGCTTCCTAAAGTGAATGCTGATATAAAAATAAATGAAAGAATTTTTTTCATTGGGTACCTCTTTGTTATTCTGTCAAAAGTGAAGGAGTGTTATATTCCATACACTTGAACATGATATTCATTCCTTGAAAGCCTGTTACTGTGAAGGAGGGATCTGCGTTGGCAGAAAGATATCCGAGAGCCTTTAATTCCTTAAAAGCATAGCGATTTGCCTTTGTCATGCGATAAAATAAACCACCAGGAATGTTCCAAGTCTTCATACATATATTTGACAATTCATCTAAGCGAATAGGATCGGATGCATTGGTAGCTTCTGAAAAGAAGCCTTCTGTTACCATCAACTGGGTGGCCTGCTGAAAATCTAATGATTCATTGTCAGCACTTAACCAACTAGCGGTAATATACGCAACCTGCCCCTTTGTCAACAGTGGCGCCTCAAGGATTTCTGTTACCCTGCGTGCCTCCTGTCCGTACACTGTTAATGAAAAAAAGAAAACGAGAAAAACGAGCATTCTCTGTTTCATGATAACTCCTTTTCTGAGAAGTTTTTTTCTCAAAAGTAAAATACATGACATAAAGTATAACACGTGCTATAATATAAGTCTATGAATTCAAAGAATATTGTTGAGCTTTTAAAGAAAAAGTTACTGGTGTTTGTGTGCCTCTTTCTCATTTTTGTAATGGGTGGATTGGGGTTGTTGGGTGTCTTTGATAATATTGACAATAGCATCTACGATGCATTGTTGCGATTTACTCCGGAACCGCCAGTCGCACAGGAAGTCGTTTTCGTTGACATTGAGGATTTGTCCTTGGAGGTGGTAGGAACCTGGCCCTGGACACGAGATGTTTTGGCAGACTGTCTCATTAGAATGAGGGAATTAGGAGCCTGGGGTGCCACCTTCGATATTGAGTACCTGTCTCCTTCCCAGGGAGGCATAAATCCCGATGTTTTGGCAGACATTCCTCAACAGTTTGATGAAAATAAAGGGCTGGTGGTATCCGTCATGGAAGAATTAGCCGAAGCGACCGCTGCTGGTCAATTTTCTCCGGGAGATTTGCCTGAAATCAGTGGTAGTGTTCTGGAGTCTGATATTTTGCCTAGTTTGGATTCATTGCGTAGTTCTGTAGACAGTCTTTTCCGTGACAATGACGATTATTTTGGTCGGGCAATCCAGTTCTTTGGCAATGCGTGGCTTACCGTAAACTACAACAATGTTATGGCAGCCACGGAAGAAGATGTGAGCTATGTGAAGCAACGGATGTTGATTGATTTTGTAGATGACTCAGAAAATCTTATTTCAAAAAGCAACAAAAAGACCATTGCGGATCAAAACATGACGGAGGGCTTTTCTCCTGCCATTTCCGTAATGATGAAGCGAGCTTCTGGAGCTGGTTTTACTAATGTAATCGTTGACCCAGACGGTTTGCGGCGTCGTGTGGAACTTTTATTCAAGTCCGATGACAAATACCTTGGACAGTTGGTTTTTGCTCCCATGATGAAGTTGCTTGATGTGGAATCTATTCAACGTCTTCCTCGGACACTCATTTTGAAAAACGCCCGTCTTCCCCGTTCCACAGAGCGGCAGGATATTACCATTCCCTTGGATAGAAACGGCTACATGCTCATTAACTGGCTGCACAAGGATTATGCTTCCAGCTTTATTCATATTCCAGTAATTTCCATCTTGTACTTAGATGATTA
This sequence comes from Treponema sp., assembly GCA_017629095.1. GTDB lineage: Bacteria > Spirochaetota > Spirochaetia > Treponematales > Treponemataceae > Treponema_F. Next base: position 13,156 of record JAGBXW010000059.1, on the reverse strand, counting down.
CGAGGAGCAAATGATTTCTTGCCTCCGCTGGCTGTATGAAGATTGCTATCTTTTGGATGCTGATGGTTCTTGGCTTGAGTATTATCAATGGGCACAATATCTTTTGGCTGAATATGCCCAGCTCAAGGAGGCAAAGGAAGCTCTCCTTGCTGCCTGTGAGGGCTTTGATGTAGAAGGCAATCCTGTGGGACAGCCCTTTGGTGATGCCGAATATGAATCTTATTTTGCCAGCAGGCAAGAATTTTTTGCACTTTGCCAAGAATTTCTCCAAGGTGAAAGTCTCGCCCAAATTCAGGGGCGCTTGGAGGAATTGGCTCAAGAAGGGGTTGATCCAGCAGAAATTGAAGGATTTTTAACTGCGGTAGAAGAAACCTACGGATTTTTTCAGGAAAACTTAACTGCCTATCAAGAAAGCTTTGACCAATTGAAGGCTCAGTTGCAAGATGCCTTCTGTATTATCGGAAACAGTGCCACGGGGACTACTGATATGGGTGCCACTCCCTTTGTGGCTCGCTACGCCAATGTTGGTACCCACGGAAATGTGTACAATACCATTGTTTCCCAGGAATTTATCAGACCTGTAAACTGGGAGTGGGTATATTTACCTGTTTGTTTGATAACCCTGCTGATGGTTCTGGGATTTATGGGCAAGAAACAGCGTCGTCAGTTGATTGCTGGTTTTGTGGCAGTGTTGGCCATTCCCTTGGTTGCTGTCCTGATGATGCATTTTGGGCGGATTTACCTTCCTATCACGGCAGCATTTTTGGTGGCCTTTCTCACCTATATTTTTGATGTGGTATTCCGATTCATCTATGCTGAAAATGACAAGCGATTCCTGCGTCAAGCATTTTCCACCTACCTATCCAAGGACATTGTAGACGACTTGGTAAACCATCCAGAAGCCCTTGCCCTAGGTGGATCAGAAAAGAACGTAACAGCTCTTTTCTCCGACATCAAGAGCTTTTCCACCCTTTCCGAGCAGCTCACTGCTCCCCAGCTGGTTGCCATCTTGAACGAGTACCTTACTGCCATGAGTGATGTGATTTTGGATTATAGTGGTACCATCGACAAGTATATTGGTGATGCCATCGTCAGCTTCTTTGGTGCTCCTATGGATGTACCTGACCATGCTTTTAAAGCCTGTGCTTCAGCAGTTCGCATGAAGCAAATAGAAAAAAAGCTCAACGAAACGAGACTTGCTGACGGCACTTTGCCTATGCCCATTTACACTCGTATTGGTATTAACACGGGAAAGATGGTTATTGGAAACATGGGAACCGACAAGAAAATGAACTACACCATGATGGGAAACCATGTAAATATTGCTGCCCGCCTTGAAGGTGTAAACAAGGTGTATGCTTCTTGGATTTTGGTGTCTGAAAGTACTTGGGCAGAGGCCAATTCTGGCCAGCATGAAGGTGAGCTAGTGGCCCGGAGACTTGACCAGGTGCGGGTAATGGGAATTAACAAACCGGTGCAACTGTATAATATCATGGGCTTTACCTCAGAAATGACGGAAAATGAAAAGAAGTCTGTGGAAGTTTTCCATCAAGGACTTGATCTGTATCTGAGTAAGGGGTTTGCTCAGGCTATATCGCTTTTCCAAGAAGCTGGAAGGCTCAATCCTGAGGACAAGGCTCCTGATGTGTTCATTGAACGGTGCCAAAAGTTTATTGCCGAACCTCCAGCCTCAGACTGGAACGGCGTCATGACCATGAGCACCAAGTAATAGAAAAAGGCATCTCCTTTGGGGATGCCTTTTTTAATGGCTTTCTTGTAACAGGAGGAGCTCTGGTCGGTACTCAAAATGAATGTTGTCCCATTGGAGCCATTTCCCGCCCCAAGCAAATCCATGCTTTTCAAAGATTTCAATCACAAGTTGGGGGGGCATCCAGCGACGGTCTAGGGGAATCATCATCCAGTTGGGGTTCCATTCACTAATCCAGTTCCAGTAAATATTCTTTTTTTGCCAGCCCTTGGGGAGAATATCTACTGCCAAACCCCAACTGTGGAAGCTCCTGTCTTGCCGGTCCCTGATTTCCCTCCAGTTGTAGCCTTCTACACTACCAATATTGTTGATAAAATCTTGTATTTCACCATGAGTCTTTGCTGCTTCTTGAATATCCTGTTCCACTAAGGCCAAAGGTGCAAAAATATCTTGATGTAAATTCACTCTTTTGCCTAAAAATTGAGTGGACGCAATGTGTTGCTCCAGTTGGCCTCTTGTTTTTCCATCGTACAAGGCATGATAAAATTCCAAGTTATATGATTTTTGGCTTGCTCTAAAATCTGGCTCCGAGGTTCGCTTGATTTCTGCTATCAATTCTGGCGAAAAATGTTCTGGGTTTGGAGTTTCTTTGGGATAAAGGTAATCGATGTAGTGACGCCATTTAGAGGCATCTTGCCGAAGAATTTCTGGTAGAATTCTCCCTTGGGCCCAGAGAAATTTTTTCTCTCCCACCATAAGAAACCAATCTTGGACTTCTGCATCATAGCCGTATTCAGCAATTTTTTCTGGGTATCCATCTTTAAATGCCTTAAAGACAATCTCCGCCGTTGCTACTGACTCCATATCAAAGGGCTCTAGGTCGGTCCCTTTAAAGGGGGCATCATCCTTGGTGAGCCTTGCCTGTGGTGGCTCCATCTGGTGTGGTTTTTGGGATATGGACTGCAATGCCCCAAGGCCAAGGGGAATGGTAATTAAGCACATAACGATAGGAATGACTCGACACAAGATGGATTGCTTCATGGATGAAACTCGTTTGAATGAAAATAATTCTTTGTTGCCTGATGAAAGGCTTCTTTGCTTAAGCTGGCTCCTGCCACAGAAACTACTGCTGCAGAAACTGCGTTGGCGATTTCCAGGGCTTGGGAAAGTTCCATTCCCAGATGAAGACCTGCAATAATGGTACCAATATGGGCATCTCCTGCACCGATGGTATCTACCACCCTTGTTTTGTTGCTGGGAACAAAATGGATTTTTCCGTGATGAAAGCAGCTGGAACCTTCTGCCCCCTGCGTTACAATAACATCATTACCAGTTCTTTCATGGAGTTGGAACAATGCATCCTGTAGTTTTTCGGTTCCAGTAAAGCTACAGGCTTCCTGTTCATTTAAGTGGAGGATGGGAGATAGGGCAAAAATCCGATTCAAAAAATCCTTTCTAATGGTGGTAATGCGAGGTCCTGGTGCAAAGAAAATCTGAAACTGGCCTTGCTCTTCCAAAAAGGCCACTAAGTCAGGGGATGTTTCTTCTTCTAGCTCTAGTCCACAAATGTAGATGGAGTCAGCCCCTTCCAGAACCTGTTGGGTAAACCATTCTCGGCGAAACAAATATTCTGCCCCGTGGTGTGATAAAAAGGTTCGTTCTCCGCTGGGCTCCACCAAGCAGTAGCAGCAGCCGTTGGCAGTATCTTGTAGCCGAGCAAAAATCGGAATATTTTTTTCCTGCAGGGCATGAGCCACAAACTCACCGTACACTCCACAGCCTACAGGGGAGCAAAGCTGGTGGGGTACGTGAGCCAGCTGCAAAATATGAGCTACATTGTAGGCACAACCGCCTAATTGGTGGTGCTGACTTATGATATTTACATCTTGGGCAGTGGTGGGAAGACTGGGAACTTTTATCACCACGTCCACCACAGTGGAACCAAAAACTAAGGTTTTTCCTTTGGGAGAAAGCTTAGTATGCTGAAAAGAAGTTACCATGAATTATCGATAGTCGGGAGCCTTGGGCATGATGATGGCAGCAATGAGGTAGACTACAATGCCCGAGCCGATTCCTGCTAGAGAGAAGAATACCGCAATGAGCCTAATGAGAGTGGCATCAATTCCAAAAAATTCTGCAATTCCGCTGCAAACACCTAAAAGCATTTTGTTTCCGGAACGCATCAATTTCTTTTCGTCTTTCTCTTGATTCTGGTACGTATCTTGGTTTTTGTAATCATCATGATTTTTGTAATCATCCTGGTCCTGTACTGACAAGTTCTTGTCCTCCATAGTTTCCGTCCTAAAGGTAAGCGCTCCCCAAGGTGGGGGGTTATATTGTAGAGGAAAAATGGCTGGTTCGCAAGAGTAGACAGAGGGCGATTTTTTCGGTATTATTCAGCCATACTATTTTTCTTTAGTATTATTAAATTTTTGAGTCCCGATTTGAGGTGAGTAAGATGGAAAAGACAATTGCACTGATTCCTGGTGATGGAATTGGACCTGATATTATCCGTGAGGGTGTGCGGGTGCTTGATGGAGTGGCCGCCAAATTTGGTCACAAGTTTACCTACAAAACTGTGTTGGCTGGTGGTGCTGCAATCGATGCAACTGGTGGCCCCCTGCCTCAGGAAACCCTAGATACCTGTCTTGCCAGCGATGCCGTTTTGCTTGGTGCAGTTGGCGGCCCTAAGTGGGACAATGTTCCTGGTAACCTGCGTCCTGAAAAGGCTTTGTTAGGCTTGCGTGGTGGCATGAAGGTGTACGCAAACTTGCGACCTGCCCTTATGTTCAAGCAGCTTTCTGCCGCCTGTCCCTTGAAGGACGAGATTGTGGGAGAAGGCCTTGACCTGCTGATTGTTCGTGAGCTTACTGGTGGTATTTACTTTGGTGAGCGGGGACGCAGCGAAGATGGAAAGACTGCTTGGGATACTGAGCGATATACTGCTCCAGAAATTGAGCGAATTGTTCGACTGGGATTTGAATCTGCCATGAAGCGAAAGAAAAAGCTTTGTGTTGTGGACAAGGCTAATATTCTGGAATCAAGCCGACTGTGGCGTGAGGTGGCTGAATCCATCAAGGGAGAGTACCCTGAGGTAGAGCTTTCCTTCATGTATGTTGATAATGCAGCCATGCAGTTGGTGCGCAATCCCCGTCAGTTTGACGTTATTGCCACTAGTAACATGTTTGGTGATATCCTTTCTGACGAAGCAAGCCAGATTACTGGTTCCATCGGTATGTTGGCCTCTGCTTCCTTGGGGGATGGAACTGGCCCCGGACTCTACGAGCCAATTCACGGTTCCGCCCCTGACATTGCTGGCCAGGACAAGGCAAACCCCTTGGCTACCATTCTTTCCTGTGCCATGTTGTTGCGCTATGACTTTGGTCTTGCAGCAGAAGCCGATGCCATTGAAGCAGCTGTAGAAAAGGTACTGGATGCAGGCTGGCGAACAGGTGACATTGCTGGTAATGGTGCTGACTTGGAGGCAGTAAAGGCTGCTGGAAAGCTGGTTGGTACAAAGAAAATGGGTGATTTGGTTCTGGAAGCCCTGTAATCCTTCTTTTGATAGAGAAAAGCTCCCTAGAATGATTCTGGCAGGATGATACTGCTGGAAGAAGTTCTTGGGAGTTTTTTTATTTTTTGTATAGTTGCAGAAGGATACTCGCAGATTGATTAAAATAAAAAAACGGTGTGACCAAAATCACACCGCCTCTGGGCTTGGCCTTAAAAGCTATTGTCAAGGCTTGACTTTAAAAGCTGTTGTCAAGGTTGTTCTTTTCAATGTCCTTGAAGTATTTTACAGTGCCTACTTTGAGTTCTTCGGTGGCATCTTCGTCACAAACGATGATGGCCTTGGGATGCATTTGCAGGGCACTGATGGTCCACATCTGGCTAATGCCTTCTTCTACAGCGTGGCGCAGGGCATGCATCTTGTTGCGGCCAGTAATGAGTACCAGCACTTCCTTGGCATCAGTTACGGTGCCCACGCCAACGGTAAGGGCTGTAGTGGGAACCTGAGAAATATCGCCTCCAAAGAAGCGGGAGTTTACCTGAATGGTGTCTGAGGTGAGGGATTTTACCCGAGTGCGGCTGGAAAGAGAGGAGCCTGGCTCGTTAAAGGCAAGATGTCCGTCTACGCCAACACCTCCCAAAAACAGGTCAATTCCTCCTGCCTCAGCAATGGCCTTTTCATAGGCAGCACATTCAGCGGCTAGATCAGAAGCCATTCCATCCAAAATGTGGACATTTTCCTTTTTGATGTTAATGTGATTAAAGAAGTTGTCCCACATAAAGAAGTGGTAGCTCTGGGGATGGTCTGCAGGTAGTCCCACATATTCGTCCATATTGAAGGTAACCACATTTTCAAAGGAAACCTTGCCAGCCTTGTTCAGCTCAATCAATTTCTTGTAGGTTCCCAAGGGGGTGGAGCCAGTGGGTAGTCCCAGTACAAAGGGTTTGTCTGGGGTTGGCTTTGCCTCATTGATGCGGGATGCAATGTGGTAGGCAGCCCAATCTGAACAGTGGTCATAATTGGGTTGTACAATCAGTCTCATATTCAACTCCTTGTTCCGGCAAACCGGTTATATAATATTCTTTTTGATGTCTCCACCGATGAGAGTCATCAATACGTTAAAATACTTGTCAAAGACAACTAAGTCAGCATCATAACCGGGGATAATCTGTCCCTTTTTAGTATAATGCATGATTTGGGCTGGATTGGTGGAGGCACAGCGAACTGCATCCTCAAGGGGAATACCAAAGTCTACCAAATTCTTCACACCACGAATCATGGTGAGAGCGGAACCAGCAATAACTCCATCCTCCTTGCGGTGGAAGCAGCCTCCTTCAAAGACAACCTCCTCCTTGTTTGCCAAGAGGGTGCCCTCAGTCTGTTCTGTGGGCCGCAATGCATCAGTAACAAGAACAATCTTGTCGGCAGGCTTGTCTCGTCGCAGAAGCTTCAGCAAGTCTGGGTGAACGTGGACTCCGTCAGCAATAATTTCGCAGGCCATTTCTGGGTGAATGAGAATAGCTCCCACAGCCCCAGGGTTACGGTGATGCATCTGACTCATGGCGTTAAACAGGTGGGTAGAGTGAAGGATTCCAGCCTGCATTCCTTCTACCATGTTCTCGTAGGTGGCATTGGTGTGGCCTGCCTGCAAGATAATTCCTTTCTTCAAGCAAAAGAGGGCCAATTCCCGCATTCCCTTGATTTCTGGGGCAACAGTCATGTTGACGATTTTACCCTCACTGGCATGCCATAGTCGTTCCATAAGCTCTAAGTCCACCTTGTGAATGGTTTCAGGCTTTTGGACGCCAACCTTGTCGGGGGAAACGAAGGGGCCTTCTAGGTGCATTCCCATGATGTTGGCTCCTTCTTCCTGGCCCATGGCGGCAGTGATGGCCTTGATATCCTTCAGAAAATTTTCTTCCACGGAGGAATACAAGGTGGGGTTAAAGGAGGTGACTCCATAGTCAGCTAAATCCTTAGACATGGCCAAAATAGCTTCTGTAGAACCATCTTCTGTACCGTGGCCTTTAAAACCGTGGATGTGGGTGTCGATAAAACCGGGAGAAATATATGCTCCTTCCACGTTATAGACCTTGGTAGAAGGGGAAAATTTCTTTTGTTCAAATCTTTTTTGACTAAAAACGTCTGCAATTTGACCATCTTCTATCAGCACAGCGCATTTTTCCATAACTGCAAATCCACTGAGAAGGGTGCCGTTATATAAACAAATAGACATAGAACCTCCTAAAACTATAGTACTATAAAAATGGCTAAATTTCTATCAAAATTTTGTACATCCTGTGGTAGACAGCAGACTCTGTGAAGGTGCATCTTCTTCCACTTTTTCTCCAATCCTGTTACACTGACATCATGCTTGATTTTACCATTCCCATTTTGCCCATTACGGTGCGGCAGGACAGCGACAAAAAATTGCAACGGTACGAGGTGCCCGGCATTGAACTGGACTTCATTCCTGGAAATGATTGTGGCCGAAAGGAATTTACTGGAGCCTTTGTGGCTGGTGGCAAGGACGGGATCGCCTTGTCCTTTTGTGCAGAAGCTCCTGATTTTAAGAGACAGGACTCTACTTCTTTTTCCTCAGATTCCAATCCCCAGCCCGAGTCCTGGGTTTTTAATCGCCATTGTCTGGAGGTGTTCATTCAGCCAGAAGGCTCTCCCTTTTACTACGGCTGGGAAATCGACGCAGCTGGCTCCTGCCTTGACTACCGAGTGGCGGTGAAGGAAGGTCTGCTAGAGGCTACCTGTTCCAGCCTTACCAATCCTGCTTCTGGCATCTTGATGCAGGAGATTGGGGGACAAAAGCTTTTCTTTGATTATGACTGGAAAAGCAATGCCAGCTGGAAGATGGAGGTGGAGGAGGAGTTCTGGTACTTGGAGCTTTTTATTCCCTGGACTGACTTTGGTCTTGCCAACACCATTGAAAATCCTGTTACTCCTGCTGATGGCAGCTTGTGGCGAGGAACCATCAATAGAATTATTCCTGTAACAGGTTCAGGGAGCCCCGTTTCTGTAGAAGGAGAAAGCGAAAAGCAAGCCCTGCAGTCATTGCTGGACTTTGATGGTGTAGAACTTGTTCCCCGCTTTCACCAGCCACAGCTTTTTGCAGGCTTTCGCTGGCAAAAGATGGAGCGGGGATAACCAAGCCTTGGGATTGCAACGCATAAGGCTTTAATCCCAAGGTCTGGCTCTGGGTGAGCCTCACTTTAGGTTCGGCTCACGGTGAGTTTAGGGTGAGTCTTACACCATTTCCTCGGGCTTAAAGGCTGCATCAAACTGGTCTTGGGTTAAAAATCCCAGCTCTAAGCAGGCTTCTTTTAAAGAAATATTTTCTGCAAAGGCCTTCTTTGCCACTTGAGCCGCTCGTTCGTAGCCAATGTGAGGATTCAGTGCGGTAACCAGCATAAGGGAATTGTGAAGATTGTGGTGCATTTTTTCCTTGTTTGCCTTGATTCCCGTTGCACAATGCTGGTTAAAGGAGGTGATGGCCTGGGCCATAAGCCGCACTGATTGCAAAAAGTTGTAGATACACACGGGCATGAATACATTCAGTTCAAAGTTGCCCTGGCTGGCTGCCATAGACACCGCCACATCATTTCCCATAACCTGTACAGCCACCATGGTAACTGCCTCACATTGGGTGGGGTTTACCTTGCCAGGCATAATGGAAGAACCTGGCTCATTTTCTGGAATGGTGATTTCTCCCAAGCCCAGCCGAGGACCAGATGCCAGCCAGCGGATGTCGTTGGCAATCTTCATCATGTCGCAGGCCAAGGCCTTCACTGCACCGTGGGCAAATACTAGCTCATCCTTGCTGGTAAGGGCGTGAAACTTGTTACTGGCACTGACAAAGCTCTTTCCTGTTAGATTGCTTACTGCTTGAGCCACTGCTTGATCAAAGCCAGCGGGAGCATTCAAGCCAGTTCCCACGGCGGTGCCACCAAGAGCCAGCTCCCGCAAGGGCTCAATGCTGCGGCAAATTAGTTCTCGGTCTCGTTCTAGGGAGCTTCTCCAACCGCTAATTTCCTGGGAAAAGGTAATGGGGGTGGCGTCCTGTAGATGGGTGCGACCGCTTTTTACAATGCCTTTATTTTCAGCTTCTAGACGACAGAAGGTGGCAATAAGCTTGTCTACTGCAGGTAATAGGTCATCCTCCAAGCTCATAACGGCAGCAATATGCATGGCTGTGGGAAAGGTATCGTTGGAGGACTGGCTCATATTGATGTCGTCGTTGGGGTGCAGTAGGCTTTTCCCTTCTGCTGATTTTTTTTCGTGAGCCAAGTTGCCCACAGTAGCGATAACCTCGTTGGCATTCATGTTGGATTGTGTTCCACTGCCGGTTTGCCACACCACCAGGGGAAAATGCTCCATCAATTCTCCAGAAATCACCTTGTCACAGGCAGCTTCTATGGCAGCTCGTTTTTCTGCTGTCATCTTTTCTGGCTTTAGCTGGTGGTTTGCCTGGGCCGCCGCCTTTTTCAAAATTCCAAAGGCCCGAATAATTTCTTGGGGCATGGTTTCAATTCCTTCCCCGATTCTAAAATTGTTGCGGCTCCGTTCTGTCTGGGCTCCCCACAATTTGTCTGCGGGCACCTTTACCTCTCCCATGGAGTCATGTTCTATCCTGTATTCCATCTTGCACCTCATCGTTTCTTGCAATTTTTTTCAGTATACTGAAGGGAAGGGGGAGGGGGAAGTCTTCCTGGTGCTAGTCGTGAAGCTGCTGGCCTGTTCTTTTTCAAGCCCCTTGCACAGTCCCCCTCACTGTGCTACACTTTTTTTCATGAAACGTACAATTTATTTTGCAGGCATCCTCCTTGCCCTGATTTTTTTTGCAACAGGTTGCCAGTCAGCACCAAAGCACATTCCACAGGACTTAACTGCTGATGAATTAATCAATCTAGCTCAAGCAAGCTATGACAAAGGAAATGTTAAGGCTGCCCAAGCCTATTATGAGGCCATCATCATCCGCTACGGAGATCAAATGGACAAGTTAGTGGAAGCTGAATACGAGATTGCCCACTTAAAGGTAAAGCAGAAGAAGTGGCAGCAAGCGATTCCTGATTTACAGCGGATTTTGTCCTACTATGAATCTGATGTGGCAGGCGTACTCCCTCCATCGTTCAAAAAATTGGCAGAATTAGACCTAGCCAAGATTCCGGAAAAGGAGCTGATGGAAGCTGAAGAAAAACTGGGATTGTAAGAAAAGCCCTCGGAAATTAGGATTCCACCAAAAGTATAAAGCCCCAATTGCGGGGCTTTATTTGTCTAGAACATTCTTAAACTGTCTTTCACGAAGTGAGAAAACGAAAAGCTACTTTCTGTCAGCGGAGGTTTTTCCGTCTGGGGTAATAATGGCGTCAATGATAATATGCTTGTCCAGTGCAGTGGTAATGACCAGCTCCTTGGTATATTTTCTTGAACCACGAGGAAAAAAGTGGGGTTCAGCATCTCCAATGAGGATAATCCGCCGTTGTGTTTCTGCTGTCCACTGGTAAAACTCCATGGCACCTTGCAATGCCTCATACACTGCTTCTGGAGGATCGCCCCCCTCATTGCCCTTAATGACAAAGTCAAAGAGATTTGCCTCAAATTCTTCCACCGTGTCGGAAAAGGGATAGAGGTGAATAGGAAGCCCTTCATAATCATAGTTGTCAACATAATCTCGATACAACAAAAGTCCCAATCGAACAGGAGCGGTAAATGTAGACAAGAGTTCCTTCAAGCGGGGAATAAAATCTTTTCGTAACTGAATCACATCATCTAACATGCTGCCAGTGGAATCCATGGTAAACATAATGTCAGCAGGGAGGCTAGGGTCAAGTTGCTGCAAAAGTTTGAGAATATCATCGTTAATGGTTTCTGGCCCCATGGAATAGGTGAGGCTTCCTCCCACTTCTTTCACCAGCTGATCAAAGGCAGAGACTGCCTGAGGACTATAGGTGTCGCTTAAGGTTACCAAGACAGGAACGGTGGCACCAGTAGCCGTTTTCCCTAAATAAAACATAAAGGGATTATCCTCATAGCCACTGCTATAATCTGCGTACAAGGCTGCAAAGGCACGGATGTTCACAAAGGTTCCAAGTTCTACATGGGTTATTCCATTGCGTGTCCAAGGGTAGCCATACTGCATTGTGGCAGGAATATATAGACAAAAGGCTTGTCCCAAGGTTGGATGTTCTTCTGGAGAGGAATCGATGATACTGAATCGTGCAAACTCTGACTCCAAAAGCTTGCCGTTCAACATACGTGGCTCATCTCCATTTATTTCATTCCATTCCATGGCACGATAGGCATAATTTGTTGCCATTCCATCAGCAGAACTTGTTGTTTCTGTCAGCAAAAGGGAATTCATTCCTGGCTTTTGACGGACGTAGAGCATGTATCCTTGGATATCTCCATTTTCCAGAAAAATCGTATCAAGAACAAGGTCTTGAGCATCGATATGAAGGGTCTGGGCAGATAGGGTGCCAATTAACAAGGTGGCAATCACAGAGGCTATGAAAAATTTAATTCCTTTCATTTGTAGATTTTCGGCATACTGGAAAAAAAATTGCACTATTACTCATCACATCCCCTCCAAAGTTCTCTGTTGTTTGAAAAGAATTTACCATGGAAGCTATACTGTAAGTAGACTGAAAGCAGATGATTTTACAAAAATTCTTTTTCAGTAAATTATTTTCTTGACAGGGTTACTAAATCGGTTTACCATATATTTTAGAGAGTGTTAAACTAGGAGGATTAGGCTGGTAAAAAAGTGTCACTTTTCTATTAGCCGTGGTGCCAGGTGTTTGGTGCAATCCTTATTATACACAAAGGAGTTTTTTATGAAGAAAGCACTTGGAAGTGTTCTGATGCTAGCAGTGGCAGGTAGCATGCTGTTTGCTGGTGGTGGAAAGGAAAAGGCTCAGGAAATTTATTTCTTGAATTTCAAGCCAGAAATCGCTGATGTGTACGAGGCAAAGGTTATTCCTGCCTTCCAGGCAGAAAATCCTGGTTATAAGTTAAAGGTTGTAACTGCCGCTTCTGGAACTTACGAGCAGACTTTGAAGAGCGAGCAGGCAAAGTCAAATCCTCCTGTTATTTTCCAGACAAACGGACCTGTTGGTTTGGAAGGTTCTCGCAATGATGCTGCTCCTCTGGATGATACTAATTTCTACAAGCTATTGGCAGACAAGTCCATGGCTCTCAAACTGGACGGAAAGGTTGCTGCAATTCCTTATGCTGTAGAAGGCTACGGAATCATTTATAACAATGCCATCATGAACAAGTACTTTGCTCTGCCCAATAAGGCTGTAGCAATTAACTCTGCAGAAGAAATCAAGGACTTTGCCACATTGAAGGCTGTTGTTGAAGATATGCAGAAGAATATTGACGCCTTGGGAATTAAGGGGGTATTCGCCAGTACTTCCATGGCCGCTGGAAACCAGTGGAGATGGCAGACCCACACTGTAAATGTTCCCTTGTACTATGAATTCCTAAAGAAGGCTCCAGAAACTTCCCCTGTTCTCACTGGTCTTGCTGCAGAAACCTTGGATTTCACCTACAACAAGAACTTCAAGGACTTGATGGACTTGTACACCAACAACAGTCTTACTGCTAAGACATTGCTTGGATCCAAAAGTGTAGACGATTCCATGGCTGAATTTGCCTTGGGACAGTGTGCTATGGTTCAGAACGGAAACTGGGCAGCTGCTCAGATTTTGGGAACACCTGGAAACAAGGTTGCTTCTGCTGACATTAAATTCCTTCCCTTGTACATGGGAATCGACGGGGAAATGAATGCAGGTTTGTGCGTGGGAACAGAAAACTATCTGTGTATCAACAAGAATGCCAGTGCAGAGGCCCAAGCTGCTGCAGATGTATTCTTGACCTGGTTGTTTAGCTCCCCCACTGGAAAGAAACTTGTTTCTGAAGAC
>JAGBXW010000058.1 GCA_017629095.1 Treponema sp. | reverse complement strand
TTGCAACTCCTTGGTATTCAAGGAAATCCTTCATCACCTTCCATGAAAGCTCCTGAGTGAACTCAAAGCTCTGAATAAGGCCCTGTTTTTCCAGCTGGGACAATTCACGACTTTTTGCCAAGTCCACTGCCTCCTGAAAACGAGACAGAGCCTTGGTGTAATTGTGAAATCGCTGCTGCCACCGAATGTCTTGTTCCATGTTTTCCCCTACTAGTTGGCTGAAGAACGCAATCGCTGGGATAGAAGCTCCACACCTTCCACCATGGCAATGTGCTCTTGGGGAGCAATGCGGGCATAGAGGCTTTCTGGTGTGTCGTCAGGAAGCACTGGCACCTTCTTTTGCAGGAGGATTTCTCCTGTATCGCAACCAGAATCCACTAGATGAATGGTGCAACCTGATTCAACTTCTCCTGCTGCAAGGACCGCCTCATGTACATGGTGTCCCCACATTCCCTCGCCACCAAATTTCGGCAAGAGGGCTGGATGCAGGTTGATGATGCGTCCCTTATATTCCTGAATAATGTCTCCTCCCAGCACGGTGAGAAAGCCTGCCAGAACAATGGCCTCTATCTGGTGTTCCTGACAAAGCTTCAGAACTCCATTGGACACGGCAAATCGCTTTTCATCACGACTGGCAGTTTTAGCCTTCTCTGACCCCAGGGTGGTGTAGGGGCTCACCACGGTACTGGGCACTCCAGCTATTGCAGCTCGCTCTAGGGCATAGGCATTTTTGCTACTGGAGATAACCAGCGTCACAGTGTAGGGGAGGTCTTTCCCTTCTGTGCGCCACTGTTTTTCTGAGTCTATGAGGGCCTGCAAGTTGGTGCCTCCACCAGACACCAACACAGCAATTTTCAGGGGGCTAACTTGTTTTTCCATAAACATATCCTTCTTTTTCCTGGAAATACGGAGGAACAGAAAAACTCCAGCTGTAATCGATAGAATCAGGATTACAAACCAGAAAAGGAACGATTCCCCTGTTATAAATATTTTTGTGGGACCGTCTGCTCCTCCGATTATACCTATAGTGGGATTAGACAAAAGCACTTACTCTTGAAAGAGTACTTGTTCTTCCTGAGTGAGCTTTTCTCCGGAAGCAGGAGTCTTTTGTGAGGCTACCACCTGACCAATCTTCCATGCCTTCATCTGGGCACAGCGTCCAGCATCTGGGCTGGCGGCAAAGTCTGCAAGGGCCTTGCAAATAGCGTCGGCCTTGTCCTGGGCTACAGCTAAAATAAAGCCGATTCCCATGTTAAAGGTGTGGTACATACGCTCTGGATCTGCTCCACGGCGAACAAGCTCCTCAAAAATGGGAAGTACTTCCCAACTGCCTTTTCTAATGGAAGAAACTAAGGGTGCTTTCCCCTGGGCCTGTCGTTTTTCGTTGGCTGCAGGATACATACGAGGAATGTTTTCGTAGAATCCACCACCAGTGATGTGCACCATACCGTGAACTGCTGAGCCAAACTGCTCCAAAACAGAAAGAACTGGCCGCACGTAGATTCGTGTAGGCTCAAGGATTACTTCACCGATAGTCTTGCCCTCAGCAAAATCAGCTTTCTGGGTAAAATCGGTAATCAGGCGACGTACCAAGGAAAAACCGTTGGAATGGATACCGCTGGAGGAAAGACCAATTAATACGTCTCCTTCGGTGATGTTTTCACCAGTGACAATGGCAGTCTTTTCTGCAATACCGACTGCAAATCCTGCCACATCATACTTGCCTTCATCGTAAAAGCCAGGCATTTCTGCTGTTTCTCCGCCCAGCAAGGCACAGTTGCTTTCTACACAACCATCGGCCACTCCCTTTACCAAGTCTGCAGCCACAGTGGCATCTAGCTTACCACAGGCAATGTAGTCCAAAAAATAGAGGGGACGGGCACCAGTACAGAGGATGTCGTTTACACTCATGGCAACACAGTCAATTCCCACAGTGTCGTATTTTTTCATGGCAAAGGCCACGTCTAGCTTGGTACCAACACCGTCGGTACCGCTTACCATCACTGGCTCCTTCATGCCGGCTGGTACCTGAAACATTCCTGCAAAGCTGCCTAAACCGCTTAAAACACCGGGAATGGCTGTTCGCTTAGCATGGGACTTGTACTTGTCCACTGCACGGTACCCTTCTTCCACATCTACACCAGACTGACGGTAATCTATCATCTTTTCCTCCAAAGGCTTCTGTAAAATATATCTTAGTATAGCCCACTGGGGAAAAAGTAGCAAGGTGAAGGGAGAGATGGAGTAACGGGAGTGTGTTGGTAGAATTTGACATATATTTATTTTATACATATAATATAAAGTATGTATATCAACTGGGATGAAGCAAAGAATGAATGGCTTAAAACTAACCGTCACATTTGTTTTGAACAGATTGTGGAAAAATTGAGTAATGGGGATTTTATCGGTCCAAAAATTAATCCTGCAAGAGATGGTCAATATCGAATAATTGTGTATATCAATGAGTATCCTTATGCAGTTCCCTGTGTAATTGATGATGCAGGGAATTGGTTTTTGAAAACTGCATATCCTTGCAGAAAACTAAAAGGAAGGGTGTGAGAATGAATGAAGAAACAACGAGAAAATTACAGGAAGAGGAATTTTGGCTTTCTCCTTTGGATAAGGAGGAACAATGGAATGAAGACAATGAAGAATGTTTTGTTCCTTGTGACAACCAAAATGAATTACGAGCACTATTAATGAAAACTGCACAGAATACTCAAGAAGCAAGAAAAAAAAGACCTGTTACAATCAATCTTGATGGTGATGTTGTGACTTATTTTAAGCAGTTGGCATTAGAGACTGGTATTGCATACCAAAGCTTGATAAACTTGTTTTTGGTACAATGTGCAAAGGAAAAGAAGCGCCCAGTGTTTGTATAAAAATTGGGGGTTAAAAGAGGCTGAAACCCACCGACAATGGTGTGTCAGTGGGTTTGTTGCAGTGGAGAACCGCTAGTTTTTCATCAAAACTAGGGAACTTTTCACTCGCATCATTCCATCGTAATCCACCAGGCGGACAGTCACTTTGTTGATGAACTTCCCGATTTCTTCTTGTGGAGCGGAATATCCTTGGTTTAGGTACAGTCCCAGTATCTGCGTGACTTGTTGGTATGCATTTTCGTGCAGTACCTTTCTCCCATCTTGGAAGCAAGCGGTAATGGTGTTGCTTCCAAACCTTCTCTCATTTTCTAGTGTCAGGATTTCCATGACGATTGTATCTCCTTTTATTATATTTTCTGAACATGACTAACTCATCAATTCTTTCAGTAAGAAACTTTGCAATTTCATTTTGAGGCGCGGTAAAGCCCATTTTCAAGTATTTATTTACAGGTATGGATCTATTTGTCCCATAAATCTCCTCATTGCTTCCATCTTGGTGAATAATTGCGAAATAACCTACCCAGTTCTTTCTTTCTTCTTCCCACCAGTGGAGTCGCTCCTTAGTTACCAATTTCTGCCTACACGTGATTGTTAAAAAATCCATGTTTTCTCCTTACAACTCATTTTTATGTAGCATGCAAACCATCATTTTCACCAATCTTCTCCATATTTGTTAAAATACCTCAAAATATTGCAAGTAATTTTTTTTATTATACTTGCAATATGTTTTCATTTTATCATGAATAGTAAATATATTGCAAGTTATATTTAGATAAATGCTTGCATAAACTTATAGATATGACAGAAGATGAATTACAGACGAGAGTGATTGAAAATATACGAACCATACGAAAACAGCAGGGACTATCTCAAGAAAAGCTTGCAGATAAGGCCGATATTTCACGCCAAATGATGAACGATATTGAAGGCAGAAGACGCTGGCTTACTAAGGCCACTCTCATTAAATTGTGCAATGCCTTAGCTATTGATCCACACGAGTTGTTTGTGCCCATTCCTAAAGAAAATTTAGATATGCAGAGTGCCTACGAGGTTATAACGCAAAAAGTGATTTCCCAAGTACGAGTCGCCCTTAACGAATCCTTGGATAATTTGACACTTTCATACAAAGAGAAGCCATAAAACCCACCGTGTTTAAGAACTCCTCTTAATTCTCAATTTCCCTTAAAATCTAGCTTAAATCCCTGTGGAATAGTGGCATTTTCAGTGGCCATGACCTACAGTTTAGTGTAGATGTTGGCTACAGGTACCGTGGTACCAGGTACTTGCTAACAAGACAACACAGGAGGATTTTCGCAATGAAAAGAACATTTGTGATGGCACTTCTTGCCACACTGATTTTAGGAACTGCTGTATCAGCTCAGACAGTGAAATTTTCTGACCGAGTGGGGGCAGTTCTTGTAACCCAAGATGCAGCCTCAGATTCTGATGCATCATTCGGTTATTTGTACAATCGCTTTGTTGGTGGTTATGATCACGAAAAATTTTCTCTCTGGGGGCGAGCCCAGGTTGCCCTGCAGAGTAGTGACCAGTGGAAGGAGGAAATTTCTCTCACTGGAAATCAGACTTGGTTTGAATTCAACGGGGCAATTCGTCCACTGAAATTCATGGAATTTGCTGTGGGAAACAGTTTTGGAAAGGAGCTTCCTTGGAGTGGTTATGAGTTGCCTGGAGCCTATGGTTACGGAAGTGATGCTAGCTACGGCTTGAGAAAATATGCCGCTGGTGAAGGTATGGCCATGCTCTTTAGAGGTTCTGGAACGGGAATTGGCTTTTTGGAAGGGCTTACCATCGGCTGGAACTCCCTGCCTTTAGACGTGGTAAAGGCCATGGGAAAATCAGCCTGGACTACTGGTGTTGGTGTAAACTACACATTGATGGATGCCTTAACCTTGAGTTTTGGTGGTCAGTTTGATACTGCCAGCGATGCAAATCAAACCATCGGTTTTTATGGAGAGCTTTTGGCCGTTAAAAATATGAAAGCAAACCTTGGTATTACCATCTACACCAATACCAACGTGGTAGACCCCAGCGATATTGCAGGTGCTGCTTCCGGTTCCATGACTAAAACTGAAAAAGGTGTGGTTTCCCTGTTAAATGCTGGTCTCCACTACACCATGCCCTGGTTCCCCCTGTATCTTGGTGCTGACATGGGTGTTGTAACTGGCAAGCAGACCGTAGGTCAGAATACTTCTGGTGACGATATTACCATGATGCCTATTTTGATTGGTGGTTTGATTGGAATGGACATTAGCGAGCGATTCTATACCCATGTTCGTGTAACCTATGGTGACAACTTGGCCAGCGAAAGTGACATGAGAACCTCAGAGGTGGTCATTACTCCTCGTCTCCACTACAAAACAAAGTCTTGGGGTGAATTGCGTCTTGATCCTGGTTTTACCATCATCAGCACCGATGCTGACACCAACTTTGGCTTTAGCATTGGTATGTTCTGGGAATACAAGTACTAAAATCTTTTCTTAAAAATAAATCTTGGGCCTCCTTCTGTGGTCATGATTTTCAGTAATCATAACCGAGGGAGGCCCTATTCTTTTCTTTCGATTATTGGGGAATGCTCTTAGTTGAAATCAGCCTAAATCAGCAACCTTTTTGTGAAGCTCCATTACCTTGGCATGTAGGTAGTGATCCAGGGTATATTTTTCTGCTACCCCAAGACAGGCTCCCTGTGAGTCTACAATGGGCACTGTTTCCGTATCATAGTTGCTGAATAGGTTGTATAACTCTGGCACTGGAGTAGTGGCTGTACAGGTAACCTCTGGTACCTCCATAACATCGCAGGCCATAAGACTTTCGGAAAGCTCTGTTACCAAGAGGGCTTCTTTCAAATGCTCCAAGGTAATGATGCCAGAAAGCTTGCCGTCTTTATTTTGTACCGCATAGCTGAGATTTTCGTGATGACTGAATGAACAGATGATTTCATTCAAGGTGGTGGTTTCTTGAACTATGGCAGGAGAATCGGATCGGCAAATAGATACATTTCCCCAGGTAATGTCTTGGACAAGGCTGTTTTTCATTAAGTCTTCTTCTGTGATATCCAGTCCACATTCACCAGCCTTTGTAATACCGTGCTTTACACAGATGGGGCCTACGAGCTGTACCACAAAGGTTGTGGCTGTTACAATCAGCATAATGGTGGGGCCAATGGTGGAAGAAAAATCCTGTCCTGCAGCAATGGACAAACCAATGGCTACACCAGCCTGGCTTAAAAGACAAAAGGGTAGGTATTTTCTCACTGTTTCTGGAGCCTTGGTAAGTCTGGCTCCCAGTCGTGCTCCCAAAGACTTTCCCAAAGTTCGACAAAGTACGTAGAGAATGGCTAATACTGCCACAAAGGCATTTACGTTCCAGATGTTTAGCTTTGCTCCCACTAGAACAAAGAACATGACGTAAATCGGGGGAGTGAATTTTTCCACCAGAGAAAAGGTTTCTCGTGTTTTAGCTGGAGCAAAGTTCACCATAACAAAGCCTAAGCTCATGGCTGCAAGAATATTATCTAGTGCCAACAAGGTACAGATTCCCGTACTGAGAAACAAGGCTCCCAAGGAAAAAGAAAGAATACGTCCTTCGTCTTTCATCAAGTTGCGGATAATTCGTCCCAAGACCAAACCCATGAGGCTACCCACCACAAGAGATCCGCCCACTTCGTACAGGAGAGAAATCAGCTGGGCTCCCAAGGTTAAGCCTTCTCCGCCCCCTAGGAGGATAGCTGCAACAGAAGATGCCACTGCATAGAGAATAAGGGCAACGGCATCGTCCATGGCCACAATTCCCAGCACCGTCATGGTAAGGGGGCCTCGAGTTCTATTTTCCTTCAATACATCGGTGGTGGCTGCAGGAGCTGTAGCAGAAGAAATAGATCCTAGTACCAAGCCCATAGACAGGGCAGTAGCAAAATTTCTGGTAAGGGCAAAGGCTACTGCTGTTACTACTATAGACACTACAAAGAAGGGAACAATTGCTTCAAAGAGCAGGATGCCTATAAATTGCTTGCCGTATTTTTTTATTACTCCGATTTTTAGCTCTGCTCCAATCAAAAATCCGATGAGGGACAAGGCTACACTGCTCAATGGCTCTAAAGCGGTAATAACGGGAACGCTTAAAAGCTGTAGTCCAGACTGACCAATCAATACACCGATAACGATGTATCCCACCACTTGGGGAATCCGCAGCTTTTGAAAAAGCCGTCCACCAAGGGCTCCTAAAAACATAATCAAACCCAGCAAAAGGATTAGGTTTGCAGCTTCAACCGTGGAAAACTGCATAAAATCAGGAAGGAATTGGGCAAAGATATTCATGGCAGGATTATAATGATATTGAACTTTTTATGCCAGATGGGGTAAATCCATCGTTTTCAGGGGCTAAAGTACCTAGATATTTACTACTGGCAAAAAGCCTAGAATCAGATTATACTGGAATTTGTGGTGGAGGATTGATGGAAAGTTTTACCCCGAAAAATAAATCTTTATTTCGTCGCCCCCTTGTTCGGTTGCTTTTGGTGATTGTAGCCTCCTTGGTAATGGCGGTGAATCTGAACACCTTTGTCCATGCAGGAGGCTTATATCCTGGTGGATTTACTGGCTTAAGCCTTTTGATTCTAGAAATTTTTAACCGATTTTTTGGGATTTCACTTCCCTATGTTTTGGTAAATACCCTTCTCAACAGCATCCCCGCCATTATCAGCTTTAAGTTCATCGGCCGCCGCTTTACCATTTATTCTGGCCTCATGATTTTGCTATCAGGCTTTCTTACGGACTTGATTCCCGTGGGCCCCATGACTCAGGATGTGCTTCTTGCCGCAGTCTTCGGTGGTCTTTTGAATGCCTGTGCCGTTACCCTTTGTCTTGTGGCGGGAGCTACCAGCGGCGGCACTGATTTTGTGGCTATCTACTTTTCCCAAAAATATGGTCGTGATGTCTGGAATTATATTCTGGCCTTTAACGTAGTGATTCTCAGTATTGCAGGAATTTTGTTTGGTTGGGATAAGGCTCTGTATTCCATTATCTTTCAGTTTACTTCTACCCAAGCACTGCGGGGCATGTATTTACGGTACCAGCAGGTTACCTTGTTCATTGTTACAGATAATCCCCAGGTGGCCTATGAGGTTATTCGGGACGAGACAAATCACGATGCTACAGAAATTATGGGAACTGGTTGCTATCAGCGGAGTCAGAAAACCATCTTGTATTCTGTCATATCTGCTGATGAAGCCCATCACGTACGCTCTCGCCTCAAGGAACTGGACCCCACCGCCTTTGTGAATGTCATCAAGTCCCACAAGATCCAAGGTCGGTTCTACAATCCACCACGAGATTAGGGGCTATGTTAATTTGTTCTTCTGATAACTCCCTTGCAAAAAAAACTAAGTGGGTATATATTAACAGAAAGGAAACACCCGTTAACAAACGGACTGTCTCCACTTTTTGGGTTAAAAGTCGCCAAAACGTGTTCCAGCACATTGGCGACTTATTTTTTACTCTTTATTACTTCTGCTAGTGCGGAGGTAACTAAGTAATTCAAGAAACAAACTGGCAGCGTTAACTGCTAACGAAATAAATTCGTAGATTGTCATCTTTTCTTAGCCTCCTACTTTCAAATTCCAATCTTTCGATTGGTTGAGTTGGGAGACAAAGTCGCACATTGCTAACGGGTGCAGTTTTATTATAAATACTAACTATACTTTTGTAAAGTGTGATTATGTCAAGTCCCACAAGATCCAAGGTCGCTTCTACAATCCACCACGAGACTAGTTTTCTCTTTTCTTAAAGGCTACTTTTGTGTAGAATGCTTGTATGAAGAAATTCCTCCCAATTATAATTATTGTATCTTGTCTTGCCCTAGGGTGTGGCTCCTTTTTTCTGTACGTCGATGGATTAAAAAATCCTTCCTATGCAGAAATATCTCAAGACGAGCTTGTTGCATTTCAGCAGGTTAAAAATACTCTTTATCCCCAATATATAGTGTCTGCCTTGCCTTATCCTGTTACACCTGCTGATTTGACGGTTCATTCAGGTGCTGCTATTTTGATAGATGCTGCCACGGGAAGCATTTTATATGAAAAGAATGCTGATGCCGTTATCCCTCCTGCCTCCATGACAAAGTTAGTGGTGATGTATGTGGTGTTCCAAGAAATCGCCACAGGCCGCATTTCCCTTGATGATGTGGTTCCCCTGCCTCCAGAGTCCTGGGCAGTGAATGCTCCTCCTCAGTCCTCCCTTATGTTTTTGGCAGAAGGGCAAACGGTGACCCTGCGAGAATTATTGCTGGGCTTGGCGGTGGCTTCTGGCAACGATGCAGCCGTTGCTGTAGCTCATTATGTCAGCGGTTCAGTTGATAAATTCATAGAACGAATGAATCACGAAATGGAGATTCTGGGCTTGGAGAAAACTCGCTTTGTGGAGCCTTCTGGTTATAGCGAATTGAATCTGACCACCCCACGAGAATTTGCTGCTTTTGCTCGTGTCTATCTTGCTCGGTATCCAGAATCCTTAGAAGCCTTTCATTCCCAGCCTTCCATTACCTATCCTCAGGAACATAATCTTCCTGAATGGCATCAGGACAAAGAGCAAGCTATTTTTCAGCAAAGCACCAACAAATTGCTGGGAGTTTTACCTGGTTGTGATGGCTTAAAAACTGGCTTTATCTATGAATCAGGCTATAATCTTTCCCTTACTGCCCAGCGAGGAAAGACTCGTTTTATTTCCATTACCATGAAAGGCCCCGGCATTGGCTCTGTAGAAGGCAACCGTTATCGAGTGGCAGATGGCACTACTTTGATGGAGTGGGCCTTTTCCTGCTTTGCCACTCATTTTAAGCAAGCAATCAAGCCTATGTCAGTTCCCGTCCTTGGTGGAGGGAAAAATAAGGTTTCCGTAGCTCCAGCCCATACAACCCCTCTTACAGTTCCTGCCCTATTTAAGGAGCAAAGTCCCTCCATGGCTGCCAGTGCCATCACTACCCAAATCAGTATCCCAGCCTATGTTCATGCTCCGCTACAAACGGGAGATGTGGTGGGAAAGGTTGCCTATGTTTTGGGTGATGTGGTGTTGGAAGAAGTGCCACTGATTGCTGTCACCTCCGTGGAAAAAGGCAACGGATTCAAGCAGCTAGTGGACAAGCTGGCTCTTAAGTTCTTTTAAGGAAAAAACGGAGAATGAGGACTTGAGACTCGAGAAAAGAGTCTCAGTCCCACCGAAATGCTTTCTTTCCGTCCCCAAGAACCTTGAGAGAAAAGCTCCGAGAACTATTTCCATTAGCGTATTTATGGGGGCATTCTCGCCCTTTACTTTCCTCTTGTTAATTGATATATTTTTATAGAAGCGGGTGTGCCGTTTTAATTCAAACTAATTGTTAGGAGTCGATTATGATTAAGACTGTAAAGGACATTGACTTAAAGGGTAAGCGTGTCATCATGAGGGTGGATTTCAATGTGCCCATGAAGGATGGTGTTGTTCAGGATGACACCCGTATTCAGGCTGCGCTTCCTACTATTAAATATATTCTGGAACAGTCTCCTCGGAGTCTCGTTCTCATGAGTCACTTGGGCGATCCCAAGAAGGACGTAAAGAAGGCTAAGGAAAAGGCAGAGAAGGCTGGGAAAGCTTTTACTGCTGCTGACGAAGAAGCCTTTATTAATGGCAAGAACAGAATGAAGCCCGTTTCCGAGTATTTGGCCAAGGTTCTTGGAAAGGATGTAGCCTTTGCTGATGGCTGCTTTGGACAGAAGGCTGTTGTAGATGCCCTCCCCGAAGGTGGTGTTTTGATGCTGGAAAACACTCGTTTTAATCCAGAGGAAACCTCTAAGGATCTAGAAGAGCAGAAAAAGCTGGCTCAGGAATTGGCTACCTACGGTGACGTATATGTAAACGATGCCTTCGGTACCGCCCATCGTGCCCACGCTTCCACAGCCACCATTGCCCAGTTTATGGACGTAAAGGTTGGCGGCTTCTTGATGGAAAAGGAAGTACAGTACTTGGAGCCCATGGTTACCAATCCTCCCAAGCCCATGGTGGCCATCATTGGTGGAGCCAAGGTTTCTTCCAAAATCGCTGTATTGGAAAGCCTCTTAAAGAATGCTTCTGCCCTGATTATCGGTGGTGGTATGGCTTACACCTTCTTAAAGGCTCAGGGGCACACCATTGGAAAGTCCTTGGTAGAAGATGATTTTATCGACACAGCAAAATCCCTGTTGAAGGCTGCTGAGGAGAAGGGTGCCAAGATTATTCTTCCTGTAGACCACCTTGGTGCTGCAGAGTTCAGCCCCGACGCTGCTGCTGTTGCTATTGATGGTGCAGACATTCCTGACAACTTGATGGGAATGGATGTTGGTCCCAAGACCCTTGCTATTTACAAGGATACTATCCTGAGTGCAAAGTCCATCGTCTGGAACGGACCTGTTGGTGTATTCGAGTTTGAAGCCTTTGCTAAGGGAACTGGTGAGGTAGCCCACTTGGTAGCAGAAGCCACTGCTCAGGGTGCTGTAAGCGTTGTTGGTGGTGGTGACTCCGTTGCCGCTGTAAACAAGTTCAATTTGGCATCCAAGATGAGCCACGTTTCCACAGGTGGTGGAGCTTCCTTGGAGTTCTTGGAAGGAAAGACCCTCCCCGGTATTGCCGTTTTGGAGACAAAGTAAGCTGAATCAAGACATAATTGTACAGTTGCAAGCCTTGGCTGATAAATACGAGTGTGCTGCCTTTATGGAGCAGGACCCGAGCCGAGTGTTGCAACGGTACACAAAGGCACAAGATCTAGAGGTGGCCGCCTTTATTTCTGCCATGCTGGCCTTTGGCCGCAGGGACTTGTTCCTACCTAAGATTGATTATATCTTGGAGCTGGCAGATGCTCAGGGCGGCCCCTTTCATTGGCTGATAACAGGTCAGCATCAAAAAGATTTTCCCCCAGCTGGAGTGTCTGCGGTAGACTCCTTCTACCGCTTTTATTCCTATCACGACATCCATTTGCTTTTCTGTCGCTTGAGAGAATTGGTGCAAGAAGCCGGTTCCTTGGGAGAATATTTTCACCGCAAATACACTGAATCCCAGAGCTCCCATCCACCAGTCCATCTTTCCCAGCTGGTAAGCCAGTCTTTTCCAGACTGCAAGATTGTTCCCAAGGGTAAAAATTCTGCCAACAAGCGGGTGCAAATGTTTTTGCGGTGGATGGTACGTCAAAACTCTCCTGTGGATGTGGGCTTGTGGAGCTGGTACAGTCCTGCAGATTTGTTGATTCCTCTGGACACCCACGTTATCCGCCAGTCGGTGGAACTTGGATTGTTGTCTGCCACTTCAACCAAGGGCAAATCTCCATCAGTTGCAAGCTCTGCCTCTAATGCCCGAAAACTCACAGAAGTGCTAGCTCAAATCTGGCCAGAAGATCCTTGTCGTGGAGATTTTGCTCTCTTTGGTCTAGGTATAGATAAGGCTCAGGAAAAATACCCTTAACCACTTATCATCCTGATATTTATAAAATTGGAGTTTTGTACAATGTCGTTCAATTTTCTTCAATTCTTTTACACGAATAAAATTAACAATATCTTAATATCGTGATATACTATCTTTAATTTTTACTAGTATAATGACTATACTCTAATGAGGTAGGTGGTTTTCGTGAAAAAAATAAGGATGTCTTTGGGAGTTCAAATCAGTATCTTGGCTCTCAGTAGTTCTGTTGTTGTTGGTACAATTCTTTTTATCTTTATGATGATTGGAATGAAGAATATTGAAGAATATTCCATAGAGCAATTGTCTAAAAATATGATGGAAAGCTATGATGACTCCATTTCTGGTCAGGTAGACACAGCCATGAGTATTTTGCAATATTTTAGCAAAGAAGTAGAAGCTGGGGAAATGTCAGAAGCAACTGCAAAAAATATTTCTGCAGATTTGATTCGAAATCTCCGCTATGGGGTAGATGGTTATTTCTGGATTGACACCATAGAAGGTGATAATATCGTTCTTCTTGGCAACGAAACTGAGGGAACAAATCGGTATAACTTATCCGATGTCAACGGGTTTCGCATGATTCAAGAATTTATCAATGTTGCAAAACAAGGTGGTGGCTTTACTGATTTCTGGTATCCCAAGGCTGGCCAAAAAGAGCCCCTACCAAAACGTGGATATACCAACTTATTCAGGGAATATAGCTGGGTTGTAGGAACTGGAAACTATATAGACACCATCTCTGCCACCACCAATGCTGCTTCAGCAGAAATTTATGACATGATGTGGCAATTGGAAATGATGGTAATCGTGGTATTTCTGATTTTGATTGCAATCAGCTTAGTGGTCTGTATCTATTTTTCACGGCGAATTACAAAGCCCCTTGTGGTGGTAAAGTCTGCCATGCAAGAAGTTGCTACTGGAAATCTTGCCATTGACACAGACCGTTCTGTTCGTAGCAAGGTTCTTGCCAAGAATGATGAGGTTGGAGAATTGGGCCATGCCTTGGACAGCATGCTTACTAACCTGACGAATATTGTAAATCAAGTGCAAGACAGTATCAACATGGTGGATGGTGGTAGTGGACAGATTAGTGCAGGAAGTCAAAGTCTTTCTGCAGGTGCTGCCCAGCAGGCTTCTGCTACGGAAGAAATCTCTGCAACCATAGAAGAGATGGCTGCAAATATTAAGCAGAATGCTTCAAATGCCTCTAAAACAGCTTCTTTTGCAGATGAAGCTGCAAAAAATAGTCGCCTTGGTGGTGATGCCGTAAACAAAACGGTAGAAGCTATGCGATCCATTGCAGAAAAGATTAGCATTATAGAAGGAATTGCAAGTCAAACAAATTTGTTGGCCTTGAATGCCGCCATAGAAGCTGCCCGTGCTGGGGATGCAGGAAAGGGCTTTGCCGTTGTTGCCAGCGAGGTGCGAAAACTTGCAGAGCGCAGTCAAATTGCTGCTAATGAAATTAATGAGCTTGCAACTACCAGTGTGGCCATTGCAGAGGAAGCCGGAGATCTGATTAATAGAGTTGTTCCTGCCATAGAAAATACAGCTTCTTTGGTAGAAGAAATCAATGTAGCCTCCCGAGAACAAGATGCTGGTGCTCAGCAAATTGCACGGGCCATTGTGGAGCTTGATAATGTAGTGCAAGGAAATTCTGCTGCCTCCGAGGAGCTTTCTGCCCAAGCAGAGGAATTGGCCGCTCAGTCAGCTTCCCTTGCAGATGCAATTTCATATTTCAAGACTGTTGAATATCACTAAAAATGAGTTTTTATCCCAGTGGAAGATTGCAAGACTATGATGGTTTTGCAATCTCTACTGTTTTATACACCCTCTTGATACTATTTCCTGTTTCCTGTAAACTAGGGTAATTCAGTTTTTTCTAATATTATAAATCAATTTTTATTGAGAGGTAGATACAAGATGAGCTTTGATATTTCCAAGATGAGGAATATCGGTATCAGTGCCCACATTGACTCAGGAAAGACCACTTTGTCTGAGCGAATCCTTTTTTA
>JAGBXW010000057.1 GCA_017629095.1 Treponema sp. | reverse complement strand
TCACGAATATCATCCTCCGTAAAGGCGATAATCATGTTCTGGCCACCCAATACGTAGGAAGGACGCAGTAGCACAGGATAATTCAGTTTTTCTGCTGCTTTAAGGGCTTCTTCCATGGTAAGCACGGAAAATCCCTTGGGACGCTTAATGTCCAGCCGCTCCAAAAGCTCGTCAAACCGCTCACGGTCTTCTGCCATGTCAATGGAATCAGCACTTGTTCCCAAAATCTGAATACCTTGGTCGTGCAGGAACTTAGTGAGCTTAATGGCTGTTTGTCCACCAAAGGCCACCACAACTCCCAGAGGCTTTTCGGTGCGGATGATGCTCATAACATCTTCTGGAGTCAGTGGCTCAAAGTACAGGCGGTCTGCAGTGTCAAAGTCCGTGGAAACGGTTTCTGGGTTGTTATTTACAATAGCGACCTCATAGCCCAGCTTCTTCAAGGCCCACACACACTGAACGGAAGCGTAGTCAAACTCAATTCCCTGACCAATTCTGATGGGGCCAGAACCAAGGACTAGAATTCGTCCCTTAGTCTGATGCCCCATAACACAGTTCTGGGAATCCTGGGCAGCAAGGAATTCCTCTGCCTCATTAGCCTTATCATAGCTACCGTAGAAATAGGGGGTCAGTGCCTTAAATTCTCCAGCACAAGTGTCTACCATCTTGTAGGAGGAGGGGAGGTGAGCCAGTTTTCCTGCTTTTCGCAAGTCCTCTGCTTCCTGAGCCTGAGCCAGTACACCGCCAGCACCAGGAATGGAAACACCAGTCATTTCCTGAATAACCTTGTCAGGATAGCCTAGTACCTTTAGCTCACCATAGAATTCAGGAGTCAGTTCAGCACCACTGGCCTTAAGCTCAGCCATGGCTCTTTCTGCGTTTACCAGATTCTGCAACTTGTTCAAGAACCACATGTCAATCATGGTAATTTCGTGAATCTTTTCCAGAGGAAGGATGCCACGAGTTATGGCCTCATACACGGCAAACAAACGCTGGTCAGTACATTCACCTACACGGCGAATGATAGCTTCGTCAGTTTCCTCCAAGAAAGCAGGCAATCTACAGGTAGAAACAGAAATCTCTGCACCACGGACTGCCTTCATCAAGGCTTGCTCAAAGGAAATACCGATGGACATTACCTCACCAGTGGCCTTCATCTGGGTACCTAAGGTTCGCTTAGCGTACACAAACTTGTCAAAGGGCCACTTGGGGAATTTTACTACTACATAGTCAATGGCAGGTTCAAAGCAGGCCATAGTTGTCTTGGTCACTGCATTAGGAATCTCATCCAAGTGATAACCAATAGCGATAAGAGATGCTACCTTGGCAATGGGATATCCTGTGGCCTTAGAAGCCAAAGCGGAAGAGCGGGAAACACGGGGGTTTACCTCAATTACCGCATATTCAAAGCTGGTGGGATGCAGGGCAAACTGACAGTTACAACCACCTTCTACCTCCAAGGCAGAAACGATGTTTAAGGCGGCAGTTCTCAGCATTTGGTATTCCTTGTCAGAAAGGGTTACCGCTGGAGCCACAACGATACTGTCTCCAGTATGAACACCAACTGGGTCAAAGTTCTCCATAGAACAGACAGTAATTGCATTTCCCGCACTATCACGAATTACTTCAAACTCAATTTCCTTCCAGCCGGAAATACATTTTTCCACAAGAATCTGGTGAATAGGGGAGCGGTGCAATCCGTTTTGACCAATTTCCCGCAATTCTTCTTCGTTGGCAGCAATTCCACCACCAGTTCCACCAAGGGTAAAAGCTGGTCGAACAATAACTGGATATCCAATCTCTTCTGCAAAATCCAAGGCAGAACGTAAATCAGTTACAACCTTAGAAGGAATACAAGGCTCACCAATGGCCTCCATGGTATCCTTAAACATCTGGCGGTCTTCTGCTCGGTCAATAGTTTCAGGACGAGCCCCCAGCAACTTTACTCCATGCTGAGCCAAAAAACCTTCCTTAGCGAGCTTCATAGAAAGGGTTAAGCCTGTCTGGCCACCCAAAGTAGAAAGCAAGCTGTCAGGCTTTTCCTTTTCAATAATTCTCTTGAGGGTATCTGTATTCAGAGGCTCAATGTAGATGGCATCTGCCATGTGGCTATCTGTCATCAAGGTAGCGGGATTGGAGTTTACCAAAACAACCTCTAGTCCCTGTTCCTTCAAGGCCTTACAAGCCTGGGTTCCCGCATAATCAAATTCAGCGGCCTGACCAATAACGATGGGGCCGGAACCAATTACCATAACTTTACGTATACTCTGATTCAATGGCATTTCTTCTTCCTCCCCTTATTCCTGATTTTCTGCTAGCTGACTCTGATGTCGCATTGCCACCACATTCACAAACTGATCGTACACAAAGCCTGTATCTTGGCGGCCCCCAGATGTTTTTGGATAGAACTGAACGGAAGTGCCTAAGAAACTTCTATACTGAATTCCTTCGCAGGTTTTGTCATTCACACTTTCAAAGGTTTGTACTACTGTTTCTGGCAAGGAATCTTTTACGACGATATACCCGCAATTCTGGCTGGTAATCAAAACCTTTCCTGTAGCAAGGTTCTTCACAGGATAACTTTCTCCACGGTGACCGTAGGGCAGTTTTTCAGTCCGTGCCCCCTGAGATATGGCCAAAAGCTGATGCCCCAAACCAATGCCCAGCATGGGGATAAAACTCTTACAAAGCTGACTAATTTCATCCACAATAGACTCATAATCAGCAGGATTTCCAGGGCCTGTAGAAAGCACTACACCATCAGGCTTCATGTCCA
The DNA here is from genome assembly GCA_017629095.1 of Treponema sp. GTDB lineage: Bacteria > Spirochaetota > Spirochaetia > Treponematales > Treponemataceae > Treponema_F. Next base: position 60,962 of record JAGBXW010000057.1, on the reverse strand, counting down.
AGATTTCTTGGCAGGTGGTAGCAGCATCTACAGCAACAACTTCTACACCCCGCTTTTGCAACTCCTGAGTCAAGCTGGCTCTGGCACCAAAATCCCATAGCACAACTTTTGCTCCACCAGCCATTGCAGAAGCTGCTTCATAGGTGGCAAATTTCAATCCATTGGCATCCACAGGAACAGCACCGTATTCCCGGGCTGCATCAAACACAGCCTTGTTCTCCTGCTGGAGACTTGCAGCACTGCGGGAAACTTTTTCCACAGGATTTTCTAGTTTATGTTCTTTGATTTCTTCTAAAAGACGAATTTTTCTGGCGTGGTTTCCAAGACTTGGATTTAATACTAAATCGTGCATGATGGAATTAAGAGCTTGAACTGCTTCTATGTCCTTTTCAGCATCACCGCTAAAAGAAACAATCCGAGCGTTCATTGTTCCATTGTCACGAAGAATCTTCGTTAAGGCTCGTGTATCTACATCGTAGACCCCGATTACCCCCTGTTCCTTCAAATACTGGTCAAGGGTTTCCTCACAACGGAAGTTGGAAGGCGAAGAACACCATTCCCGTGCCACAAAGCCCACTGCATGCGCCTTGCTGCTTTCCGCATCCTTTCGGATAATTCCGTAATCCCCTGCAAGAGGAAAGGTCTGTAAAACGATTTGTCCATAATTGCTGGGATCTGTCAGGGTTTCCAAGTACCCTGTCATCCCTGTGGTAAAGACAACCTCACCGGTAACGCAACCTGTGGCACCGAAACTTTTACCCTCAAAAACCTGCCCATTGGCAAGCACGATATATGCTTTAGTATTCATACTAAAGCCGTATTATAAACAATTTAGAAAAAAAGATTAAGGGGGGCTGGAGAATTTTTATGAACTTTCCAAGACAACAGAGAATCCCAGTGGAGTTCTAGTTTTTAGATAGGAGGAGTGGGGAGATGTGCGAGATGCAATAGTATCACCAACTCCTTTATCTATAAATATATAATTTTTTATTTTCCTTGACTTACGTACCATGGACTTATGCGGCGAACCTGATGGCCGCACAAGGAGGAAACTAGCCATGAGAGGAAAATTATGGTGGGCAGCTTGCCTGCTGCTGCTGTTTGGAGTGGCAACGGCATGGGCACTTGGTGGAGGCGGCGGAGGAAAGATTGGTAGCGGAGGAGCTCGGACCGACACTGTGAACATCGAGCTGCAGAATGTGCCATACGTGCAGCAGAACATCGATACCTACTATGCTGGAGTAGGAGCCGAGGCACTGACACGCTCCGACTCCTACTGCGGCCTTGCCAGTGCCATGATGGTGCGTGCCATGGGAGACGACTACACGGACATGTCGTCCCGTGCTTGGGACTTCCGCTCTTGGAACCGAGGCAACTATGCCCTGGAGATGTGGGAATTCGACAAGCTGCTGAGGTACAGCGCTAGAAACATCAGCCTGGAAAACCTGGACATCCACGACACCTACAGCCAAAACCGGCGGGGACTCCTGTACCGTGACGCAGGAAGCGACAAGGACAACTTTACTGCGACAAAGAAACTGCTGGAGAAGCTGTACACCACAAACTATTTCGGAACTGCCCACAGCTTTGGACGGGAGGAGAACGTGCGCTCCGTGGAGGTGCAGGTGGTAGACGAGATGGAGGTCATAGACATCATCTGGAAGCACATCGAAAAGCACAAGAAGCCGGTGGTCACTATCATTGATAGCAATAAGATAACTAATTTATACTCATCTGATATTCCATTTTTACACTATAACATTGTATTTGGCATCACCAATAAAAATGGAAATAAAGAGTTATTGGTTTATGACCCATTAGAAATTTTTAATAAGGAAAAATATGAAACTGATGTATATCGGCAGATGCTTTCTCTACCATCCAATACCCCCGACTGGCTCTACCGATATGGGCGGTCGAAAGGAATTTCCAATCCATGCTACATTATGACGGTAAAATAAGGAGACAACTATGAAGAAAGATATTTTTTTTGCAATCACCATTGTCCTGATGGTATGTTCCTGCAACCTGGAGAAACTGGCGTTCCAGCAACCCCAAAGCCAAAATCTGAATATTTCCCACATCCAGCCCTACATGGTGGATGGAGCCGAGCTTTCAGCTGAACGCCCCGCCCCGCATCTGCTTTCAGAACAGGAGGTTATGATTCGTGCGGCGGAGTATGTGGTGCAGCAGGGCTACCTTGACCCTGCCCACCCCATCTACGAGGAGGTGCCGGACCTGGCCTCCGCAAAGGTGGCCGAGCCTATTTTTGTGTACTATGAGGATGAGCTACAGCAGGGAAAGGTCAATGGATTTTATACATTATATGCGACCACAAAAACTGGGAAGGTATGTCTTGTGTCTTCTGCTTGGGCACAAGACATAATCCCAGATAAATCTTCAGATAGACCTGATTTCGCACGGGGGTATGGATGGGACTCTTTAGACATGAACATTGTAAGTCAAAAAGAAACCCTTCAGATTTGCCAAAACATTTTCCCGGGGAAAACAATATCAGAACCTTTGGCTATCTGTACTAAAACAGATGTACATCAATTTCTCGTTGACGCATGGTATGTGGAGGTGAGCGACGGAAGCCGCAGTGCCGGTGGCAGCCACGAGGAGTACCTGCTGGACATGACGGTCTTTGACCTGCCGCCACAGCAGAGCATCTCCGCCAACCCCCGTGCAGCCCTGAGCCATGGTGCCCCTGCCTGGGGAACCCGCATTGCCCGCATAGACGAGCCGCTGCACCTGCACGAGAAGCTTGCCCAAGCCAAGGCACGGGCGGCAGCCGGGGAGCCGGAGCCAGCCATTGGCCCCACACCGCCGGTGAAAATCACCCCGGTGGAGTTCTAGGAGGAAGACGCATGATGCGGCGTAGGTTCGGGATGAGATTTCTAGAAGAAGGTTATCCTGCAAAGGGTAGCCTTCTTTTTTTCTGCCCCTAGTTTGCTTATACTGTGTAAGAATTTACTTTTCTTACAGTGAGTAAGAATCCAATCTTACACACTGTAAGATTGCCATATTACACATGGTAAGATTTAGCTCTTACACTATGTAAGATTGAGCTAGTACACAGTGTAAGATTCAACTAGCAGAAAAACCTCTATTCCAGAACTCGTTTCCTTTCCAAATCACAGCTCATCTTCCCTTATGCCAGAGTAGACCTCTTTCCAAGGACAAATTTTCACCCTTGACCAAGTTCCCCCAAGAGTTCTAAAATTATATTTATCTAAAAAATGTAAATCAAACCTGGTGTAAAACTACCATCAAAATCTTAATTCAAGGAGCAATCATGACTTATCAAGAAATCTTGGAAAACGCCCGCACCCAAATGGGGCCTCACTGCAAGGCCTGTAACGTCTGTAATGGTGTTGTCTGCAAAAACACCATGCCCGGCCCTGGTGCTAAGGGGTCAGGAACTGGCTTTATCCGCAACTACCAAAAGTGGCAGGAATGGTGCGTTAACATGGACACTATTTGCGAAAACAAGCCAGTGGATACCAGCACCACACTTTTTGGCAAAAAACTGGTAATTCCAGTTATAGCTGCTCCCGTTGGTGCCATGCAGCTCCACTATGGAGATAAATACACCGACTTACAGTACAACGATATCTTAGTTTCAGCCTGTGCCAGTGCAGGAATTGCAGCCTTTACAGGAGACGGAACAAATCCTGCCATTGTAGAAGCCGCTGCAGAAGCCCTCAAAAAAAGTGGCGGCTGTGGAATTCCCACCATCAAGCCCTGGAATATCGAAGTAATCAAGCAAAAATTTGAACTGGTACAACCTGCCAATCCCATTGCTATTGCCATGGATATTGACGCAGCTGGATTGCCCTTCTTAAAAAACCTGACTCCCCCAGCTGGAAGTAAAACCGTACAGGAGCTCAGGGAAATTGCAGCCCTTACAGACAAGCCCTTTATTCTCAAGGGCATCATGACCGTGGCTGGTGCAAAAAAGGCCCTGGAAGCAGGAGCTTCTGCCATCGTTGTATCAAACCACGGTGGCCGTGTCCAAGATCATTGTCCCGCTACAGCAGAAGTACTTCCTGCCATTGCCGAGGCTGTTGGCAATAAAATGACCATTTTGGTGGACGGCGGAATCAGAACTGGCATTGATGTGTTCAAGGCTTTGGCTATGGGAGCCCACGGAGTTCTCATTGGCCGCAACTTTGTAAACATGATTTACGGCGGTGGGGCAGAGGGAGTCCAAGTTTACGTGGATAAACTCAAGGCTGAACTGGAAGATACCATGGCCATGTGTGGAGCTCACAGCATCTCAGAAATTACAAAAGATATGATTTCTCAATTCTGATCCCCTCATACAATTCCTGACTCCTTGTCTCTCCAATGGGTCAGGAATATTCAAAACCTTTACTTGCTTTATTCACTAAACCGTATTATACTGAATTAATCTATGGTTAATATTCTACCGATTGCCAGCGGAAAGGGTGGCGTGGGAAAAAGTGCCGTATCGGTTAATGTAGCCGTTAGCCTTGCCCAGAAAGGAAAAAAGGTTATCCTCTGTGACTTCGACTTTGGAGGCGCAAATCTTCATACACTGCTTGGATTAAAAAATAATCAAGCTGGTATGGGTAATTTTATTTATCGTCAAATATCAGACCTTAGTTCAATCCTACAAGAAACTGGCATCGAAAATCTTCAGTTCATTGCAGGAGACTGTCTCTTCCCTGGCACAGCAAACATGGATTTTTTCATGAAGAAAAAAATCATGAAAGATTTAACCACTCTTCCTGCAGATTACGTTATCCTTGATTTAGGTGGTGGAAGTAACTACAACACCTTGGACTTCTTCCTCCTAACCTATAATTCTCTGCTGGTTACCACTCCTGAAATTACTTCCATCATGAATGCCTATTCATTCCTCAAGGGAGCAATTTTCAGATTCTTTACCCATCAATTCCCCAACAAAAGTGCAGAAAGAGCCTATATCCATGACTTCATCAAATCAGTTGCTACTGGAACAGAAAGCTCTTTCATTGCTCTGATGGAAACACTTTGTATAGAGTTCCCAGAAACAGGTCTTCCTGCTTGCCAAGAATTGGCAAAACTCAGACCACAAGTTGTCCTGAACATGGGAGCCACCACCCAAGACTTGGAAATGGGCCGTCGCCTCCGTTCCTTGGTCAATTCAAAATTAAGCATTCCAATGGATTTTATAGGGTTTATCCCTTCAGATTCTATAGTCCCAATGGCAGTAGCTCGCAGGGCACCAGCTATCATCTTGGATCCAGCAGGTAACTTTGCTACTGCAATTCATAAAACCGCAGACAGAATTCTTGCCAATGAATATGGCTTGAACGAAAATCTTGCCATTGATGATGCCGACTTAGAACTTTTAAAATCAGAATATACAACTGTGGAGCAAGAATAGGAAGCTAGTATGAATTTGCAGAATCTTTCAGTAGAAATACATAATCAAAGTAAAACCATTGAAGAAGTTTTCATGGACTTCTCCACAGAATTCCCCCAACTCTTGGGTTCTGGAAAAAGTTCTTCTTTGGATACGCTATTAGAGACACTTCAAACCCTAGACAAAGAAAATACTCTTTCTGGCCGCACAGAAACAACTCACTTCACTAATTATGAAGAAAAATATGCAGGTCTTTTCAAAGAATTGAATGAAAAGATTCAAAATCTCAGCTTAATTAACACTGATATTTCCCATATCAAAAATGATAGTGAAGAAATGGAGCTTATTGCCCTCAATGCAATGGTAGTTTCCATCAAATCTGGAGACAAGGGACGAGCCTTCTCTAAAATCACAGAAAACTTGCAGCAACTTTCTTCCAGCATGATTGCACTTTCTGCCCGTCTTTCCAATGAAGAGTCTTCCCTTATCAATAATGTAAACACATTGAAAGACCTTTTCCAGGAAATCACCTCCTGTCAGCACAATATTTCTGAAATTAGCTCTACAGAAATGAATAAAATTGCAACTTGTATTGCTCGTTCTTCTGCCCCCTTGCAGGAAATGAAGCAGCTTTCCCAATCAATTTATCCTCACATCCAAGGAGCTATGGAAGGATTACAGTTGCAAGACATCATCAAACAGGCCTTTGACCATGTTATTATGTGTTTTGACCAGTTTGTAGATGAAGATTCCATCGATCATAACGAAGAAAAACTTGATACCATTGCATTCAATATATCTTTGTCAGAAATCGCCCAAGACGTTCTTCAAGATATCGGTAACCACCTTAAGCAAGCTTCAGATATTTTCAAGAAAAAGTGGGAGTTAGTGGAAAACATTTTGAATCAGACGGAAGAATTCCGATCCGATTATGTGCATAATTTTTCTCATAGTGCTACCTCTACTGGGGAAATGTCCATCGTAGCCCAGTTGGAATCTGCCACAGAAGGATTCCAGGAATTGCTCAAATATTTCTCCCAATTCCAGGGTATTCAGAAAAAGGTAGTTACCGTTTGTCGTAATATTATTGACAGAGCCCACGGAATGTACGATGTATTTGCGAGCCTACGCCCTGTAATCAGTAGACTGCAGCACGTTCGTATCCTGCAGCAGATTGAAGTATCAAAGAATGATGCAGTTATGGCAGTTAAAGACCTTGTTACCGACATGGACAATTTGATTATGGATTCCTCCAATTCTTTGGACACCATGCAAGTTACCATCGAAGCATTTATTTCAGAAATTAGCGACATGATTTCTGTTTTCACCAAAACCATGGCCGATGACAACGCTAAAATGTCAGAAGTTCGCACAGAAAAGGTAGCTTTCTTTAATTCTATCCAAACACTTCAAGATAGAATCTATTCATTGTTGCAGCATTTTACCGTTTATCCCCCTGAATTCAAGCAACAATGTGACCATGTAAATACCATGTTAGGACAGTTGCAATCTATCCAAACAGATTTTGATAGAATTAACAGTCAAATTGGCAATGAAATTCAACGGCTTTCCAATAAGAAAACCGAGTTTATGCACTTAATGAATCTCCACAACTATGAAATAAAGGATCATAAGTTTAAAGAATTGATTAAGAAATTTACCATTACAGCCCACAAAGAAGCTGCTGGTAAGATTGGAGGATTCGAAGTTGAATCGGGTTCAGCACCGGGAGACATTACCTTTTTTTAGAAGAGCACTATGAACAGATATTTTGATTCGCAGTTCAACAAACACATCGTCACAATTTACCCCGGAGAATATCACTGCGGTGAGGGAGATGAGTACATTTCCACTGTACTGGGTTCCTGTATTAGTGTTGCCTTGTATGATAAAGTAAAGCAATGTGGTGGCTTAAATCACTTTATGCTGGCCTACGATCAAACAAGTTCAAAAGAAAATGATGCCCTAGCAGGAAGATTTGGTGAGTACGCAATGGAGCTTCTCATCAACAGTATGCTTAAACGTGGTGCATCAAAACGTAATTTAACCGCAAAAGTTTTTGGTGGTAGTAACGTACTGGGAGCAGACGAATCAAAACGAACACCCTTAGTGGGAGCAGCTAACATTAACTTTGTATTTGACTATCTTGACCAAGAGCAGATTCCTGTTATCTCATCAAATACAGGCGGAGATAAACCGAGAAAGATTTTTTATGATCCAAAATCATCAAAAATTTGGCTCAAATATATTCGCAAGACAATCTACGAACAGGAATTCATCAAGAAAAAGGAATCCGAGTATATTCACAAGGTTCAGGAGAAGAAAGAACATGCCGGCGATATTGTATGGTTTTAATAACACCGCCGGTAGTTTGTATCGGCTAGATTTATTACACAGAAACTTCCGCTTCAATGGCATGGAAAATCTTTTCCAAATCCAGAATGAGAACAAAAGTATTGTCCATCTTTCCAACAGCTTTAACAAAGTCCTCATGAGCTGGCGTTGCTCCAAAAGAAACACTGTCACTGTGAACAAGTTCAAGTTTGGTCACAACATCAACGCTATCAGCAATAACACCAACAGTCATAGCCTGATCACGATTTTCAGAAATCTCCGTAATAACAATTTCTGTATCAGACAAATCATCGGAAACCTCAAAGCCAAAGAGGATTCTCAAATCGATTACGGTGATAACAGAACCGCGATTGTTCATAACCCCCTTCATGTAAGGCAGGGCTTTAGGAACCTTGGTAATAGATTCGTACTCAAGGATTTCTCGAACTTTCGTTACTTCAATGGCATATTTGCCACCAGCCAGCATAAAAGTAAAGTATTGCTCGTCAGATATAAGTTGGTTTTCCATGGTTACGATTATACATCATCTTTCCGATGATAGTAAAGAAGAAAACCCTCAATATATATAAGTTTACTGGAGGTACAAATGGCAGGACAAACGAAGAAATCCGCAACAACAGTGGTATGGGACGACACCGTTTCCATTGACAATGCTCAGAAAAAGAAGCAGGAATTACTGAAGGCCTTTAACTCCAGCGAGGTTATTCTTCTAGATATCTCCAAATTGGACGATCTAGATGTTTCTGCAGTCCAACTTATCCTCGCTGCTGAAAAAGAAGCTATATTAACAAAGAAAAAGTTTAAGATTATAGGTGAAATTTCTCACAATTTTGTTGATTTCTTTTGTCGCATAGGAATTCCTATGGATGACCTGACTACTACAGAAGAACTGACCTCGGAAATTTTTGAAACTGTAACAGGAGACGAAGATGCTTGACCAAATCAATGAAGTTTTTTTTGAAGAAGCCAATGAGTTGCTAGAGTCACTAGAAGGTTATCTCCTTTCTTTGGAAGAAAATCCCACAGACAAAGAGATTATCTCCGCAGTTTTCCGTATCATGCACACCATCAAAGGTTCTTCTGGTATGTTTGGTTTTGATGCCATCTCCAGTTTTACCCACGAAGTTGAAAGTGCTTTTGATGCCATTCGTAATGGAGTTGCTCCCGTTACTCCAGAGGTAATTAAACTAACTTTGCAGTCTCGAGATCACATTCTTGCTATGCTTGGAGGAAATATTTCCAAGGAAGAATCTGCTCGTTTAATTGACGAATTTAAACAGCTCATGAGCCCCTTTAAAAATAGCAAGGAAGCAGTTGATGCACCACCACCTTCACAGGCCACTGCAGCAACAGAGAATACTCCTAACTCCATCCCAGAGACTGTACCTATTAAAAAGACAACAGTATCATCCTCTAAACCTCATGCAGAGGGTTCTAATCTAACGACATGGAGAATTTCATTTACTCCATCTCCTTCTATTCTGTGGAATGGAACTCGTCCTTCCTTAATGATTAAGGAACTTACAGAAATGGGAGATGCAACAGTAATTCTGTTTACAAAGAATATTCCTCCTTTGTCACAAATTGAGCCTACAACCTGTTATTTAGCTTGGGATATTATTCTTACAACTGCTCAAACCCAGCAAGAAATTCAGGATGTATTTATTTTCTTAGATGAGACATCTATCATCAAAATCGAAGCCGTTGATGTTTCTGAAGATGTAACATTTAAACTGGGAGAAATTCTTGTTAACAGAAAGCATATTTCCCAAGAAGTTTTGGAAAGCTTCCTTTCTGAGCGGAAACCTATTGGTGAACAGCTTGTAGAAAAAAATCTTATTTCTTCAGAGTCTCTCCATTCCGCATTGGCAGAGCAGGAACACATTAAGACTGTTACCAAAGCCAAGGAAAATGCCCAAGCAAATGCCCCTATGGCTACCACTCAGCAAAGTATTCGAGTAAGCTCCGACAAGCTTGACCAGCTCATTGACTTGGTAGGAGAATTGGTAACCTTTAATGCTCGTCTTGGACAACATGCACAAATTGCAAACAATCCAACCTTGCTCATGCTCAGTGAACAGAGCGAACGCTTAATTATTGCTTTGCGAAACAATGCCATGGACATGCGAATGCTTCCCATTGGAACCATCTTTACTCGATTCCGCCGCTTGGTTCACGATTTAGCTGCTGATATGCACAAGAATATTGAGTTGGTTACCGAGGGTGCAGAAACAGAGCTGGATAAAACAGTTATTGAAAAACTCAATGACCCACTTATCCACATGATTCGAAACTCCGTAGACCACGGAATTGAAACTAAAGAAGAACGTATTGCTAAGGGAAAAAATCCTCAAGGAACCGTTAAACTCATTGCCCAGCATGCAGGTGCCTTTGTTCTCATCATCATTTCTGACGATGGTGCTGGTTTGAACAAGGATAAAATCTACCAAAAAGCGGTGGATAAGGGATTAGTTGCCCCAGGTATAGATGTTTCTGATAACGATATTTACAATATGATTTTCCTACCAGGCTTCTCTACCGCAGATAAGGTTTCTTCTGTGTCTGGCCGTGGTGTTGGAATGGATGTAGTAAAGAAAGATATTACTGCCTTGAACGGAACTGTATCTATCGAGTCCCACCCTGGAGAAGGAACGGATTTTATCCTGAAAATCCCACTAACTCTGGCAATTATCGAAGGAATGCTTGTACAAATTGGTTCTGGAACCTTTGTTATTCCACTCTCAAATATTCAAGAGTGTATGGAATTCAAGCCAGAACATGGAGACGACGGAAAAGTTTGTTCTCATATCACTGCTCGAGGAGAATTCCTACCTTACATCAACTTGCGAGAGTGGTTTGAAATTACCGATCCTATGCCAGCAAGTCAGCAGGTAGTTATTGTAAATGACCAGGATTCCAGTTTGGGATTAGTTGTAGATAAGGTTATTGGAAACAACCAGACCGTAATTAAACCCCTTGGCGACTTGTACAAGAATGTGGAAGGTCTTTCTGGAGCAACTGTTTTGGGCGACGGATCCGTTGCGTTGATTTTGGATGTTTTCAAATTATCCAATGTTATTAAGCGGACAGAAATGACTGTCTAAAGATACGAATATGGATTCACTGTCACTACAACAAAAGACATTGTCTGAAAATGAATTCAGAAAAATTGCTTCTTACATAGAGAAAAATGTAGGAATCAAAATGCCTCCTGAAAAACGGCTGATGATGCAGTCTCGTTTGGCATCTCGCTTAAAGGCATTACATTTAGATTCCTACAAGCAATATATTGATTATGTTTTTTCTGGAAAGGATGCGAATAATAATGAAATTATCATGATGATTGATGCCATGACCACAAACCTCACAGAGTTTTTCCGAGAACCACAGCATTTTGAATTTATGCGAAATGTTGTGTTACCAGGATATGCTCAGCAGGGGAGGGGAAAAATAAAATTGTGGTCTGCAGGATGTTCCACCGGACAAGAACCATATACCTTATCTATGGTTATGTCCGAATATATCCGGCAAAATCCATTGTCATCTATTCGTGATTATTCAGTTCTTGCTACGGATATTTCTACAAAGGTACTGGACAAGGCTGCTTCTGCTATCTATCCAATGGATGCAGTAACGGGTATTCCCAAGCAAATCATGCACCAGTACTTTCTCAAAGGAAAGGATCCTGCTAAACCTGCAGTGCGTCTCAAGCAAGAAATCCGTGATCGAGTAAATTTTATGAGACTCAACTTCATGGATGATGATTATGGTTTTAGAGACACCATGCAAATTATTTTCTGTAGAAATGTGCTTATCTATTTTGATAAGCAAAACCAAGAAAAAGTCATTACCCAGTTCTTGCGGTATTTGGAACCAGGTGGATACCTATTTTTAGGACATTCCGAAACAATTTTCGGTATGACACTTCCTTTCAAAACCGTAGCACCCACAGTATTTCAGCGTATTTAGTTTTCGAGGACAGGAGGATTGCATGAAAATTAAAGTTTTAATTATTGACGACTCAGCCGTTGTTCGAGAAACAATGACTCAAATTTTAAGCTCAGACCCAGAGATTCACGTCATGGGAACAGCTTCTGACCCTGTGTTTGCCATCAAAAAGATTCAGGCAGAACGGCCTGACGTTATTACACTGGACGTAGAAATGCCCCGTATGGACGGATTATCCTTCCTCAAAAAGATAAATAGCCTTGCACATCCAATACCAGTTGTAATTTGTTCTTCAAAGGTAGAGGCTGGTAGTGATAATGCGTTTAAGGCCCTTGAATACGGTGCAGCAGAACTTATCCTAAAACCTAAAATGGGTACAAAGGTCTTTTTACAAGAATCTCAGATTCGTATTTGCGACGCTGTAAAATCAGCTTATTGTAGTAAAAACAAACTTCGCAAATTAATGGGTTCCAAGTTGGCTCCTTCAGAGATTCAGCCAAAGTTAACAGCTGATGCTATTTTAGATAAGGCTTCACCTCGCATGTCACTGGAAACCACAGAAAAAATTATTGCTGTAGGAGCAAGTACCGGAGGAACAGAGGCTTTGGCAACATTCCTTCAGATGATGCCCATTGACTCTCCCGGTATGGTAATTGTTCAGCACATGCCTGAGCATTTTACCAAATCCTTTGCAGAACGATTAAATCGCATTTGTCAAGTTTCTGTTAAAGAAGCTGAGGATAATGATACTATTGTTCGTGGACGTGTTCTCATTGCCCCAGGTAATAAACACACCCTCATTAAGCGAAGTGGAGCCCGCTATTACGTTGAAGTAAAAGACGGACCATTAGTTTCTCGCCATCGTCCTTCTGTTGATGTTTTATTCCGTTCAGCATCACGATATGCCGGAAAAAACTGTGTGGGCGTTATTATGACTGGAATGGGAGATGACGGTGCAAAGGGAATGAAAGAAATGCACGATACTGGCTCATGGACTATTGCCCAGGATGAAGCTAGTTGTATCGTCTATGGAATGCCTTGTGAAGCTGTAAAGCTGGGTGGTGTTGACGAAAGCGTTTCCCTCAATAATATTGCAGATGCAGTTTTAAAGGCCACTGGCCAGCGGAAGTAATTTTTTTATTAAAGAAAAAAATACTCATTCTGTTGTTTTTCAATCTATTTCATGTTATAATGGAGTGGATAATTTGGTAAATAAGGAGGATATATGGCTTCAAGAAAAATTCTTGCAGTTGATGATTCGGTATCCATCAGAAAAAGTATCTCATTTATTCTTGGGCAAGAGAATTTTGAGGTTGTAGAGGCAGAAAATGGTGCTGATGGTCTAGCAAAAGCAACTGCAGACAAGTTTGGACTCATTATCACCGATATTAACATGCCAATTATGGATGGTATTCAGTTTATAAAAGAATTACGAAACACTGTTGAACATAAGTTTACACCCATTATTGTTTTAACAACTGAAAACCAGGAATCCAAAATGCAAGAAGGAAAGGCCGCTGGTGCAACTGGTTGGATTGTAAAACCATTTTCATCAGAGAAGCTTATAGCTGTTGTGAAAAAAATCATTGGTTAAAGGAGGTTTACCATGGGAACACAATACTTGACTTTTACATTAAATGATTCGTTGTATGCCGTAGAAGTTCTACAAGTACGAGAGGTTCTCGAGTATACCCCGCCACAGGAATTGCCTTGTCCTGATCCTGTTATTGCAGGATTGATTCGTTCACGAGGACAAAGCATTTCCGTTATCAACCTACGACATAAATTCGGTTTTGAAGACGTAGAACCTTCAAGTGATACGAGAATTATCGTACTAGAAGTCCCCAGTGATTCAGCATTCTGTAACGAAAAAGGCCAGATGGTTTTTGGTGCTATTGCCGACTCCGTCAACGAAGTTTTAGATCTTGATCCCACTGCAGAAGAACATACTCCAGAAGTAGGGCACAGCCTTGCTTCCGAATTTATCAGTGGAATTGGTAGCGTCGATGGAAAATTCATTATCATATTGAATATGGATAAGGTTTTGAGTTTTGAAGAGCAAGAAAAAATTGCACCAACAACAGATGAACATCTTGATGAGGAGGAAGAATGAGTCGTCAGTTTTTGTCCTTTGTCCTTGACGGAGCTTTGTATGCTGTTGAGGTTGCCCAGGTTCAAGAGGTTTTGGAATACACCCAGCCTGTGCGTTTACCCTGTACCATCGATTATGTAGAAGGTCTCATCAGTTCTCGTGAACAGGGAATTTCTGTGGTTAATCTCCGCAAGAAATTCGAGTTGAAGACTGTAGAGCCCACTAAAAAGACCCGTATTATCATCATCGAAATTAACCATGTAAATGGTGATGATGTTTCAGTGATAACTTTTGGTGCCATTGCAGATAGTGTAGAAGAAGTAATCGATTTGGAAGAAGACACCATTGAACCAGCACCAAAATTTGGAAACAATATCTCTGGGGAATATATCCGAGGAATTGGCAAGAAGGATAACAAGTTCATCATCATACTGGACATTGATAAGGTGTTCTCTACCGAAGAAATTGTAGCCCTCAAAGCTGCCGTAGTGAAATAATCAATCCCCCGGTAAAAGCCGGGGTTTTTCATTTTAAAATAGTTTTTTTTGATAAATTGTATGTATTTTTGTACACTAAAACGGTTCACAACCCACATTTTATTTCTATATTTTTCCTAAAAGTACTGGACTTTATAAGGTAAAAATGCCTATACTGCATTACTTATTCTGCTTAAAAAGCAAGAGAGGTTAAAGGATAAACTGCCGCCTAGCGGTAAACCCCACCGGTAATGGAGATTGTAGTATGGTACAAAATGAGTCAAAAGCTACCAACCAATTTTATGTGTCTCGCCAGGAAACAACTGAGTCCAATGCGAGAAGTTACCCTCGAAAATTCCCCTTTGCCCTAAAGAAGGCACAAGGCGTTTGGATGGAGGATGTTGAAGGTAATAAATACCTTGACTGCCTCTGTGGTGCAGGAACATTGGTTTTGGGCCATAACGATCCAGAAATCAATCAGGCTATGATCGATATGATTTCTGAAAATGCCCCCTTGCACACCCTCGATTTAACAACTCCCGTAAAAGATGAATTTGTTCACACTCTTTTCAATATTTTGCCAGAAGAGTTGAAGAATAATGCAAAGATTCAATTCTGTAGCCCCTCTGGAACAGATGCTGTTGATGCAGCTTTAAAGCTTTGTAAAACAGCTACAGGCCGTTCCTCTATCATCGCATTTAGTGGCGGATATCACGGGATGGGGCAGGGACCTTTGGCCCTTACAGGAAACTTAAACGCAAAAAACAGAATCACTGGATTAATTCCTGACGTTCATTTTATGCCATTTCCTTATTCATATCGTTGTCCCTTTGGGCTGGGTGGTGAAGCTGGTGTAAAGGCTGCTTGTGCCTATTTTGAACGATTGATGAAGGATCCCGAAAGCGGAATCACTAAGCCTGCAGCCGTTATCCTTGAACCAATTCAGGGAGAAGGTGGCGTAATTCCTGCTCCAGCTGAGTTCCTTCAAACTGTACGCAGAGTTACCCAGGAACTGGATATCCCCATGATTGTGGATGAAATTCAGTGTGGCGTTGGTCGCTCTGGAACATTCTTTGCCTTTGAGCAAGCTGGAATCGTTCCTGACGTAATCCTTTGTTCCAAGGGAATCGGTGGTTCACAACCTCTTTCTGTTGTAATCTACAACAAAAAGCTGGATGAATGGACAGCTGGTGCCCACGCAGGAACCTTCCGTGGAAATCAGTTGGCAATGAAGGCTGGAACCATCGTAGTAAATAGAGTTTCAAATCCGCAGTTCCTGAAAGAAGTTCAGGAAAAGGGTGAAATTCTTAAAGCTGGACTTTTGAAGCTCAAGGAAAAAGTTTCCATCATTGGTGATGTTCGTGGCGTTGGTTTGATGATTGGCTGCGAATTCGTTGATCCCAAGGGAAAGCCAGATGCTATCGGTTCTTTGCCAGCTTCAGGTGACATTGCTTTGCAAGTACAGCAAAAGTGTTTTGAAAATAAACTGGTAATGGAGAAGGGTGGACGCTTTGGTTCTGTAATGCGCTGTCTTTGTGCCTTGAACATTACAAAGGACGAAATCAATACCTTCCTTTCTATCTTTGAAAAGGTTGTAACGGAGATTGACGCCAGTGCAAAATAATCAGGTTTGTGGTGAATATCTTTTTTTAACAGAAGAGGATGAGGCAAAAAAGACCTACGTTGACCTTATCAGCAAGACTGCAGCTGATATTGCAGCATCTATTGATACGGCAAAAGCCTACGTTGGTCTTTCTCCTCAGGAATTGAAGGAAAAAATTCAGGTAGGGCAAATTCTTCCAGAAAGAGGAAAGGGATTGGAATCAGTTTCTAGCCTTCTTTCCGAAAAAATATTGCCTTATTTTTTGAGAACACCTTCCACTGATTATATGGCTCACCTTCACGGTCCATCCTTGTTGGAAACTTTGGCAGGCGAATTGGTGCTTTCTACCTTTAATCAGTCTATGGACTCATGGGACCAGTCTCCTGTAGCCACAGAAATTGAAGTAGAAGTTATCAAAACGCTATGCCAGCTTTATGGCTATGGAGCTGAATCTGACGGTGTTTTCACTTCTGGTGGTTCTCAGTCCAACCTTATGGGGCTCATGCTTGCTCGTGACTGGTTCTGTAATACAAAGCTGAACTATGACGTGAAAAAGCTTGGTTTGCCAGAAAATTATCGTAAATTCAGAATCTATACTTCTGCTATCTCTCACTTTTCCATGGAAAAAGGTTCCCATATCTTGGGATTGGGATACGATGCTGTAGTAAAGGTTCCTGTAGACAGACGGCAGAAGATGGATATAGAAGCCTTCCGTAAGCTGGTGGAGCAAGACGTAGCTCAGGGAAATATTCCCTTCTGTGCAGTGGCTACCATTGGTACCACTGATTACGGTAGCATTGACGATGTAGTTGAAATGCACAAAATCTGTCAAGAGCATGGAATGTGGCTTCATGCAGATGCAGCCTATGGTAGTGGCGTTATCATGTCTTTGGGTTACAAGGACAGAATTGGACCACTACATTTGTGCGACTCCATTACGGTGGATTTCCACAAGATGTTCTTAATGCCTATCAGTTGTGGTGCATATCTGGTAAAAGAGGGAAAAAATTTTGAAACCCTGACCCTTCATGCCGACTACTTGAACCGAGAAGAAGACGAGGAAGACGGATATACCAACTTGGTAGGAAAATCTATGCAAACAACTCGTAGATTCGATGCCTTGAAGGTATGGCTTTCTTTCCAAACTCGTGGACAAGATGGATGGTCTCAGATTATTTCCACCTGCATTCAAAATGCAACTCACTTGTACAACGCACTTTCTAGCTCAAAGCGGTTCCAAGCTGTAACAGAGCCAGAAATCAGTTCAGTGGTATTCCGTGTGCTTCCTGCAGAGGGAAAAACTGCTTCTGACGAAGAAATTGATGAGTTGAACAAGAAGGTTCGCCGAGCATTGATTCACCAAGAAGGTGTAGTAATTGGTCAGACAGTGTTTGACGGAAAGGTTTTCCTCAAGTTTACACTGCTGAATCCTCGTATTACTTACGAAAAGCTAGATGGAATGCTTGATTTGATTCAATCTTTGGCTGATAAGGTATAACTTATAGTTTAATAAAAAGTTTTTCTTAGTTGCAAGTTTTTCTTGTGGAAAACTTGTTGATAAATAGGTAAAACTTGTACATAACACGAAAAAAGCTGTGGGAAAACTACCACTTTTCCACAGCTTTTTTATATTTTTTCCACTTATTCATTTTATTTGAAAGATTGACGAGAAGAATTTTCTTTGGTATATTTTCCTAGAGGAATACTATGAAAATATCAACACGCGGTCGTTACGCCCTCAGATTTATGATAGACTTGGCGATTCACAGTCAAAATCAATATATAGCTTTAAAAGATATTTCTGCCCGTCAGGAAATCTCTGTAAAATACTTGGAACAAATTGCTTCTCTTTTAAGTAAGCACGGATTACTTATAAGCATTCGAGGTCAACAGGGAGGATACAAGTTATCACGCCCACCAGCAAAATATTCTGTAGGAGAAATATTACGACTTACAGAGGGACCTCTAGCTCCCGTTGCTTGCTTAGAAAATCCTGATATGCCCTGTGAACGTTTAGGAGTTTGTAAAACCTTACCTTTCTGGAAAGGCTTGTATAAGGTAATCGAAGAGTATGTAGATAAGTTTACTTTGGAAGATTTAGTTAATCAGGAGCCATTAACACCGTAGGGTAGGGTAGGGGAGTCTCAAGTTTTTAGAATCAATACTCCCCCCACAACCTCTAGTATCGATACTGAAGGTAAAATCCAGTTGGAGCAACAGCAATTTCTAGATTATCCCTTTTGGGTAATGTGTGCAGGAAGGGCACCATAAATCCAGTAAAGCTACCAATAGCTGCTCCTGCCAACACATCTGTCACAAAGTGGTTTCCGCTGAGAATTCGCTGAACAGCAGTTGCTGTAGCAAAGGTGAGACTACCTGCAATAACAGGAATTTTCCACTTTGACTCAGGGAAATATTTGGAAAAGGTGTAGCTTGCAAAGACAGCACCATTAAAAGCCATTGTGGTGTGTCCTGAGGGAAAAGATTTTAGATAGTCACCATCATCAATTTTATCTTGAGGAGCCCCATCAAAATACATGTAAGGTCGCTCCCGCTGTACACTAAATTTCAATGCTTCTTTTAATCCGTTTGCCCACAAAACTGATTCTGCATACATCACTGCCCAAATTCCCCACTCATTTTTATCTGTGGCAATAAGAGCCAGCGGAGCAGCCATAGATAAAACCTCTGTTACTGTACCTGTAATGTGCAAGGGCTTTGAATAAGGTCTCATGGCCCAGCGGTCAAAGGGATTCACCTCATCTTTGTTTAGTACAACTCCATCAAACTCAGGAACTGGTGCAAAAAAATCATAGATAAATAAACCTCCAGTTAAGGCGAGACCACCACCACCGATAATTCCATCGTACACTGGATCAAGGGTAAAAACACCAGATTTTCCTTCAAAAAAATCGCCAATTCCTGCAAAGGTAGATGAAGCTCCACAAAGAAGCATTAAACAAACTACCACCTTTATTTTAATTTTATTTAAGAAATTCATATAAAATCTCCTTATTTCTTTGTTATCTCGTACAAAATAATGGCAGAAGCCTGAGCAACATTCAGACTTTCCACTGGCCATGAATCAGGATTAGAAGCTCCCTTTCCCTGACCTTGACTCATGCTGAAAGCAGATGGAATCACCACCAAGCAATCACAATTATCTTTTACTACCTGAGAGATTCCATGTTCCTCATTTCCCAGCACCACAAGAACAGGTTTTTTATTCCGTCCCTTGTTCACCTGAGATAGGGGAGTGGAAGCTCGAACATCTGTACCAATTCGATACATTTTGTCCTTCATATCCTGCAAAAGTCGTACAACAGAGCGAATAGAATACATATTTACATATTCCATTCCACCTTGAGCTACTCTGTAGGTACTTGTTGTAATAAGGCTTTGAGATTCATTTATAGGCAGAATAATATTTTTTATGCCGAAGAAGGCTGCACTACGAGCTATTGCTCCTAGATTATTGGCATTTCCAACTCTATCTAGTAACAAAGCTGATTCACCAGACTCAATCCAGCTAGCAGTAATAGAAGCAGTGAGGGGTAGGGGAGTTTTTTCTTCAATCATGGCCACTACACCCTGATGATGAACGCTACCGCACAATTTTTCCAAGTCCTTAGACTCAACCATGTTGTAGGGAATCTTATTTTGAGCAAGGAATCGGCACAAATCACCAAATTTCTTGGAATTTTCCTCTGAATAATAAAAACGACGAATACTTTCAGGATGTTCCTTTCCCAAAGCCTTCACTGCTGCAAAACCGCATACTGCCAATTCATTATTTTTCTTGTTCTTCATAATTTCCTCATCTCTTACTGCAAAATCGTAATTTCTACACGACGGTTTGCAGCCCGCCCAGCATCTGTATTATTATCTCCCACTGGACGGGTTCCACCGTAGCCCTTAAACATAAATTGTTCTTCTTTTAAGCCACGTTTCACCATTTCTTTGATTACCGACTGAGCTCGTTCCTCTGAAAGCTGCTGTTCTCCCGCAGGAAGACCAACTGCTGCAGTATGACCTTCTATCAAGAAAGTTCCATCAGGAACAGATTTTAACACTTCAGCCACAGCATCCAGTCTCTCCTTTTCCTGGGGCAAAAGCTGAGAACTGTCGGCCACAAACTTCAAATCCCGCACAGAAAGACGCACACCCTTGTCCGTATCTTCCACATGGAACAATCCCTTACCATCATCTTCAGTGGAACTAGGTATATCCAAAGAAGGCTTTTGCCCTGTCTTACCTGTGTCCTTGGAAGGGGTTGAAGAAGAAGTTGTTCCACCGCTAGAACCAGATGAACCTGTCTTAGAGGAGGTATTCCCTGAAGCTCCAGTCCCAACAGAATCCCTTCCCGAAGAACCTATTCCTCCAGAACCCATTCCAGTTGAACCTGTTTTTGAAGAACCAGTAGCTTTTCCAGTTTCATCTTTTTTTGTAAGACTAGAACTGGCTGGAGGTTCCTCTCCACGAGCAATATATACAGCCCGCTCATACAATTCTCGTTTGTCCACCTGCACAGGAATTTTTGTAAAAAGTGAGGTTGTTCCCTTGTATCGAATGGTTTCACCATTACGATAGGTAAAAGTCTCATCCAATCGATCAAGAATCATCATTACCGCACAAGTTTCTTTATCCACAAGTATATCCACATCGTGGGTACCTGTAGCTTGAGTCAGCTCGCTATCAATAATTCTCGGTGGATTATAGCGATTAAACCGTGTGGCAAATTTTGCCTTGATTCTATAAACTGGGGAGCCTTCATAAAGCTCTTCCCCCACAAATTCATATTCAACAGGAACTTCCAAAACCGTATATTGCTTATCGTTACGAGGATCTACAACTCGCTCCGCAGTTCCTTGCCAACGGCTACCTTTTTTTACTTTATCCTGTGGAAAAACGGGAAAATTCCGTAGCTGGGGATAATAGCACATTTCCGTAAACTGAATGCTTCCATCCTTTAGCATCACAAAGGTGGAAGGAGCAATATCATCAATTCCAGCTGCAGCTATTCGACTATCTCGTTTTGTTTGCTGAAAAACGTAAAAGTCTCCGGTATATTCGGTACCTGATTGACCACGCCAAGAACCAGTTCCCACAGGATTCATAAATCCATGAACTTCTCGGCTAGTTAAACCAATATAACGACCATTTACATACTGACTCCAATTGGAACGTTCCACCAAGGTATAGTTCCCAGAAAAGCTATGGGCCAGCTGAACACTTCCTCCCGTAGAAGGAGTCGTTACCACAGAATTACCACTAGAATTTTGTGCAAAAATGATTGAGGCTCCGAGAGAAGAAACTAAGAGCACAAACGCAACACGTTTAAATACAAATCCCTTGACCCTTCTCATAGAGCCTCCAAAAAAATTTATTTAATTTTTACAAGTTCAATATCAAAGGCAATATAAGCACCGCCAGGAATAACTCCACCAGCACCTGCATCACCATAAGCCATGGAAGGAGGAAGCACAACAGTTCTCTTTTCTCCAACCTTCATTTCTTGAACCATTACATCAAATCCAGGAATCATCTGGTGAGCCCCAGTCATAAAGTCCAAGGTACCTCGTCCCTGAGAAGAATCAAATACCTGTCCATTCAAGAAATATCCTGTATAATGAACAGAAACATTCTTTCTAGCACCACAGGTAATACCACTTCCTTCCTTTGTTACCTTATAGTAGATACCATCAGCAGTCTTTGTTGCATCAGGGAATTTCTCTTCAATGGATGCAATAATTGCTTCCTGTTCCTTAGCTTTCTTTTCGGCGTTTTCCTTTGCAACCTTTTCTCTTAATCCGTTAAAATCAGCCTGAGTTGCAGTGAATTTACTTGCCTCATCACCCTGGCGAACAATTGTCACCTTGTTGATTTTGTCACCCTGAGCAATCTTATTTACAACATCCTGTCCCTCAAGAACACGACCAAAAACAGTATGCTTTCCGTCCAACCAAGGAGTTTCTACATGGGTAATGAAGAATTGGCTTCCGTTTGTTCCAGCACCAGCATTTGCCATGGAAAGAACACCTGGGCCATCATGCTTGAGAGTTTCTACAATCTCATCTTCAAAGCGATATCCAGGACCACCTGTTCCGTTGCCCTTGGGGTCTCCACCCTGAATCATAAAGTCATTGATAACACGATGGAATTTTAGTCCATCATAAAAGGGCTTTCCCTTGGTGGCATCAAGAGTTCCCTCTGCCAAACCAACAAAGTTGGTTACAGTAAGGGGAGTCTCCTTGTAATGCAGCTCCAAAACAATGTCACCCTTTGAGGTTTCCATAATTGCAAAAACCCCATCCTTTCCTTCAATTACCTTCGGTTTTTTTTCCATGGACGAACATCCTCCTATTAAAATCATACAGGCACTTACTAATGCCACGAAATTCTTAGTCATTTTATACCTCTCTGTTATTTCAATTCAGCTTCTTTTGCTGAAATATAATTACTTTCAAACCAATCATGTAAAGCTGTAATTCGTGAACCAAAAGATTTATTTAATTTATTTTCCAAAAAACTAATGGCTGGAAATCTAACCTTTGCACCAATATACATTACAAGATAATCTCCCTTATCTAGTACATCAATATTGAACACAAGATTATTAGCTTTTACCGCAGTAATAAGTCCATATTTCAAGGGCTCCACCAATCTAATCACCATAGAAACTTCATTTTCTCTCTGACGATAATCTATTTGATAATAATTATCACCAAAGGAACTATCTTCCTGGAATGCATAGATTGAAAGATTATCAGCCGAACCTTCTACCTTATCAGTAATTCTATTTTTATCTTTAAGATTATCCACAGTATATGACTGAAAATATAAGGTCTTCATCTTTTTTTCACTATTGGAATAATATTCAATTCCTTCCATTGATGAAACTGACCTCATAATCTGAGAAATAAGTTCTGTATCAAATCCCTCCAAATCAGAACCTGCTGGTTTCTCAATCAAAAAGAGAGATTCAGCTACAAAAACAGGTTCTTTTTTTTCTGTCCAAGTTTCTTTTAAAAGTGAACCTAACTCAGTATTTGGATATAAGATAAAATCTCTACCGCTTTCTTTAAAATACTGAGTTCGATATTCACCTTTTTCTATCAACTGCTGAAAAATCTCACCTTCAATCTCAGATGGAATATTTTCAGCAGATTGTGAAAAAACTGTTCCACAAAATAATGTTGTAAAACAAAGACAAAAGATAAAAGTACGATGTTTTAACAAGTTTATCATTTTAATTTTCATAAGATTAACCGCCTTATCCACTTAAAACTTTATCAATAAAAAACTTAAAGTGGATATTGTTACAGTTTTATTGAAAATTATCTTATTCCCTTGTAAATAATGCGTACCTGCTTGTACAAGCCATCTCCCTCACTCTTTGTTTCTACATCACTGATGTCATTCAAAGTTGTGTGAATGAGTCTGCGTTCAAAAGGATTCATAGGCTCTAACAACACAGATTTGCGACTCATGCGTACCTTATCTGCAGTATTGTATGCCAATCGAACCAAGGATTCTTCCCGGCGAATACGATAATTTTCTGTATCAAGAATTACACGAATATCTTCCCTACCAAGACGACCAGCATATACGTTCACCAACAACTGCAAGGCATCAAGATTCTTTCCCTTACGACCAATCAAGATAGAAGACTTAGAAGAATTAAGCCGAATTCCCAGCTTATGATCCTCCCTGAACATGATTTCCACTGTAACGTCATAACCCATCTTGCGAATCATGGAAGCAGTAAAATCAATGAGTTTTTTTTCAAAATCATCCTGGGGTAGGGGATCTGCGAAAATAGTTTTGGAAGATTTAGGCATTCCTCCCTCAAATTCCATATTTCCAGTTTCAGGTGTATCCACTGTATGAACTCGAATCTTTACATATCCCTTCTTAAAAAATCCAGTCTTCTGAGATTCAATAATTTCTACGTCAAACTGGTCTCTTTCCAAGCCCAATTCGTTTGCAGCCAGTTCAATGGCTTCTTTTTCAGTTTTTCCTTCATATTCGTATACCATAGTATATCTCCTTTATTCTAAGCTAAGGTCAAATTACTTCTTCTTTCTGGGAACAAAAACTTTTTTTTCAGCAGCCTTGTTCAATTCCATTTCTGCACGCTTTGCCTTCATCATTCTGTTAATAATCATTTGTTGGAAAAGCTGTAAAATGTTACTTACAGTCCAGTACAAAAGAAGTCCTGCTGGAGCATTGTAGAAGATAAAGAAGAACATAATGGGCATACCATACATCATAATCTTCATTTGGGTATTATTACCGCCAGCTGCAGCACTTGACTGGGTAATCTTTCCAAAAAGTAACTGTGAAGCCAAATAAATAATAGGCAAAAGATGTATTTGACTACCAAGAACAGGTAAATTTCCAGGAAGAGGAACAATATCTCCAATAGAAAGGTCAGGAATCCAGCCAGGAATGAACATTGCACCGCGGAACTCAAAGTAGTTGTTGAATAAGTTATACATTGCAAAAATCAAGGGAAACTGTAACAACAAGGGCAAACAGCCAGAAAGAGGATTATATCCAGATTCCTTGTACAGCTTAGACATTTCCATATTCAACTTGTCTGGCTGATCCTTATATTTCTCCTGAATTTCCTGAATTTTAGGTTGAAGCTCCTGCATCTTCAAAGTACCCATGGAACTTTTCTTTGTAAGAGGGAACAAAAGAATCTTAATTAAAATGGTAAGAATGATGATAGAAACACCCCAGTTAGGAATGATCTTATAAATCAACTCCATACACCATTTGAGGATTGATTCAAGCCAAGATAAAATTCCAGTGGACTCAAGGCTTTCGTTCAACTTTAAGTTAGATAAACCCCAAGCATTTTCTTCTGCATTATTGTAAATCTTCAAGTTCTTTTCTGTACGAGGACCAACATAAAAATAGTATGAGTCTTGAGTAAAAGACTCCATAATGGCCTTTCTTGTAAGCATTACCTGAGCATTTGCATAATCATCTACTTCAACTTTGGTAGAGTAGAGTACATCAAGCATTGTTTCAGGCTTAACAGGAACACCAAGAATCTCAAAATACTTTCCACCAACACCAGTCCAGGTAAATTCATTTTCGTACAGCTTTGTTTCACCAGCTTTTAGAATCTGCTTTTTCTTCTTGCTTCCATCAAAAGACATGAATGTTCTGTTTTCATATCTGTTGGACTTAGCATTGTAGAAAGGACCAATTTGTGGTGATGTTCTAATGGTATAGGCTGCATCTCCAAAGGAAAGTCTGTTCATTCCATCAGAACCTTCTACAGTTACATCCAATCGGAACAAATAATCATCTGGTTTAAAGGTATACTGCTTTGCAAGAATATATTTTCCACCACTTCTTGAATCCTGGAATGTTTTGTAAAAACCTACAGTATAATCATCAATCTTTTTTACGTGGAACAAATCCTGGATAATGCCATTTTCAGCACCACCAAAAGCAATAGAAAATGCTCTATTCTGGGGAGAAACATTATCAGCCATATCTACACCTGACTCTCCGTCACGATGTTCCAGCAATTCATAGCCAATAACGTCTCCACCACGATTAGAAAGAGTAATCTTTGCCTTGTTGGTAAGAATTACAATTTCTTCTTCTTGTAAAGATTCTTCATCATCTGGATAGGCCATTGCTAAAGTATCAGAAGCAATACCTTCACTTTCAGTAATTTCTGTTGCTAGAGGTACTTCATGTTCTACTACAATTTCCTCTGCAGGCTTGGGAGGGAAAACTACTGTTTGTAATACAGTAAAGGTAATAAGTACAATAGTAGAGAGAACTATTGCAATCAATGTGTTTTTTTCCATAAAAGATAAAACTCCTAAAGCAGTTTAAACTTATGGAACAGGATCATATCCCCCTTTGCAAAAAGGATTACATCTCAATATTCGTTTAACTGCTAGATAAAACCCTTTAAAAGGGCCATGTCGTTGAATTGCCTCCAAGGCATAAGACGAACAGGTGGGATAGAATCTACAACTTGGAGGAAAAAGTGGTGAAATACAGATTTGATAAAAACGAATGAGTACACACAAAAATCGAACCAGAAGTTTTTTCATACCGAAATTATTCCAGCTTTAAGGCATAAATTGCGGATTTGTGCACACCGTGTAAGGAACGAATCATTTCCTGGATAGACTAAAAGAACCATATCATATCCAGTGTTCAGGAATGCTTTGAAATAACGATAGGCTTCGCGGCTTAGTCGCTTGGAATAATTTCTTTCCACAGCGTTACCATAACCACGGGGTAGGGTAAATGCAATACGATTTATATTTGCATCATTGGGCAAATAAAACAACTTTGCCCCATGAACACTTACCCGTTTCCCCTTTTTAAACAGATTTTGAATGTCTGAGTACTTTTTAACACGCTCTTGGCGGGTAAAAGTCCCCGTCCTTATCAAGTCTGTTCCCATACCTAACTAATTATTAGTAAGGCTTCTTCTCATCAGAAACAGTAAGCTTATAGCGTCCCTTTGCTCTTCGGCGCTTAAGAACCATACGACCACCACGGGTCTTCATCCGGGCACGGAAACCGAATTTTCTGTTTCGCTTAACTCTACTGGGCTGGTATGTCCGTTTCATTGAACACGTCTCCTTTATTGATAAGGGCTAGAAATACATCAAGACCTAGGATATACAAGTGTAAGAACAATATCATATTTTTTTGTCATTAGTCAATATTGATTTTCTCATTCTAGAAAATATGGCTTCTAATTCTGGAGGAAAATCTTTTTGTACACGAGAATCTTTTTTTTCTTCAAAATTTTCAGAAATTTTATCATCTTCTGGTGATTGTTTTTTTATTGCAGCCCTCATTTCTTCTCGTGTTATATCACGTTGAGTATTGTAATCATTTTTTTTGTCCAAAAGATATGAGATATTTTTTATTTTCATTTGGGGAAGATGCATTTCCAGTCCCCGGAAAATATATTTTTTGTGAGTTTCAAAAAGTTGAATAAAACCTGGATGATCTACCTGTAAAATAATGGTACCATCTTTAATATCTATAACTTGACTATGAGAGTACATTGCATTTCCACAATCAGGATTTACAACGCTTTTTATAGATGTAACAATTTTTTTCCACTTGGAAATAAATATTGAACTTTCTTCCATTCTTTTTTTATCAACATCAGAAAGTATTCCTTCCAGCACCGCTTTTATTATCTCTGAATTGGAATAAATTTTATCCATGGACAGAGCCTTCTTCCACAAAATAAACCTTTGTGTTGGGAGTTTTATATCGTTCGTAGGGTTCACCCGGAAGAAAGGTACAAAAAAGCTGATTATAGGGCGGCAAAACAGAAGTAAATTTTTGTCGTTTATCTGGATCTAGCTCCAAAAGCACATCATCCATCAGTAAAACTGGTTTTCTACCAGTAACTTCTGAATAATGAACTGCTTGTGCCGCTCTCAGTAACAGGGAAATAAGTCGCCGTTGTCCTGTAGAAGCAGTTGGAACAAAGGATTTTCCATCTTTCATAAACCGAATTCTATCACGATGAGGGCCAGACATAGTGGTTTCCATGACGAAATCCACATTTCGCTTTGAAAGAAGAATTTCCATTACTTGTTCATAAGATGGAGTGAGATTATCAATTTCTTTCCAAGAAGGTTCATACAGAATTGAAACATTTTCAATTCCAGAAACTTGCTGATATAAACGAGTAAAAATGGTATTAAACTTAAAAATCATTTTTTTTCGTTTGTCTTGTATAAAAATTCCTCTTTGAGCCAGCTGTTGATCATACATATCTAGCATCTGATAATCTTTGTTTTTTATAACTAAGTTTCTGTTTTTGAGAATTTTTTTATAAGAACGCATTTCATCAATGTAGAGAACATCATACATGGAAAGAGACTGGTCTATGAAAAATCTTCGTCGTTCAGGTTCTCCAACTGCAAAATCTAGATCATCATGACAAAATAAAACACAGGGAACGGTATTTATCAGTTCTTTTCTATCAGCTATTTTCTTATGATTTTTGAGGATTTTTTTTCTGCCTTTTTGAAATTCAGAATGGATTGAAGTAACAGAATCATTATCATCCTTGAACATGGTACGAACACTAAAGGCTGTTTCACCTTCTTTTACAATTTCTTGTTCTGTATGTGTTCTAAAGGATGAACCATAAGCTGAATAATATAATGATTCTAAAAGATTTGTCTTGCCCTGGCCATTTTCTCCAACAAAATAGACCTCCTTTGCCAGAAGGTCTATTGTTGCATTTTGAAGATTTCTAAAATTGGTACAAGACAGGGTTAAAAAAGGCACCTATTCTTACCCCATCATCTGCATAGGCATGATAATGTGGAAGTAATCAGATTCTGGAACAGATTTTACTGTTACTGGTCTCATTACTTCAGTAAATTCAAATCGAACTCTATCTGTATCCATTACCTTAAGAGGTTCTTCAATGCGAGTATAATCCATGGCAATAGTTACACTATCACCATCATACTGACAAGGAACTTCTTCACGAGCCACACCAATATTTGATTCTTGAGAAGTAATTACCAACATTCCAGGTGAAAGCTCAAGGTAAATACGACGAATCTTTTGGTCTACCAACAAGGTTACACGTTTAATGGCAGACAAAAAGTCAGCTTTTTCAAGCTCAAAATAGAATTTCTGATTTTCTGGAATTACACGGCTGTAGTTTGGATATTGTCCGTCAATCAACACAGAAGAAAAATTATAATTTCCAAACTTAACGTAAATTGTTCGTTCCACAATAGCCAAGGAAATCATTCCCTCAGATGGAGCTCGTTTTAAAATCATAGTGAGAATTTTTGGTGGAACAATTACTGAATCAAAATCTGCAACTCCTTGGCAAATAGGCTTTGACACAAATGCCAAACGTGGACCATCAGTAGCAACCATGTTCAAGTTGTCACCCTTCTTTTCAAAAAGAACACCAGTTAAGAAATATCGTGTTTCATCATCAGAAATTGCAAAGATTGTCTGTTCAATCATCTGCTTTAACTGGTCGCCAGGTACATCAAAGAAGGGAACATTTTCTGTGGAAGAAAATTCTGGAAATTTATCACTAGCCATGCTTTTAAGTTCAAACTTAACTTTTTTTGTCATGGGCTTGATAGTAACTTTTATATCATTCTGAATGAATTCAACTTCACCAGAAGGAAGGTTAGACAAAATGCTCATGAATTTATCACAAAAAATTGTTGTACTACCTTCTTCGTCAATCATAACAGGAATTTTTGTTTCAAAGTTAACTTTTATGTCAGTTGCTTTGATATATAAGGTGTTGTTTTCTGCAATCAAAAGGATATTTGAAAGAATGGACATGGCATTCTTCGTTGAGATGATTTCTTGTGCAATGGCAATTTCCTTAATCATTGCATCTCTATCAAAGGTAAATCTCATATAGTTCTCCTCTTTGGTATTATTATAAATTTATATAAATTCATAATAGTAATAATAAGGGGTGTGGAAAAAAGAATAAATCATCTAAATCTTTATGATATAAAAAAATAAAATCATAATAACCTAGATAGACTTTTTAATTATTTTCCACACTTTCCACAAAGAAAAAAAGTTCCCTAACTTTTCCACAGTATACTAGCATATTATTAACAAGTTTGTCTAACTATTCTTTTTTGTATTCCCTTATATCTTTTTTGATGATAGAAAGGGTATCATTGAGACTCTCGTCAATTTGAAGCTGCTTTGTAATTACATCACAGGAATGCATGATAGTGGTATGATCCCTTCCTCCAAACTCATGTCCAATTTCTGTAGAAGAAAGTTCTGTTAATTCGTGAATAAGATAGACTGCAATATGCCGGGCAAAGGCTATATTTTTATGTCGCTTCTTTCCTTTTATATCGGTGTAGGAAACATTGAAATATTCGGCTACAACACGCTGGATTATTTCTGCCGTAATCTGGGTTGTATCTTGGGCAAACATCTTGATGATAATATCTTTTGCTTGGGAAAGAGAAAGATTTCCTGCTGTGATGTCAGAATAAAGCGTGATGCTATTCAAACATGCTTCCAAGTCACGAACATTTGTTTGTATGGTTTTGGAAATTAAATCAATAATTTCTGGAGAAAGTTTTTTTCCTTGTTGTTCAAGTTTATGTTGAATAATTGCAGAACGAACTTCATATTTTGGCATATGAATATCTGCACTTAATCCACGGGTAAAGCGAGATTTGAGTCGTTCTGTAATTTGTTTTAATTCGGAAACAGGGCGGTCACAGGTAAAGACCATCTGTTTTTGTTTATCGTATAGAGCATTAAAGGTATGGAAAAGCTCTTCTTGAGTTTTATCTTTATCTTCAAAAAAGTGGATATCGTCAATCAGCAGCACATCTGCGTTCCGATATTTATCTTTGAATTTTTTTTCGGAACGATCACGAATTGATTGGGTAAATTCGTTGGTAAAATTTTCTGCACTAATATAGATTATATTTTTGAAACCTTTTGATTGAAAAATGGAATATCCAATGGCCTTCATCAAGTGGGTTTTACCAAGTCCAACTCCACCGTAAATTAAGAGAGGGTTATAAGCTATTCCTGGGTTTTTAGAAACAGCAAGGGCAGCATTAAATACATATGCATTTTCATCGCTGGAAATAAAGTTTTCAAATGAGTACTGTTCAGATAATTCAGGGTGAACTTTTTTTACAGGTTCTTCCTTAAAAACTGGTTCATTGTAATTATTCTGAGGAATTGTAGTCGTAATGGAAGATTTTTGTTCAAATACATAGCTTTGTGAGTTTTGAGGCGGAGTTTGAAGATTTTGGGCAAATCTTTGTTTCAAGGGAATATCTTGAGATGGATCTGAAAAAGAAATTTGAGGACGAGGTTTTTCTGCATTGCGATCTCGTATGGTTACTTCTAGTTGCATATCTAGGCCAGAAATTTCATAGAATGTTTCTTGAATCATGGCAAGATATCCTCTATTTTTCATTTCATTACGGATATAATTTGAAGCCACAGAAGCTATAATCTTACCTTCTTGAGAATCAACATAATTTATATTGAACCAAAGTACAAAATCATTTGCTCTGCCATTTTCTGTTAAATTTTGTTTGATTTGTCGTAAAGTTTCTTCCCAAAAAGGTGTATAGTCTGGTGAATTCATGCCGATATTATAAGCTATCTTTACTTTTTTCTGCAATATAGATATAATACTATTTATAGAAAACAACACTTCTCTATAGAAATCTTTTATTATTTCATGGATATTTGCTTTTAAGGAAAAGAAATGAGTGGGAATTATTCTGCTTCCAATATCACCGTATTAAAGGGATTGGAGGCTGTAAGAAAACGCCCTGGTATGTACATCGGATCTACAGGTCCTGATGGATTACATCACTTGGTGTATGAAGTTGTGGACAACTGTATTGATGAGGCCATGGCAGGTTTCTGTGATACCATCTACGTTGTATTGGAAAAAGATGATATTGTTCGTGTAGAAGACAATGGTCGTGGTATTCCAGTAGATATTCACCCTGAAGAAGGCATTAGTGCCCTGGAACTTGTTCTTACTCGGCTTCATGCTGGTGGTAAATTTGACAAGGGTTCTTACAAGGTTTCTGGTGGTCTCCATGGTGTTGGTGTTTCCTGTGTAAATGCTCTTTCTACTTGGCTAGAAGCTACAGTAGAAAAAGATGGAAAAAAACACTTTATGGAATTTAGGGTAGGGGAGACTGTTGCTCCAGTAAAAGAAGTGGGAACTTCTAGTCGCCGAGGAACAACTATTCGTTGGAAGGCTGATCCTACCATTTTTACAGAAACCACTACCTACAATTTTGATGTGCTCTGCGGTCGTTTGCGAGAGCTTGCCTTTTTGAACAGCGGCATCAAAATTTATTTCCGTGATGAACGACTTACTAATCCAAAAGAAATTCTCTTTCAGTTTGAAGGAGGAATAAAGCAGTTTGTTACTTATCTGAACGAGGGAAAGAAGGTTATTCCAGAGGCTCCCGTTTTTATTTCTGGTGAAAGAGATGATGTACAAACAGAAGTTTCCCTCCAATATAATGATGGATATAACGAAAATATTCTTACCTTTGTAAACGACATTAACACCAAAGAAGGTGGTACTCACCTAGAAGGTTTTAAGACAGCCCTCACAGTGGTGATGAACGAATTCCTCAAGAATAACGCTAAGCTCCTGAAAAAAATGGAGAAGGAAGAAAAACTTACTGGTGAAGATGTTCGTGCTGGATTAACATCTGTTATTTCTGTAAAGGTTCCAGAACCTCAGTTTGAAGGACAAACAAAGACAAAGCTGGGAAACACAGAAGTTCGTGGAATTGTTCAGTCTATGGTAAATGAACAATTAACCTTGTTCTTTGAGCAAAATCCACGGGTAATAGAACAAATCCTAGAAAAGGCTGTGGCAGAAGCAGCTGCTCGTATTGCGGCTCGCAAGGCCAAGGAAGCAACCCGCCGTAAGACTGGTATGGATAGCTTTGGTCTTCCTGGAAAGCTGGCAGATTGTTCTTCCAAAAATCCTGAAGAATGCGAGGTTTACATTGTAGAGGGTGACTCTGCAGGTGGTTCTGCCAAGCAAGGTAGAAATCCAAAGATTCAGGCTATTCTTCCTTTGTGGGGAAAAATGCTAAACGTAGAACGTACCCGCATTGACAAGGTAATTAACAATGAAAAGTTGCAGCCAGTAATTGCGTCCTTGGGAACAGGTATTGGAAAGGATTTCAATATTGAAAAACTTCGGTACCACAAAATCATTATTATGGCTGATGCTGACGTGGACGGTTCCCATATTTCAACCTTGCTGTTAACCTTTTTCTTCCGCTACATGCCCCAGCTTATTGAACATGGTCATGTATATATTGCTATGCCACCTTTGTATAAAATCAAGCATGGAAAAAAAGAGCATTACGTTTTCTCTGATGAAGAGAGGGATGCTGTTCTTGCTGGAATTGAAGGTAAGGCCGATGTTCAGCGATACAAAGGTCTTGGTGAAATGGAGTGGAAGGAATTGAAAGAAACCACCATGGATCCAGCTAATCGTAAGATGAAGAAGGTTCAGTTGATTGATGCTGTGGAAGCAGACCACATCTTTAGCACCTTGATGGGTGAAGAAGTTGAACCACGTCGTAAGTTTATAGAAGAAAATGCTATTTATGCCACCTTGGATGTATAAGTCCAAATAATTTGTTGTTAAGGAAGGATTATGGAAGAAATACAGACACCAGAAGGTGGAA
Organism: Treponema sp.; assembly: GCA_017629095.1. Taxonomy (GTDB): domain Bacteria; phylum Spirochaetota; class Spirochaetia; order Treponematales; family Treponemataceae; genus Treponema_F. Next base: position 27,868 of record JAGBXW010000057.1, on the reverse strand, counting down.
CCCTGATTCCAGTTTCCATAGAATCGGAGATGAAGAAGTCCTATATTGACTACTCCATGTCCGTAATTGTAAGCCGTGCCTTGCCTGATGTTCGGGATGGTTTAAAGCCTGTTCACCGGCGTATTCTCTACGCCATGAATGAGGAAGGCTTGCATTACAATGGAAAAACTCGTAAATGTGCTACTGTTGTTGGTGATGTGTTGGGACGGTATCATCCCCACGGAGATGCTTCTGTTTATGATGCCTTGGTTCGTTTGGGACAGTATTTTTCCATTCGGTATATGCCCATCCACAAGCAGGGAAACTTTGGTGGCATAGACGGAAGTCCCGCTGCTGCCTACCGATATACTGAGTCCAAGATGTCTACCATTGCAGAAGAAATGGTGGCAGATATTAAGAAGGACACTGTAGATTTTATTCCTAACTTTGACGATACCCGCCAAGAGCCAACAGTTCTTCCTGGAAAATTTCCCTTCCTTTTGACAAATGGTTCCAGTGGTATTGCTGTTGGTATGGCAACAAATATGCCTCCCCACAATTTGCGAGAAGTTTGTTCTGCAATTTGTGCTTATATCGATAATCCTGAAATTTCCATAGATGATCTTTGTGACATTGTAAAAGGTCCTGACTTTCCCACTGGTGGAATTATCTTTGGTAAAAAGGGAATTCGCCAGGCTTACAAGACGGGTAGGGGAAAGGTTCTTATTCGGGGTCGCTTTACTATTGAAGTAGACAAGAAAGGTAAGGAAACTATTGTCTTTACCGAGATTCCATATCAGGTTCGTACTGACGATTTGTGTAAGCGTATTGGTGAACTTGCTCGTGACAAGGTTATTGAAGGAATTGATTCTGTAAACGATGGTTCAGCTGGTGATGATGTGCGAATTGTAATTGGTTTAAAACGAGGAGCCATTGCAAAGGTTGTTTTGAACCAGCTTTTTTCCAAAACAGCATTACAGTCTTCTTTTGGTGTAATTAATCTTGCTCTAGTAAAGGGTCGTCCAGAGGTTCTTACTCTAAAAAGCTTAATTCAGTATTTTGTGGAACATCGCCAGGATGTTGTAACACGAAGAACAAAATTTGAATTACGAAAGGCTGAAGAGCGGGCTCATATTTTGCGGGCTTTGATTGTGGCCATTGATAATATTGATGAAGTAATTCAGATTATTCGTGGTTCACGGGATACTCAGTCTGCAAAAAATGCTTTGATGGAGCGTTTCGGATTTGATGATGTTCAAGCTCAGGCTATTGTAGACATGCAGCTTAAGCGTCTTACAAATTTGGAGATTCAAGACTTACGGAAGGAATTGGAGGAAATAGAAGCTCTTATTCTTCACCTTAAGGACTTGTTGGCCCATCCTGAAAAGATTCTGGCACTTATTAAAGACGAAACTCATGAGCTTTCAGAAAAGTATGGCGATGAACGACGTACTGATATTGTAGCAGATGAAGTTGAGCAAATTAATATTGAAGACTTGATTAAGGAAGAGGAGATGGTAATTCTCATCTCTAACCTTGGCTATATCAAGCGACTTCCTGTTACTGCATATAAGACTCAGGGTAAGGGTGGAAAAGGTAGCAATAGTGCCAAGCTGGTAGAAGATGATTTTATCAATCAGATTTTTATTGCTTCCACCCATGATTATATTATGTTCATTACTAACGAGGGAAAGGGCTACTGGCTCAAGGTTCACGAGATTCCTGAATCTGGTAGAGCTTCTCGTGGTGCCCATATTAAAGGCTTGTTGACTGTTTCTCCCAACGAGGAAATTACAGCTGTTGTAGGCTTAAAAGAATTTAGTGACGACCAATATGTATTTATGGCTACTGCAGCTGGTGTTGTAAAGAAGGTTCAAACTAGTCAGTTTAGCAATGCAAAAACAAGGGGAATTATTGCCATTAAGCTTGATGAAGGTGATAAGCTAGTAACAGCCTTGCTTTCTACTGGTAATGACGAGCTTGTTTTGATTTCTCGTCAGGGTCAGGCATTGAGAATGAATGAAACTTCTGTTCGTCCTATGGGTCGTGCTGGTCGTGGTGTAACTGGCTTGAAGCTATCTCAAGGTGATGAACTTGCTGCTGCTCTCCGTTTTGTAGAAAATGAAAACATGATGATTTTGACAGAAAAAGGTTCTGGAAAACGTGTTTCCTTTGAAGAATTCTCAATTCACGGTAGAGCTACTGGAGGCCAGCGAGTTTATGGTATTTCAGAAAAGACTGGTGAAATTATCGGTGCCATCAATGTGGCTGATTCTGATGAGATTGTTTGTATCACTAGTCAAGGAAAGTCTCTTCGTGTTACAGCAAATTCTGTTGCCAAGCAGGGAAGAGCAGCTTCTGGTGTAAAGGTATTTAATATCGATCCACCAGATATTGTTATTGGTCTTGATAGAGTGGCCAGTGACGATAATGAGGATTAAGTAAGAATGTGTCTATGAGGGGATAGACTTCATTCTTTTACATCAGGCTGGGGCAAGTTCCATAGGTGTCATTGGAACTTGTCCCATTTTTTTTGTTTCACGTGAAACATTCCTTTTCATAAAATAGTGAACTTATCCATTAAAACAAAAAAGTTTCACGTGAAACAATATTATAGGTAAAATCCCATAAAAACTGTTTCACGTGAAACATTTTAATAAAGAATCAGTCTTTGAAACTGACAAAATGACTATTACAATTTCTTTCTAAAAAGTTTAGATCCACGGGAGGGAGACCATTTTTCCTTTCGTTTTGTTGGAAGGGTAGAAATATCATCGGGAATGAAGCCCTGCATTTCAAACCAATCGGCAGTTCGTGTGGTAAGAATAAATACACTTTTTGCCTGTTGTGATTGGGCTTTATTCAAAAGATATTCCATCATTTTTGGGCCAATGCCCAGGTGTGAACAAACAGGATCTACCGCCACAGCAGCAATTTCTGCTTGGAAATCATTGTAAAAGTGGAGTGCAGCAGATCCTTTAATTCCATCATCCAGTTCGTATACAATATAATCCGTGAAGGTGGATGCAAGACTTTGCTCAGTTCGAGGTAAAAGAATCCCTTCTTCTACAAAAGGACGAATAAGATTTAGTATGGCGGGAATATCTTCTATGGTCATTTCTCTGATTTGGCCATAATCACTTTCATAAATCATGGTACCACAACCTAAGTTGGAGAAAATTTCGCAGGGAATTGTTCCGTCAATGAGTCCATCAAGAATATGTACACGTGAAACACCATTCGTACAGGCACGTATTCCAAGACGGATTAACTGGAGAATCTTTTCTTTTTTTGAAAGAATTTCATCTTGGGTAGAAGAAATATTTTCTTGATGAGTATTTCTATCTACTAATTCTTGAGCTTCTGAAATATTTAAAGCGGGAATTTTATTTTCTGGGGAACGAGAAATATGCTGGGGAATAAAAAAATCTTTTTCGTCAATATTTCCATCAGGAAGCAAGAAAAAAAGTTTATCTGCTTGGAGACGTTGGGCAATTTCTGCTGCTAATTCTACAGAAGAAATATTGTAGGGTTTTCCAGCTAAACTCCACCCGATGCAGGGAAAAATAGGAATAAATCTATCTTCCAGAATAGTTTTTACTGCATCAGTCTGTATTTTGTCTATGTCTCCTGCTGCAGAAAAATCAATACCATCAAGGATACCCATACTTCTGGCACGAACCCAGTTTCCTATAACGGCAGTTTTTCCTTCTCCTGCAAGACTTGTCATAATGCGGTTTGCCACATCAAAGGCTGCCATTTTTATCAGTGGAAGAGATTCTTCCTTGGTGAGACGAACACCATTTTTCATCTTCCATGGGATTAAGTTTGTTTCAAGAACCTCATCAATTCGTTTGCGAGAACCAGGAACAATTACTACTTGGATTCCTGCTTCATGAATCATGGCTATGTCTCGAATATGGCTGGTAAACAGGGGGTGCTCTAAAAGTCTATCATCGATGTAAATAACTACGGAAGCGGCCTTGAATTTTTTGATATAGCGGAGTACGTCCCGAATATCTTCTGCCTTTGAAGAAATTGATTGACTATTCATAAAAACATTCTATAGAATCACTGTGGGAAATTCAATCTGTTAGAAAACATATTTTATAAATACTTAAAAACTTAAATATTGTTTAATTATCTTACAGGGATAATCGGAATCGAAATCCTGTTTTAGAAACAGCGAAGGTGATTGCTTCTTGGTGTATATTTTTGTATTCAATATTGTTGCGGTTAGATATAACTAATGAAAAAGTGAAGAAGTTGGTTGTAAAGGTAAAATAACTTTCATAGTTGATTTGAAACATGGACAATAAATTTCTGTCTATAGATGCGAGTGGAGAAAAAGAAATACTTGTTTCTATAAAAAAGACTCTGTGGGGTTGGAATATGAATTTATTTCCAACTACAATTGAATGATAAATTTTATTTGTTATATCAATTCCTTCTTGAATGGGTATGAGTCTGTAGCGAGAAAAGGTATAGCCAGCATATGGAGCAGTAGAAAAATTATTTCTAAGATAAAATTTTTTTGCAACGTAAGAGTCAGATTCTATGGAACTCAATTGCGTAGATTGATAAGGAATGGTATTTACTGAAAAATCTTTGGGAAAATTGTTTTGAGTAAAGCCTATCGAGAGATTTGAATAGATAGAAAATAACGATGCAATATCAATTGAAATAACAGCACCTTTATATTTATTGGAAGTAAAAATAATTTCTGACATATCTAGAGAAACAGCATCTACAGGAGAAATCTGTTTTGCAACGATATTTTGAATTCCAGTATGCCAGTTTAAACTCCAAATAATGGGAGAAATTTTTTTTTGCTTTTCAATCAGTTGCTTTTGTAGCAGAATTGATTCTTTCATTTCTGGAAAAGTTGGCAAAGGAGTAGCTTTTGGCTGATTTGCGAAAATTTCCAGAGAGAAAGAAAGTATTAAAACAAGAAAAAAATTTTTCCTCATTAAAAGATGGTGTCTCCCAAAAGGCGTGCCATAAGTTCTACTGCCATACGAGCCGTTTGACTACGTACATCGAGAACAGGGTTCACTTCTACAAACTCGGCAGAAATTACCATTTGAGTAGCGGCCATTTCTTCCATAAGCAGGAGTGCCTCTCTATAGTTTAATCCACCAGGAAGGGGAATTCCAACTCCAGGAGCAAACATGGGATCAATTACATCCATGTCAAAACTTACGTGGACAGCATCTACCTTTGACTTAAAGAAAGAGGTAACTTGTTGTAGTATTGAAGCAAAGCCTTGGCGGTCAATGTCACTCATGGTAAAGGCGGTCACTCCAGCTTCCTTCATCAAAAGCTTTTCCTTTGGGTCTATGTCTCGCAGTCCAACGTAGCACACGTTCTTTGGGGCAACTTTTTTGGCGTTGGTGTATAGTTGAGTGAGCTGAGGCAAACCATGACCACAGGATGCAGCTAAGCACATGCCATGGATGTTGCCAGAAGGTGAAGTTTCATGGGTGTTGAAATCTCCATGGGCATCTACGTATAAAATTCCCAGCTCTTTATTTTGTTTTTTGCAAGCGGTGGAAACTCCTGCAATAGTTCCTAGGGCGATTGAATGATCACCACCCAGCACCAGGGGAAATTCATCTTGATTAACAGAATTTTCTGTTTGGTTTGCCAAGACTTGGCAGGCAGCTACAATTTGCTTTAAATACTTTGCGTCACTTCTTCCAGGGGATTCATATTCTTGAGGATGAATATCAATGGGAGAGAATGAGGTGATAATTTCATGTTCCAAGGTGGCAAGGCGTTCTTTAAGTCCTGCCAAGCGAATAGCAGAAGGCCCCATGTCGGAGCCATGTCTGTTTCCCCCAAAATCTAGGGGCATTTCTATGATTCTGATTTTCATGTCTGTGTCCTATATCATAAGATTTTATTCGATAAATAAGGTTACATTCCATTACATCACTATTCAAGATTTATGTCAAATCTGATAGAATGGAGCCATGACGTACAAAGAAGAATTCATCAAATTTATGAGTGACAGTGGAGTTTTGACTTTTGGCGACTTCACTTTGAAGAGTGGTAGAAAGGCACCTTATTTTATCAATACTGGTAATTATAAGACTGGTGCTCATCTGGCTCGATTGGGTGGTTTTTATGCAGACTGTATAAAGGAACACAATCTTGAATCTGATATTCTTTTTGGGCCAGCTTACAAAGGTGTTCCTTTGGCGGTAAGTGCAGCAGTGGCATTGTACGATAAGTATGGCATAGACGTGGGCTACTGCTTTGATCGTAAAGAAGCAAAGGACCATGGAGAAGGTGGTCTTTTTGTAGGTCAGCAGCCTCAGTCTGGAAGCCGTGTTATTATTATTGAAGATGTAATGACTAGTGGAAAGGCTTTAAGAGAAGTGTTACCAAAGTTGCAGTCAGCAGGAGATGTAAAAGTTACTGCTATGATTATTACGGTGGATAGAATGGAAAAAGCCTTGGATAGTGAGCTTTCTGCAGTACAGCAGGCATACAAGGATTTTGGTATTACCGTTCACTCCATTGTTACTATCAATGATATCATCAAGGCTATTGAAGATGGAGTAATTGAAGGTAGGGAACACCTTGATGCCATGAGGGCATATCGTTCCCAGTACGGAGTCAATTAATCTTTTTGTAGACGCTTTATATGAAATTAATGTTTAGATGGAGTTCTTAGACAATCCATTGCGTGAATGACGCCTTTGACTCCATCTTTACATAATGCGGTAACAATTGGCCGACCAATCATCACTTGGGTGGCTCCAAGTGTTGCTGCCACTAGCAAATCCCTAAAAGTTCTGATACCGCTATCTACCCACAATTCATTGCAGTGAGATTTTAATGTATTACCGTATTCTTGTAGGAATTCTGCGGTACTGCCTTTTCGTGTTTCAATGCGACCACCGTGGTTTGAAACTACTACAATGTCTGGTTTAAGTTCCGTCACCATTTCCACATCTTCTTGGGTGAAGATGCCTTTTATGGCAAAGGGAAGGTGAGAGGCAGACTTTAGTTCCTTTAAGATGGTTGCAGTCTTTTTTTCTAGGTTTACCTTGTTTCGCATGGTGATGATGTTGTAGGAGTCAATGTCTACACCGTAGATTTCTGCTACGTCTTTGCTCCATTCCATCCGTTCAAGGATTCGCTTGTTCTCGTAGGGCTTGATAAAAACAGCTGCTTTTGCCTGGGGAAAAAATTGAGTGGCAGCTTTTACTGCTTCTATACCGAAAAGGAGCTTTTCGTCGGGACAACCGTCTCCCAAGGCAAGCTCTATTTCTGCGGCACAGGAAGCAATAATCAAATCAAAGTAAAAACTCCGTTCATCTTGATAGCCCACATTTTCCACAGCACCAGTCATAGGGGCGAGGCGAATGGTGGGGAGAGAAATTCCTTTTTCTTGGAGCTGCTGCAGAAGGGCCTGTTCTTGGGTTGCAAGAGGAGTTTCTTCATTCAGAAACTGTGCTGCCAACTTTTTCCAGCCAGCAACATTTTCTATAAAGTTAGCACTGTTAAAGGCTCCTCCCATGCCGGGCATTTCTCCTACACAGCCTTTTCCTTCACAAGAGGCACAAAAGTGGCATTTATAATTTAGTCTCCGAAGCATGTTCCTACCTCCCGTCCGGCTCGAATCATTTGGCTATCTAATGGAACTTTTTTTATTTTTCCAGCCACATCTTCTAGTGGAACACCAACGGCCTTTCCGTTTTGGTAGGCAACCATTTTGCCAAATTCCCCTCGAGCCATCATGTGTACGGCCTCTGTTCCTAGCAATGTTGCCAAAGCTCTATCGTAGGGAACGGGAGTGCCTCCACGTTGCACATATCCCAGAACTGTTACCCGAGATTCCAATCCGGTGGCAGATTCCAATTCATGGGCAACTCGGTATCCGATGGAATTTTGCATGGCTTGGCGACTCTTTTTAAAAGTTTTTTTGTCCATGAGGGCTTCTGCTTCTGATAAAGCACCTTCTGCCACCACAACAATGGAAAATTCCTTCCCAGCATCACGTCGCTTTTTAAGATGTTTTGCTATGGAATCAATATTATAGGGAATTTCTGGTAAAAGGATTACATCTCCGCCACCGGCAACCCCAGCATAAAGGCCAAGCCAACCAGCCTTGTGTCCCATAAGCTCCATTATCATAATGCGATTGTGACTATGAGCGGTGGTGTGGATACGGTCAATGGCTTCTGTGGCAATGGAAACTGCAGTGTGAAACCCAAAGGTAACATCTGTGTGAACCAAGTCATTGTCAATGGTTTTGGGAAGTCCAATCACATTCAAGCCTTCTTGGGCAAGAAGGTTTCCTGTGGTGTTTGTTCCGTTTCCGCCTAATACAACTAGGGCATCGAGTTTCCATTTTTTGTAGTTTTTCTTGATATGATCAATGGGGAGCAATCCATTTTTATCTGGAAGGGGATTTTTAAAAGGTTTTTCTCGAGAAGTTCCTAAAATCGTGCCTCCACGAGTGAGAATTCCAGAAAAATCAGCGTCATACATTTCTTTTGCGTTACCTTGAATTAGTCCTCGGTAACCATTTTGAATGCCAACAACTTCCATTCCAAATTCTTCAATTGCAGCTCGGGCAACGCCTCTAATGGCTGTGTTTAGTCCAGGAGCATCTCCTCCCGATGTAAGGATACCGAAACGCTTAACCTTGGATTTTCCCATGTATTTCCCCTTTGGTGTAGATTTTTTCAGTATATCAAATTGATTTCAGTAAAACAAGAAGATATAAAATTCTGTGAAAAATAGGTAAAGAATAAAGTTCTGAAAATGGAAGTTAAAGTGATATTCAAATCTCGGTAAAAAGGATAGAATAGAAGAAGGAGGCTTTTATGAGTAACCCAGAATCTGTTAGTTCAAAAGTGTATTTTACTAATTTCCGCACAACATTCAAAGAAGGCTTGTTGCCAAAGATGAGACGTCTCATGGTTACAGCTGGAATTGAAAACATCGATTTTACTGGAAAATATGTGGCCATCAAGATGCATTTTGGTGAATTGGGAAATTTAGCTTTTTTGCGGCCTAATTATGCCAAGGTGGTGGTGGACTTGGTGAAGGAGTTGGGAGGCAAGCCATTTTTGGTGGACTGCAATACCTTGTATGTGGGAAGCAGAAAAAATGCTCTAGATCATCTTGATGCAGCCTATTTGAATGGATTTTCTCCCTTGTCTACTGGTTGTCATGTGATTATTGGAGATGGCTTAAAAGGAACTGATGAAGCCTATGTTCCTGTTCCAAACGGAGAGTATGTAAAGGAAGCAAAGGTTGGTCGTGCAGTAATGGATGCAGACATCATCATTTCACTTAATCACTTTAAGGCCCACGAAGCAACTGGTTTTGGTGGTGCCATTAAGAATATTGGTATGGGATGTGGTTCCAGAGCTGGAAAGATGGAAATGCACGCCGCAGGAAAACCTTACGTTTACACAAAAAAATGTATTGGTTGTTCCCAGTGTAAAAATAATTGTGCCCATGACTGCATTACCATCACTGATAAAAAGGCCCTGATTCACGAGGATGCTTGTACCGGTTGTGGTCGTTGTATTGGAGTGTGTCCTACGGATGCTATTCGGCCTGGTGCAGATAACTCTAATGATGTGTTGAATTACAAAATGGTTGAATATTGTACGGCCATTCTTCACGGACGACCTCATTTCCACATAAGTTTAGCCATGGATATTTCTCCCTATTGTGATTGTCATGCAGAAAATGATGCTCCCATTGTTCCTGATGTAGGTATGTTTGCTTCCTTTGATCCAGTGGCAATTGATATTGCCTGTGCAGATGCGGTGAATAAACAGCCTGTGAGTGCAGGTTCTTGTTTGGCAGAAAAAGAACATACTCACGGAGATCATTTCTGTGATAATCATCCTTCTACCGACTGGAGAAGTCAGATTAGTCACGCAGAAAAGATGGGACTTGGTTCAGGTTCCTACGAATTAGTGACGATTTAATTGACTATTTAATAGAGAAGAAAATATTAAAGTGAGTTTGTAAAGTTCAAACTTTGTAAACTCACTTCTCCAGAATCCAGGAATTTTTGTTGTCCTGATTCCGTTATAACTTGTAATCGAGCTTGCTGGTCAATTCCCAAGCAGGTGGCGGTGTAAGCATTTTCTTGTGAGCCAGCTACAGGAAAAACTTTTATCTTGGTGCCTGGTTTCATGAGGCAGCGATTTCGATATTCTTCCATAACATCATCACTTGCATGATTTTGAGAATCTTGGTTCCAAAGGGATTCCAGCAAATGTAAAAAATTAGTTACAATAGCTACAACCAGTTCTTTTTTTAAAGGATTTTTTTCTTCTGAATACGTGGGAAAAATAGCACCAGCAATTGATTCTATTTCTGGGGGAAAACCTTGGGGTGGGGGCAAAATATTAAGTCCAATCCCTATGACTGCTCCAGGAATATATCCCTTGTGAGAATCCATTACACCTTCTGCAAGAATTCCACCGACTTTCTTTCTATTATAAAAGATATCATTTACCCATTTGATGGCGGGGGTAATGTTGTAGATTTTTTCAAGGGCCTGGCAGGTAGCTACAGCCATTGTTGCAGTAAGTCCAGCAGGATTTGTAACACCATGTGGAGGAACAATAATCAAACTCATGTACAAACCTGTGGCTTGAGGAGAGAAGAAACTTCTTCCTTGGCGCCCCTTGCCACCAGTTTGTTGTTCAGCTATAAAAATAGTGCCATGGAGATTTTGTCCCTGTTGAGTAAGATTCCCATCATGGTGATGAAGGGGAGCTTCTTTTATAGCTTTTTCCAAAGCTTCTCGTGCAAGGATATTGGTAGATGACACTGTTCCATATAAGTGAATTTTTTCTTTTGAAAGAAATGTATCTTTCAATGATTCAATATCCATTACAGGAGAGAAGTTATTTATCATTAGTTGTTTCCTAGTGATTGAAGGATGGCACAAACAACTTGAGCACTGATATCTCCACCTTCTTTTTCGTTAAAGCGGGCAGTAGATTCTCCATGGTCATCAGCCATATCTGACATACAACGAATAACTACAAAGGGAATTCTGTTTACTGATGCTACGTGGCCAATGGCTGCACCTTCCATCTCTACACAAGCTGGATTACAGAGCTCTTTGATTTTGTTTTTCATTTCGTTGGAGCCAATAAACTGATCTCCAGAAGCAATGATTCCCTGAATAATTGTTTTGTTGGGAAATAATTTTTCACATGCCGCTGCTGCGATTTTTACCAGTTCCTGATTTGCCTCAAAGGTACGGGGCATACCGGGAACAGTACAATTTTCGTATCCCCAGTTTGTGGCATCTACATCATGGTACATTACTTCTGTAGAAATAACTAAGTCTAATACATTTAAGCCAGAAGCTAAGGCTCCTGCCACACCAGTATTAATTAGGTGGGTAATCTTAAATTTTGTAATCAATAGCTGGGCACAGAGGGCGGCATTGACTTTTCCCACTCCTGAACGAACTACAACAACGGGGGTTTCAGCTAAAAATCCTTCTAAGAAATCTAATCCACATACTTGATGAAGAATAGGCCCTGAAACATTCTGGCAAATTCGTTCTACTTCAACATCCATGGCTCCAATAATTCCAACTCGTATCATTTATATCTCCTTTAATCTGGCACTTTGCGAAATACCGCAAAAAAAAGTAAAGAATGCGAAAAAATCTATTGACATTTTTTTACCGATAAATTATACTCTAATTAAGTAGCAATAATAAAAACCGTGTCGCGTTTTCTTCCTCCTTTAGCGGTACGGTTTTTTTTACAACCAAATGAATTTTCAATAGTTTTGATTCCTTCCCTATATAATATAATCGGCAGTTTGAATGATTTTCCATTGATTAAGCTTTTCTGTTACTTTGTTATTTCTTTTTAGAATAAATTTTTCCTGCTAGTAAAAAAATAGTATTTTATTTATAGTAGAATCTTACGTACAACTTTTATCGTTTTGAGATACGAGTTTGAAGAATTCATGAGGTGCTTGATATGTTTGATGTGTATTATCTTATTTTGGTGGTACCTGCCCTGTTGTTATCTATGTGGGCACAGGTAAAAGTAAAATCTACCTTTGAAAATTTTTCCAAGGAAGCTGTAGCTCGGGGAATTACTGGAGCGCAGGCTGCTGCCTATTTACTGAAGGCAAATAATATTACTGATGTTAAAATTGAAAAAGTATCTGGTAGTCTTACGGACCATTATGATCCTTCTCACAAGGTACTGCGTCTTTCTGAGCCTGTATATGGAGAGTCTTCTATTGCAGCTGTAGGTGTTGCAGCCCACGAAACAGGTCATGCCATTCAGCATGCAACAAAGTATGGCCCTTTAGTTTTGAGAAGTACCCTTGTGCCAGTGGCAAATATTGGTTCTGCTATTGGACCCACTTTAGCAATTCTTGGTCTTGTTTTAAGTTTTGGTTTTTTAGTTGATATTGGGCTTTTGCTTTTTGCAGGTTCAGTTCTTTTTTATGTAGTTACATTACCTGTAGAGTTTAATGCTTCTCGCCGTGCTATTGAAATTTTAGGTAAGTCTGGAGCAATGAATCAGACGGAATTAAAGGGTGTAAAAAAAGTGCTCAGTGCAGCTGCCATGACTTATGTTGCTTCTGCTTTGTCTGCTATCGGAAACTTTGTTCGTCTCTTGTTGATTTCTCGCAATAGACGGAATTAAAAATTATAGCCGGCTCCCACACCTCCAGACCAGTTGAAGGGTTCTTTTGCACCAAAGACGTAATCAAAACTAAGCTTTGGTTCAATATAAGTGCTTCCACTGGTAATTCTCCAACCTAGGGAGCCGCCCATGGTAAAATTCTTTGAAAAAACTTTATTTGTCCAGCTAAATTTTCCTCCAAGGTTTGCTTCTGCAAAGGCTCCAGAAACAGGATAGAGTCTTGCAAAGATGGTTGGTGTTACTGCATAGTTATTTTCGAAATTTGTTTGCCCAGATAATTTAATTCCTGCACTGGCGAAGGAAAGTAATTTATATTCTAAGTTCCAGCTCCCAGTTCCTTTTGGTTTTTGATCACTTCCCATAGTCACATCAACGGAACCTCCAGTGGAAATTTGTGCGAAAATTTGAACCCCAATAGATAAGAACAGAATCATTCCTAATAAAAATTGTTTATTCATTATTTTCTCCTTTTTCAGAATCGATAAAATCATACAGAAGTAGATTCTGTTATAATAAATAAAAGTTGACATTTATTCAAATAAGAAGGTATTATAAAAAAGTAATCTATAAGAATTAGATTATATACTATGAGGAGGTAATTTTTATGAAAAAAATTGTTACTGCATGTGTTCTAGCAACATTATTGGTATTGGCTGGATGTACAACTGTTGTTCCTGTTACAGCAACAAGTAATCCTGTTGGTTCTAAAGTAGGTGAGGCTACTGGTTCGTTCTTATTTGGTTTTATTCCTCTTGGAAGTAAGCTCGATATGAGTATTCAGACTGCAGCAAAGAATGGTGGTATTACTACTATCTCTACTGTAGATGAGAAGGTTGCTGATTATTTCTTTGTTGTTAAAGTTTCAACAGTTGTTACTGGTGAATAAATCTATACTTTCCCCCTTTGTTCTCTAGAGAAACTTATGAAATTCTCTTTGAATGAAAAGGGGGATTTTTTTTATTTATGAAGCATTTCTTTTTTTTATTATTTTGTATTTTTCCTTTCAGTTTAGTTTCTTGTGCAAGTTCAAATCCTGTATATACAGCGGTGACTGGAAATGGAAGCCAAGTGTTCTTTTTAAGACCATTTGTGCTAGATACAGCCCATTCTATGATTAATCAAATTGATTTAGATATTACAGTAAATGTGAGAGGATCCATTCTTTCTCAGTCTCCCGTTTTAAATTACACGGTAACAATGCCTATTGAGCAAGTTAAAGATGCTGATAAGATTCAGATACATCTTACTAATCAGTCTACTGAAGTGAGAACTGAAAAACGAACTTTGCTTTTTAAGGACATTAATGGAAAAAAATACATAGATTTAAGGTATTCACTAACATTGAATAAAGATGATTTTTTCCAGCTGATGAAGAATGAGGAGTACTGTTTTATAAAAGTTGTGGCTCCTGATGGAACAATAGATCTTATTCAATCTGATGATTTTGACTTAAGAATGAGAAATTTACGGTTAATGGTATTATGAGAAAAATATTTGTTTTGATTGCATGTTTTAATTTTCTTTTATTTTTTGGTTGTACAAAGTCATCTTCTTCTAGTCTTGTTCATGATGATATGGTTTGTAAACAATTAGAAGGTGCGTGGCAACAAAGTTTACTGGTAGAAACAGAAATCTCATTGAATCCAGATAATCCTGCAGAAGTTTCTGGCACAGTAAAATCGAATTCTGTTACAACACTTACTTTTGCAGATAATCAAGCTTTTTCCATAGACACAAAAATAGAATTCCTTTCTTATGAACCAAATGACCCTACCGATAAGACTCCCTTACCTTTAGAAGCCATGAAGGATTATTTTTCTCAAAAGATTTCTGTAAAAGGAATGTTTATTGCTACAGAATCTGTGATTCAGTATGACCATAGATTAGTAACTTTGAATGATTCTACAGAAATTCCTTTTGAAGAATTTGCAGCTTCTAATCCAGAGGCAGGAACTCAGATTCAAACTGCTGCTTGGAGGCTTGAAGGTGATAGTTTATATTTTTCTGTAGATGGAAGTAATACTCAAACTGAGTTGGTCTATACTCGAGTAAAATAATTATTTCTTGTTGAAAAGTTGTGGAAAAGTAAGGAAAACTTTGTGTAAAAAGGGCGCAAAAGGAGATTTTTTATGAGGAAAAACCCACCACGCTGGGATTTAACCAGCATTTTTTCTTGTTTTGATGGAGCTGATTATCAGCAGGCTCTTGTTGAATATGCTGAAGGCATGAACGACCTAGACAAAAGATTGGCGGATGAAGCTGCTCGTAAGGCAGATTTTGGCCAGTGGCTTGCAGACTATCTTGTTGCTAGTAATAGAATTGGAGCTCTGGAAGAAAGCTTGAATGCCTATGCATATTCATCTTATTCCACAGATACCACCAACACCGATTATTTGAATAATCTTTCTAAGCTAGAAGAAATGGCCTTGCAATCAAATGCTCAAGCTCTTGTTTTCCAAGGGATTTTAACTGAATATACACAGGAGTTATCCACATTTTACACAAGTTTTCCACAATTTAGCCAGTATCAATATGTGCTGGAACAGGTAATTGCAGATGGAAAACATCGAATGAGTGGGGAAGAAGAAAAACTTGCCGCTGATTTGTGCCGAACTGGTGGGGCAGCCTGGAGTCGCCTTCATGAGCAGGTGATTTCTAATTTGACTGATACAGCCACGGGAAAAACCTTTAACGAGATTCGTAATGAAGCTTATAGCCCAGATCCAGCGGTGCGGAAAAAGGCTTGGGAAACAGAGATTTCTTTGTTGCAGTCTGTGGAAATTCCTATTGCGGCAGCCTTGAATAACCTGAAGGGGGCCACCGTTACACTGAATCGTCGCCGTGGCTGGAATGAGGCCATTGATAGGGCTTTGTCTTCTGCCAACATGGGAAAAAAGACCTTGGCTGCTCTCATTGGTGCAATTGAAGATTCCTTGCCCTTCTGGCGGGAATACTTGCAGCTGAAGGGTCGATTATTGCAGGCAGCAGGTGAAACAGAATCTGGAAAATCTGATTCTGGCTCTACATCTGAAACTGATTCTCAAGGCTGTGCTTTCTATGATTTATTTGCTCCCTTGCCAAAAGTTTTAGGTGAAGCATCTGTTTCAGCTGAAAATAGTGTAAAGATGGAAGGTTGGACCTTTGATGAGGCTCGTTCCTATATCACAGAAAAATTTTATGGCTTTTCCAAGGATATGGGAGACTTTGCTGCCAATGCTTTTGCTCACAACTGGATTGATGCAGAGGTTCGTAAGGGGAAGGTTGGTGGAGCCTATTGTATCGATTTTCCTTCAAAAGGTGTTTCCCGTGTGCTTTCTAATTTTACTGGAAGCTTTTCTGATGTAACTACTTTGGCTCACGAGCTGGGACACGCTTATCATCATCATTGTATTGCAGGCCTGGACTACGAACTGACTCACTATCCCATGACTCTGGCTGAAACTGCCAGTATCTTTGCAGAAAACATTATCATGAAGGATGTAATTGCTCGGTGCCAGGGCTTTGATAAGTTGCAATTATTGGAGCTCCATCTTCAGGATAGCTGCCAAGTGCTGGTGGATATTTTAAGCCGATTCTATTTTGAACAGTCTGTTTTCCAGCAGCGAGAGAAGGGGGAACTTTCTGCAGCAGATTTTTGTCGTTTGATGGCACAGGCTCAAGAAAAATCCTATGGGAATGGCCTCTCTGCAGAACGCCACGAATATATGTGGGCAGTAAAAACTCATTATTACAGCCCTGACTTGGACTTTTACAATTTCCCCTATGCCTTTGGTTTGCTCTTTGCTCTGGGCTTGCATGCTCAGTACCAGCAGCAGGGTGCGGACTTTGCTCAGGTGTATCAAAAGCTCCTTCGGGATACGGGCAGTTATTCTTGCGAAGAAGTGTGCCGACGTGCGGGCTTTGATATTGAGTCTAAGGAATTCTGGGCCGCTGGAATTAAAAGCTTTTTGCCAGAGCTAGAAGAACTTAAGGCTTATGAAAAGGCGGTAGCTGGTGGAAGAAGCTAAAGCTACGGAGGAAAACTTTCTTGATGGCCGTCACTCTCGTACTATTCGACTGGTGGGGGAAGAAGCTGTGGAAAGATTGTGGAAAAGTAAGGTTTTTGTAGCAGGCTTAGGTGGTGTGGGTTCTTACGTGGTGGAAGCCCTTGCTCGATCTGGGGTAGGAAACTTTGTTCTGCTGGATAAGGATCGAGTGGTGGAAAGCAACATCAATCGGCAGCTGGTGGCAAGCTACCACACCTTAGGCCAGCTAAAGACAGATGTGGCTGCAGATCGGATTCGTTCCATCAATCCTCAGGCTCAGGTTACCTGTCTTCCTCTATTTTATGGTAAGGAAACTGCTGACCAGGTAGATTTTTCTGGCTGTGACTTTATTGCCGATGCCATAGATAATGTGACAGGGAAGCTTTTGCTGGCAGAAGCAGCCTTTGAAAAAAATATTCCCATAATCGCATCCATGGGCACGGGGAACAAGCTAGATCCTACAGGCTTTAGGATTGCAGACATTTCTAAAACCTCCGTGTGTCCTCTTGCTCGTGTTATGCGGCGAGAACTGCGGCAACGAGGTATTACCTCGGGTTACACTGTGGTGTATTCCACGGAGTTACCCCACGCTGAAATCCCCAGTCAGACACCCGCCAGCATTTCATTTGTGCCTTCTGCTGCAGGTCTTTTGATGGCATCTTATATTGTAAAGCAGCTGACAGGTTTAAAAAATTAAGGAGAAATTATGGCAATACAAATATTTGGTACTTCAAAGAGCTTTGACACAAAGAAGGCTGAACGGTGGTTTGCTGAGCGACGAATTCCTGTGCAAGTGGTGAACCTGAAGGAAAAGGGCATAAGCAAGGGAGAGCTAGACAGTGTTATCAGTTGCCTTGCAAAAGCCTGTGGTTCCCGAATGGATGCCATTGAGGAATTAATAGACAAAAACGCCAAGGATTATGCTTCCATCGCCTATCTTGAAGATAGTGCCAAGGCACAAAAGCTTTTAGACAATCCCATGCTATTGAAGCAACCCATCATCCGTAACGGAAAAACTGACGCCACCCTGGGCTATTGTCCCCAAGTGTGGGAAGGCTGGAAGTAAGAACAGCCTGTCGGAATCATTTTACTAGCTTATCAGAATGATTCTGTCAGTCTATTGGAAAGATTCTGATAGCTTATCAGAATGATTTTGATAGCCTATTAGAAAGATTCCGACAGCTTATCAGAATAATTGTGTCAGTCTATTAGAAAGATTTTATTTTTACCTTACATATTAAAAAAAATCATTTTTTCTCAGACTATCATTAGTTGATACCACTTATAGTGTATAATGTGGCCAGAGTTTATTTACAGGGCTTGCCTTCTTCTAGGAAGGTGCCGATGGTGTCTACCATTCGGGTAAAGTCGGACTTGAGTTGTTCCATCATTACTTGAGTACGGTGACTGTCATAGTTGATGCCTCTATTCTCTGGTAGTAGCAGTTCATAGGGTTCTACTTCAAGGTAGTTGGCGATTGCCACTAGTGTGTCTAAGGAACAGAATTTACGGCCAGTTTCAATGTCGCTTAGATATTTCTCTGTTATACCCACCTTTTCTGCAACGGTGGCTTGGGTTACGTGGCGACTAGTACGTAGTCGTTTTACATTTCTGGCACAGATCCTGATGGTTTCTTCTATAGATGTCATACCTTAATTTTAATAAATCTTGCAGGACATATAACCGTCTATTTTTTATCTTTTCCGATAAATAGTTATTGAACTATATCTTATATTTCTATAAAATCCTAGAAATGGATAGGAAAATCCGTTTTATGGCAGGGATTTTATCGTACAAAGCATCCCTTACTCAGCAAGAAGCAGCAAAAAAAATCGATTTATTTTCTTATCCTATCATTAGTTGATACCACTTGTAGTGTATAATGGGCAATTAAATTTTGGGCACGGCCCAAGAGATAGATTTTAGGAGGAAAAGATGGGAAATTTCCAAAGTGAAGTGGATGCAATTCTTGCAAATCGTAAGAAGGTATTGGAAAAGGTTCAGGAAGAAGGCGAAAAGCTAGAGGAATTGCGGAGTGTTTGCAATAAGATTGAATCTTTGCTGGATGAATATCCTGAACAGGAGTTCAAAGGGAAGTTTACTGAGTATGGACAATATCGCAAGATACTTGATGACTTGCTGGAGGCTAATAAGAAAACTGAGCGACGGTTGTCTCGCAAAACCATCAACATTGGTGTGGCTGGAGGAGCCAGAGTGGGAAAAAGTACCCTGTTACAGACTCTCACAGGTCTGACTGATAATCAGATTCCTTCTGGCAGTGGTGCACCAGTAACAGCAGTTCGCTCACAAATATTTAATCAGGAGGCTGGTGCTACACCCTTTGCTCGCATTGAGTTTTACGATGAGACTGACTTCATTGAAAACCGTATCAAGCCATTAATGAAAGACCATACTGGTTTTGCTACATACTTGCGGAAAAAAAATATAAATAGTGATGTCTTCTCCATAAAGGAGTTTTTGGCATATCCCTTTGACCAAAAATGTGATGACAATGATCCAGAGTTGGAAGGAAAGGATGAAATCAACATTCGGCTGGCTAAACTGCTGAAAATCCAGAAGTATTACGACAGTTACAAGGATTCCATTGGACAGGGCCAGAAGACAGTCCACGATATGTCTAGCCTACGCCAGTATGTGGCCTATCCCGAAAAGGAGGAGAGCGAGCCCCACACTTACCTTACTGTACGGAATGTTGAGATTCACTGCCATTTCCCCAGCCTGGATGGAGTAAAGATTCAGCTGGTGGACCTCCCCGGTTTTGGAGAGGTGGGTGGAGTGGATGAAATCCAGCTGCAGGGACTGGACTCCGAGATTGACCACGCCATTCAACTGTTGCATCCTGATTCTAGCCAGACCTCATATCTTGGACAGAGTTTCACCAAGATTACCAGCTCCTTGGAGAAAATTCAGAAGGAAGTGAAGGGTGAGGATCGCAGCAATTTGTTCACCTGTCTTGTGAACCAGAAGGTAGGCTGTGAGCAGTTGTGCGAAATACTCAAGGAAGATCTGGTGAAATCCAGCAGCATCTTTTCCCAGGACATTATCTTTGTTACCGATGTAACGAATAAGGCTGCTGCAGACCAGATGTTCCACAAAGTGCTGGAGCGCATGACCACCGCCCTGCCTAAGTTGGACGAGGCGTTCCGCAAGACCTGTGTGCCCAAGGACCGGCTCAACGCACTGCGCGACATGCTGGAGAGGCTGGAAGCCCTTGCCACCAACGAAAAGAAGTCTTTCCCCACTAGTACTGTCTCTGCAATGAATGATGCAGCGAAATTGCGGTCAAAGGTGCGTGAAACTCTGGAGGCGGCTAGTAAGGACTGGAATGGAGAGGACCGCAAGGAGGAGTTCCAGTGTGAGGTTATAAAGATTTTTAATGAGCTGGAAGAGGGTGTTGAAAGGATGTTCTTTGACAAGTCCGGATATGCGGACTGGGAGGATTTTGCCCTGAACAAGGGAAAGGATAGGGGGCACCCCACTTATGTCTGGGCAGATGAATGCCACCGCATTCGGATGAAACTCCTTGATAGCTACGGAAAGCTGAATAACTGGTATGGAGAGCGCCTTGGCCAGCTGAAGGAACGGGTTGCAAAGGCCCTGCGGGAGGGGCTCATTATCTACAAGGATAGCGAGCTGCAGGGAGAAGCTTCCTTTAAGGAGATGCTGGAGGACCTGCAGCAGGCAGACTATTCCATGCCAAACCTGGAGAAGTCCCTCAAGTGGATGCTGGACTTGAAGCTGGACTTTTTGCAGCAGGTGTATCCTGCCATCTATAACAATTGTGAGCTTGCTCTCTTGGATCCTGACAATCCTCGCAAACTTGCTGCTGCTCCGGGTGTTACCATGGATGAGGCTCCCCCTGTTATGCAGGAAATGATTCAGGAAAGGGCAAGGACTATTAACTACAACCTGAAGAAGGCGATTCTGGAGAGCGACTTCATTGACAGCTATCTGACCTGTGCGCTGGAACATTTTCGGGACATAATGCTCTTCTCTGATATTGAAAAGATTGATGAGGACTTTGTGAACTTCTTTGTAGAGAACAAGGAGCGGATTCGTCTGGATGGCAAGAACAAGGCTCGCTTTGAATTTGTCTCAAAAATGCACAAACTCTCCAAGGATGCAGCGGGTCTGGTAAAGCAACTGGAGGCATAGGATGGGAGTTGTTGGAGACTTGTGGTCAATTGCAAAGGATATTGGTAAGACAGCTGGTACTATCGTTGCTAAGACGGCAATTGTCCTGAAGGACAATAAGGGGAATATCGTTGATTTTGTAAACACCATTTTTGATGTATTAAGGCCGAGTTCAAAGGGAGATGGAACTGGATTCAATGAGTTTAAGGTGAGCATGGTAGCTCCTTCTGGCTTTGGAAAGACCACTCTTCTTGTAACCATCATGAATGATGCCTCAAACTACTTGGATAATCCCTCCGCGGGACTCAAGGTGGGGTATAAGGATTCTGCTGATGAGAAACGTATTAAAGAAGCCCAGAAGTCCTTGAGCAATGCGATTCTCGCTGGAAAGGAAGGCTTTACTGGAGCAGTGGATACAAAGCTGCTAGGTACCAGTGAGGTAAAGAAGTTTGATTTCTACTACCGCCTTTCCAATGGAACAGAAAACATTGACCAGCCTTTTTCCATTATGGATATTCCTGGCGGTTGGATTAATCCCAATAACCGTATTACTGCCGAGATGAATGCCAAGTGGGAAGACTTTAAGAACCATTTGCATGATAGTCGTCTGCTCTTTGTTCCTATAGATGCTACCCTCCTTATGGAGGCCACGTCCAAGGCTGAGCGGGAAGCAGCAGTAGCATTGTTGGATGTGAATAACACTGGAGAACTTATCAAGGAGTGGGCCAAATACCGTAAGGAATCGAATAAGAGTTCAACGCTTATCTTTGTTCCCATCAAATGTGAAAAATATCGGAGTAAGGAGACATTCCTTATAAACAAGGTGAAAGATTTCTATGCTTCTATTGCTACCGAGGCTAGAACAATTCTTCCCAGTATTTCCATGTACTGTATTCCCTTGGAATCATTGGGGTGTGTGGAGTTTTCCAAGGCAAAGTGGTGTACGGATAAAGGGAGCGAGTCCTTTTCTCCCTCCTTTAAGCTTGTGGGAGACTGTATTCAGAAAACAAGAAATGCAAATACACTCTTTGCAATGATGTACCACATGGCGGAAGAAGAAATCAAGGAAGTTCTGGATCACACAGACGAGCAGCTGAAAAAAGCCAGTACTTTAGGGAAATTACTTTCACCTAAGGTGAAGGAGATGTCAAAAACAATGGATGCCATAAAGACCTTGCTGGAACCTATGCGGCGTTCCTTACGGGAATATGGCAATATAGATAGGATGGGGTCATATCAGATTTTCTGGTAACCAGTCACTGGTAGGCTGAGTCTATTTCGGCCTACCAGCATTTTATAAAGGCACGTGCCCAAACAACACAGGAGGAATACAATGGGATTGAAATCTTTTTTTAAAAAAATATTTGGACATGATGGAAAGAAAGGAGGAGCAAAGAAAGGTCCGATTAGAACACCACACCCTAGCGGTCACACCCCAAGACGGACTGATTATGATCATCTTGCTACCGATTCTTTACAAGAATCTGGTACCGGCTCTTATTATTATGAATTAGCGAAGAAAAAAATCGAAAATGGCGATCCCTTGGGATGGCAAATGTTGGCTGAGTGCTATAAAAACGGCTGGGGGGTAAAACGAGATCCAGATGAGGCTAAAAAGTGTAGAAAAAAAGCTCAATATTTGGAGAATGATCCAATAGTTAAAACTCCTAATCCAAGGCCAAAGCCAGTATCGAACTCAAAGCCCATACCAACTCCAGAGCCAGAGGAATTAGAGAATATCATACAAGATCCCGATTCTTTACCAGAATCTGGTCTCGGCTATCATTATTATGAATTAGCGAAGAAAAAAATCGAAAATGGCGATCCCTTGGGATGGCGAATGTTGGCTGAGTGCTATAAAAACGGCTGGGTGGTAAAACGAGATCCGGATGAGGCTAAAAAGTGTAGAGAAACAGCTCAACATTTGGAGAATTATATAAGAGTTAAAACTCCTAATCCAAGGCCAAAGCCAGTATCGAACTCAAAGCCCGTACCAACTCCAGAGCCAGAGGTTTTGGAGCTGGAGCACAGCCCTTTTAATATCAGTATGGTAGCCCCTTCTGGTTTTGGAAAAACCACCCTGCTTGTTACTATTATGAACAGTGCTGAAAACAAGATGAATAATCCTAAAAAAGGGTTGAGTATTGCCTGTGAAGATGAAGATGACCAGAGACGTCTTAAAGAGGCTCATAATAAACTTAACAATGATATTATGGCTTGTGTTGATAATTTTACTGGTAAGGTAGAGCCGACACTACCTGGTACAGGAGAACCTAAAAAATTCAATTTTTATTTTCAGCAGTCTGAAGAAGAGGCAAGTTTCCGCCAACCTTTCTCAATTATGGATATTCCTGGTGGTTGGATTAATCCCCAAAACCGCATTACTGATGAAATGAATATCAAGTGGGAAGACTTTAAGGAACACTTACATGTTAGTCGTCTGCTTTTTGTGCCCATAGATGCCACTCTCATTATGGAATGTAGTACGGAGAAAGAAAAGTGTGCTGCTGTAAAGATTTTGGACAACAGCAGCACCAGCGAGCTTATTAAGGAGTGGGCTAGGTATCGTAAGGGGGAGTTTGATGAGACTGGTAAGACTTCTGCCCTCTTCTTTGTACCAGTGAAGTGCGAGAAATACCGAAACAAGGCTCAGGATCTTGAAGAAAAGGTAAAGCAATACTTTGCCAATACCGCCAGCCAAGTCCACTCTATTTGCCCTGATATCCAGCAGTATTACATTCCCCTAGAAACCTTGGGGTGTGTGGAATTGTCCATGGCTAAATGGGAGACAGAAGAAGGCAAGGAAGCTTTCTATCCAAGCTTTAGGAAGATGAAAGAGAGTGCTTTTCTTCAGCCCAAAAATGTAGAGGTACTCTTTTCCATGATGTATCACATGGCCACCCAAGAGATGGAAACAACTATAAACAAGTTTGACCCAGCTGATAAAAAGGAATTCCAAGAGATTATTGAACCTTTTATGAAGGAGCTGAAATCTAATGGTGATATCAGTGAAATTGAAAAGCATCGAATTAACTGGTGGTAATGATGGCAAAGAAGGATAATGTATTTGACTCGCCGATGCCCTTTAATATCAGTCTGGTGGCTCCCTCTGGCTTTGGAAAAACCACCCTTCTGGCAACCCTCATACAAGAGGCTCAAAACAAGTTTACCGATCCCAAGAATGGAATGACTGTTGTCTGTGGTAATCAGGATGATGAGAAGCGAATCAAGCAGGCAAACGAGGAATTACACAATGCCATACTGGCGGGGCAGGCTGGCTATACAAAAAAAGTGTCACCCCGCCTGGCAGGTAGTGCTGACATAAAGAAATTCACCTTTTACCTCCAGCACCAATGTGGTGATGTTACCGTGCGTCAGCCCTTTTCCATCATGGATATTCCTGGTGGCTGGATTAATCCTAAGAACCGTATTTCTGAAACCATGAATGCTAAGTGGGAAGAGTTTAAGGAGCATCTCCACTCTAGTCGTCTCCTCTTTGTTCCTATAGATGCTACCCTCGTCATGGAATGGACCACGGACAAGGAACGTGCTACCGCCGTAAAGCTTTTGGACAGCAACAGCACCAACGACCTTATTAAGGAATGGGCTCAATACCGCAAAGGAGAACTGGAGAGAACTTCCGCTCTCTTCTTTGTTCCCATAAAATGCGAAAAGTATCGGAATAAGTCCAAGGAATTGGAGGAACGGGTAAAGTTGTTCTATGGCAATACCGCCAACCAAGTTCATGATATTTGTCCCCATATCCAGCAGTACTACATTCCCCTAGAAACCTTGGGTTGTGTGGAATTTTCCCATGGCACCTGGGAAATGGAAGAGGGCAAGGAAGCTTTTCAGGCAGAGTTCAGGATGGCAGGAAACGGAGGCCGCCGTACAAAAAATGTAGACCAGATTTTTTCCATGATAGCATACATGGCTGGAGAGGAGCTGCAAAAAATCAAGAATAAATTAGATTGGAAGGTTTATGGTAAGGAGGTAAGGCGTAGCTGCTTAGCTTCGGTTGGTTCTTTTGTCTTGGGATGTGTTATTGGAGTGGTGGGAGTTTTGCTTGGCCCCATCGGTATTGTCTTGTATATTCTATATATTCTATTGTTATTTATAATTAACCGGAGGCATCGTAAAGAAGAATATTCTGTGTCACCAGATGAAATAATAAATGCTCTCTTGCGTCAGAAGGAGAACAGTGGGGTAGCCGCAGGACGCATTACCTGGTGGTAGTGAGGAGAAACTATGCTTTCAATAAAGACCAGAAGTAAAACCATTGACTACATAGACTATGGTAACACTCCCTATACCGACTGGGAAAAGGAGTGGGGCATCAAGGGCATAGGTGCCGACCAAATGATTGATCCTCCTGCAGGAGAGTCAGCGGCAGATATTTGCCTGTTGGTGAACAATGGGCAGTGGAAGGGAGCTGTGTATTGGCTATATGGTAATAGCAAGGATAAGTATATTCGTTCCATCCGCTATGGCATTGTAGGCTGTGGGCTGGTTGATGATGAGGATGCCAAGATTTTCTGCAGGCTGTGTGCTCATATACTGGAGGGGAGAGAAGCTCAGGACAATTTAGCTCAGTTACTGGACATTCATTTTACTGATGAGGCGATACAAGAACTGTGGAATAAGCAGCGTTCCTCCAAGGAAGAGGCGTACCAGCAGGTGCGGGGCATCCTCAGCCAGGTTGTAGGGCAGCTCCCGAATCCAGCTGACACAACTCCTTTTAGGGAGGATGTTACGAGTAGTTTACGATGTGAGATGGTGTCAGCAGATAACACAAAAAAAATTCGCCAATGTATGCAACTACTGATTTGTCAGGAGGTGCTATCACATCCAATTCTGCTGTTCCACGGAGTGACAGGTGCAAAGGTGGATACAGGATCTTTGGGTGGCAGGGTGGCAGGATGTCTGGTTTCCGACCATTGGGAAGGATGTCGTCCCCGTGAGGGTATTCCCGTTGCCGCTCCTGACCCAGTTGAATTAGAGCCAACAAAGGCTGAAACTAACTCATTAGGCATCGTCCAGTCAGAGGATATGATGTCAGATATTTTATCACAAATAGAGGATATAATAAGTACCCTTAAAAATTATTTAGATTGTCCAGGTGATGATTGGAAAGATAAGATGATACATTTAGCTTCAACTGTGGTAAAAGGCCCAAAAATAATTGTGACAGTTCTTCAAAAGGTAGAAGAATTAAAAAAATCTATTGTGAAACTACAGGAGTAGAGGGAGAACAGTTGTTCATCTTCCCCTGCTAATAGAGACATTTTCATGTAAGGAGAAACTATGCTTTCAGTAAAGACCAGAAGTAAAACCATTGACTACATAGACTACGGGAACACTCCCTATACCAATTGGGAAAAGGAGTGGTGTATCAAGAACATAGGTGCCGACCCACTGGTTGATCCTCCTGCAGGAGAGTCAGTGGCAGATATTTGCCTGTTGGTGGACAATGGGCAGTGGAAGGGAGCTGTGTATTGGCTATATGGTAATCGCAATGATAAGGAGACTCGTTCCATCCGCTATGGCATTGTAGGCTGTGGGCTGGTTGGTGATGAGGATGCCAAGATTTTCTGCAGGCTGTGTGCTCATATACTGGAGGGGAGAAAAGCTCAGGACAATTTGGCTCAGTTACTGGACATTCATTTTACTGATGAGGCGATACAAGAATTGTGGAATAAGCAGCGTTCCTCCAAGGAAGAGGCGTACCAGCAGGTGCGGGGCATCCTCAGCCAGGTTGCAGGGCAGCTCCTGGAGCCAGCTGTCACTAAAACTCCACATGCTAGCATTGGTGGGTTGGAGTGCTCCCCAGATATGGAAGGATGCAAGGAGAAATTCCTCCAGAGCCTGTCCACCGTAGCTGCTGCCAATTTTCACTGTGCAAACCCAATGCTCCTCCTGTATGGAACATCATTAAAGGTGTCTGTGGAGGATTTGAAGGCAAAGAATCTATCTGGATTGGTAGTTTTACCAACTGTGCCTAAGACTGTACCTAAGTTAGAAATGAAGCCAAAACCAGTGCAAAAGCCAAGAGAGACAGGGACACATCCTGCTCCTCCATATCCGCCAGTGAGGAAATGGATTGTACTGGTGGCAGGTATTGCAGCATTGTTGGTAGCTATTATCACCTTCTGCACTGGGAATTCCGCTACAGATATAGAAGCCCCCACGCCTACCACGATGGAAATAGAAACGACTACGGAAGTACCAGCAACCAAACAATAACTCATCAGTACAGGAGGAACATATGACAACAGGGAAATTCGACATTTTAAGCAAGGACTTTGACCTTGAGGAATGCATGGCCCAGGCACAGCAGGGTAATCCAGACGCACAGGTAAGCATTGCCTACTGCTATATTCGAGGCAAACATGGTCTAAAAAAAGATAAGGCCAAGGGCTTTGAGTATCTCCAGAAGGGCTTTGAGCACCTTCGCCAGGGCGCAGAGTCTGGAGACGGAAGGTGCATGGCACATCTTGGAGAGTGCTATGAGGAAGGCCTTGGCGTGGAAAAGGACGAGAATCAAGCCTTTGAGTGGTACCGGAAATCCGCCGAGGCCGGAAATGCTTATGGCATGGCACTTCTTGGTGATTGCTATAAGTATGGTACCGGTGTGGAAAAGGATGAGAGCCAAGCCTATGAGTGGTACCGCAAGTCCGCTGAGGCCGGAAATGTAGATGGTATGAGACTTCTTGGATTGTGTTATGTGAATGGTACCGGTGTGGAAAAGGATGAGAGCCAAGCCTATGAGTGGTACCGCAAATCTGCCGAAGCCGGGAATGCTTATGGCATGGCACTTCTTGGATTGTGCTATGAGTATGGCAAGGGGATTGAGAAGGACAACAGCCAAGCTTATGAATGGTACCGCAAGTCTGTCGAAGCCGGGGATGAAATTGGTATGGCCCTTCTTGGTGCTTGCTATAAGTATGGTACCGGTGTGGAAAAGGATGAGAGCCAAGCCTATGAGTGGTACCGCAAGTCCGCCGAGGCCGGAGATGAAGTTGGTATGAGACT
>JAGBXW010000005.1 GCA_017629095.1 Treponema sp. | reverse complement strand
GCGAACTGGTTCCACCAACTCAAACTGCATATCTTCTGGAAGTCCACCAACATTGTGGTGAGCCTTTACTCCGTCGCTTTCCAAAATATCAGGATAGATGGTTCCCTGAGCCAAGAAGGAAATACCCTCCAGCTTACGGGCTTCCTCATCAAACACCTTGATGAACTCTCCACCGATAATTTTTCGCTTCTTCTCTGGTTCAGCTACATCCTTCAGTAGGTCCAAGAAACGGTCAGTGGCATCAATATAAATCAAGTTTGCATCCAGCTGGTTTTTGAAAACCTCCACTACCTGCTCACTTTCACCCTTTCGCATGAGTCCGTGATTTACGTGAACACATACCAGCTGCTTTCCAATAGCCTTAATCAACAGAGCTGCCACTACGGAGCTATCTACACCGCCAGACAAAGCCAGCAGCACCTTCTTGTCTCCCACCTGTTGGCGAACAAAGGCCAGCTGCTCTTCAATAAACTTATTGGCAAGCTCTTCAGTTGTAATTCGAGCCATGTCGTCAGGTCGCTTGTTTGGTAAATCCATATATTTTCTCCTTACTCATTTCCAGAGTTAACAAAGTCTGCCTTGATTTTAGTGTTTTCTCCCCTCTTGGGCAAGATATTAGCAAAAAAATCCGCCCAATTTGAAATGGCTTCAAATTAAGGCGGATTCAAGGTTATGAAGATTGAAATTTTATTTCAAGATGAAATTTATTTCATATGAAATTTATTTCATCTTGATGATGGACTGATCGTAGTCTGCAGGAGGGATAAAGCCCATAAGGTTCATCAAGGTGGCAGGCCAACTGGAAATTCCAAGCCCTGCATTCAAGTTGTCCTTGTCATACTCGCCCTTGTATTCGGGGTCGTAGATGATGCCTGGAACAGGATTCAGGCTGTGGCTTGTTTTGGCCTTAGGCTCACCGTCACTTCCCTTCTTTACAGAACCATCCTTACCATGCTCGTACATGTCGTCTGAGTTACCGTGGTCTGCGGTGATACAGAGGATTCCGCCAGCTTCTTCAATGGCAGCCTTCAATCGGCCAAGCTGCAAGTCCATACCTTCCATGGAGCAAACAACGGCATTAAACACACCAGTGTGACCAACCATATCTCCGTTAGGATAGTTCAGTCGGATGTGGTCATACTTGCCGCTCTTGATGGCTTCGATTACCTTGTCAGTGATTTCAGCACACTTCATCCAGGGACGCTGCTCGAAAGGTACTACGTCGGAGGGAACTTCTACATAATCCTCCAGCTTTTCGTCAAACTTACCCTGCTTATTTCCGTTGAAGAAGTAGGTAACGTGACCATATTTCTGGGTTTCGCTGATGGCCAAAAGCTTAACACCGCTCTTGGTGAGGTACTCTCCCATGGTGCGGTCAATACTTGGGGGGCTTACCAAGTACTGAGCGGGAACGTGGGCGTCACCGTCATATTCCATCATACCAGCATATTCCACGGAAGGAACACGCTTTCTGTCAAAGTGGGGGAAGTCAGCTGTTGAGGGAGTCTCAAAGGCAGCGGTGATTTCCAAGGCACGGTCTCCACGGAAGTTGAAGTAGATAACGCTGTCTCCATCCTCAATGGTTCCCACAGGCTTGCCATTTTCTGCAATAACGAATTCGTGCATGTCCTGATCCAGCAGTCCAGGATTTTCGTTGCGGTACACCTCAATGGCTTCTGTGGCACTGGCAAACTGGCGGCCTTCACCAAGAACGTGGGCATACCAACCTCGCTGTACCATGGCCCAGTCTGCATTGTAGCGGTCCATGGTCATGTACATACGGCCACCACCAGAAGCAATGCGGTAGTCAGCTCCATCAAAGCCAGCCAAGAACTCCTCCAGAGGCCCGATATATTCCAGAGCTGAGGTGGGGTCTACGTCACGACCATCCAGCAGGGCATGAACACGAAGCTTTTTGATTCCATCCTTGTAGGCCTGGTTTACCATGGCTTTCAGGTGATCGATGTGGGAGTGAACGTTTCCGTCAGATACAAGACCGATAAAATGGAGGGCAGCACCCTTCCCTGCTCCATCAAGGGCATTCTTGGAAAGCTTTTGCCAAGTGGCATCGGCAAACATCTGTCCAGAGGAAATGGAGGAACCCACTAGCTTTGCTCCCTGGGCAAAAACACGGCCACAGCCCATGGCATTATGACCTACCTCAGAGTTTCCCATGTCATCATCACTGGGCAAACCAACGGCTGTTCCGTGGGCCTTAAGCTGGGTGTGGGGACAGTTGGCAGTGAGCCAGTCAAGGTACTTCATGCGGCTTGCACGAACTGCATCACCTTCCTCATATTTTCCGTAGCCAACGCCATCCATAATCACCAGTACCACAGGACCACGACGTCCCTGCCACTGGGGATTTTTCTGCAATGCCTCTACCATATTTACTCCTCGACCCTACCCCACTTCAGGAAGGCAGAATCATTCAATTATATTAGATAAAACTATATTTATAATAGTGATTTTTTGCAGGGTGTTCAAGGATGGGAGATAAGAATGAAGGCAGAGAATAAAAAACAAAAAAACACTGCCCACATTGAAGTATGGCACAAAAATTGGCCCTCCAATCCAAGCAGTGGTTTATTTTTATCAGCGAGAACTGTTAGTTTTTCTTTCCAAACAGCCGCAACAATGAAAGGAAGATGTTGATAAAGTCAAGATACAGCTCCAAGGCCATTACCACAGAAGCCTTTGCAAACACCTCGCTCCCGTCGCTGCGTTCTGCAATGGCATAGGCTTTCTGAGTGTCATAGGCGGTGAGGCCCACAAAGATGCCCACGGTTACCAGTGACAAAAGCCAGTCCAAGCCACTAGACTTTAGAAAGAAGTTTACCACACTGGCAATAATCACGCCAAAGAGGGCCATGGTCAGGTAGCGCCCAGCGGAACGAAGGTCCTGCTTGGTGACCCGACCATAAATACTCATGGCGGCAAACATTCCAGCACTAATCAAAAAAACACTAAAAATAGAAGTTTTAGTATACACAATAAAGATGGAAGCCAAGGTTATTCCATTCAAAATGGAATATATAATGAATACCAGGCTGGCAGTAGAAGCAGCCATCTTATGAACACGGAATGAAAAATACATCACCAAGGCAAGCTCAGCAATAATCAAACCATAGAATACCAACTCATTACCGAAAATAAATTTCAACACAGTGAGACTAGAAGCCACCCCAAAGGCAGTCAATCCGCTCAAAGCCAAGGCCAGTGTCATCCAGGTGTAGACACCAGACATAAACTTTTTTCGCTCATCCTCAGTGGTTCGCACAATTACAGAATCATTCATTTTATACCTCCATCTTTAAAGATAGGTTCCAGGCTATTGCTCGTCAACAAGACAAAAGCTAGAACTTTACAATATAATTCTTCTTTTTACCACGGCGCAGCACAATCACTTCACCTTCAATGGCCAGCTGACGGGTTACAAGAAGATTTTCGTCTGTTACCTTGTCACCGTTCAAGGTGATGGAGCCTGCTGCAAGGAATTCCCGTGCTTCGCGGCGACTGGAGCAAATCTTGTTGTTTACCAGCAGGTCAATCAAGGTGGTTTCTTCGTTGGCCAATTCTACGGTAGGTACATCCTTAAAGCCCACCTTAATGTCTGCCAAGCTCAAATTTTTCACGTTGCCAGAGAAAAGAGCCTCGCTAATGTTCACTGCCTTGTCAAACTCAGCAGCACCGTGGAGGTCTGTAATGATTTCACGGGCAAGGGCCTTGTGGGCTTCTCGTAGCTCTGGGTTGGCGGCGTTCTTTGCTTCCAATTCCTGAATTTCCTCG
>JAGBXW010000056.1 GCA_017629095.1 Treponema sp. | reverse complement strand
GGGCCGCCCAAGGTAACCATCATCACTAAGCCTGCAATAATCAGGGCAATGAACATGAGACTTCCTTGCACAAAGTCTGTGGCACAAACTGCCAAGTATCCACCCAAGATGGTGTACACCAAAATAACTACAACACCAATAATCAATCCCAGGTGGTAATCCATTCCAAACACGGAGTTAAAAAGCTTGGCACAGGCCACAAATCCAGATGCTGTGTAAATGGTAAAGAAGAAGATAATTAAAACAACAGAAATGGTGGAAAGGAGGCGACTCTTATCCTTAAACCGATGAGTAAAGAACTCTGGCATGGTAACGGAATCACTAAAGGCAATGGTACATTTTCTTAAAGGCTTGGCAACAATAAGCCAGTTCAAGTATGTTCCAATAACAAGTCCCAAAGCTGTCCAAAAAGCTTCCTTCATGCCACCTAAATAAGCTAAACCAGGTAAGCCCATCAAGAGCCAACCAGACATATCAGAAGCTTCAGCACTTAAAGCAGTCATCCAAGGACCAACCTGGCGGCCCCCCAAAAAAAAGTCGCTAGAAGTTTCGTTTTTTTTCATGTACCGCATTCCAATCACAATCATCATGGAAAGGTACAAAACGAAGGCGATAATGATACTAATCATATTTGAAGTCATTTCTCCAGTATATAGAAAAATAAGCTTTACTTCAAGATATTTAATTTTACTAAAGTTTTTATATTTAAAGAGGGAAAAAGCAATTTATTCCCATTTCTCCATCAATCTGTGGTTAGTAATATACTATTTCGTAGTTGCCAGAAAAAAAATATCCAGCGTTTTCATAGGCATGACGGGCAGCAAGATTTTCTTCTCGCACAAAAAGCACCGCCTGACGCTGACTTTTAACTGCCTCATCTCCCATCCATTGTACTAGGCGGCCAGCACAACCTCGCTTCCGGTAGGACTTCATTGTAAATACCCCACCAATCAAGGCAAATCGCCAGGAAACAGCAGAAAAATTTGCCTTTGCCACGAATTTTTCACTATTTTTATCACCTGCAATTGCCACTACGTTTCCCAACTCCAAAATTCGCTGAAGATTTACACGACAGGTTTCTGGCTTAAACGGATAATTTTTTGGAAGCACTTCCACCGTGTCATAGGCACTTTGCAGATGATACAAGCTATC
The DNA here is from genome assembly GCA_017629095.1 of Treponema sp. GTDB lineage: Bacteria > Spirochaetota > Spirochaetia > Treponematales > Treponemataceae > Treponema_F. The sequence goes on along the minus strand of JAGBXW010000056.1, from coordinate 7,973 downwards.
CAAATCTTGGACACCACAACGTATAACTGGAAACTGAGGAATCAAATTTTTCCGGCAACGACGGACGTCATAGCACATAAAGTGATAGCGACGACGTTCCACCACATGACGAGTGTAATCATCCTTTGTTGACTGACTACACAGTTCCAGTGCAGTCCGTATCAACTGAACCCCACAAGACCAGCCACTGATACAATAGACTCTTTTTCCTAAAAACCAGTCTGCAATAGGGGGAATCATTCCTCTCATACTGGATTCTGGTAAATTTTGTGGAATACAGGTAAGAACGAGCCCTACTTTGGAAACAAAAATCACACCTCGTAAAGTGTTCTCCTCCAGCAAGCACAAAAATTCTCCCGAAAAGCTTTTTTTTTCAGCTTTATCCTTCTTTTCTTTATTTTCCTTGATAAAAGAACTATATTGCTCCAGTCGTTCCGCTAACTGAATGCCATAAATCTCGTTATTAAAAACAAAGGTTTTCACCTTGTCTAGCGGTACTTGCTGAATTTTACACAGAGAAAACATACTCATTCCGCCAAGGGGAAAACGCCCCGCACTGTAAACTCTCCTGCCAAAGCCCCAAAAACAGCATTAAAGGAATAAGGAGAATAGCTATAGGCCATCAACACCGTATCAGCCCATTTAGCCAAATCCATGGCAGGAACAGGAGCCAAGACGGAAATTACCACCACAGGAATCCCTCGATTTTTCAAGCTTTCCGCCACACGAGCACTGGCAGCATCTGCAACGCAAATAACCACCACAGAATATTTAGGAGCAAGAGACACCAAGTAATTGGACATCCAGGCTGTTTCATTTGGCCCCATGTTGTAATTAAATCTCATGGAATCGGCTTCTGGATAGCGACGTTCTCCTTCTTGAAAAAACTCTGGGAATTGAGTTTGCCCCACCAACAAAATCCCCTTGCTAGTATCTACCTCAGAGCTGGCAGACAGGGGAAACAAGTCTCCCTTGTACAGGGTAATGGAACGACACGCTTGGGCTAAAAAGAATTCTTGTCCTTCTGGGTCAGGAATATGCTGGCGAATTTCCTCAACCTTGGGATACAGGGGAACGGGATTTTCACCTTTGAAATATTCCAACTTGGACAAAATCACTCGATAGGCTGCATCCATCACCCGCTCTTTAAACTCCCGAGATGTGGCCATGAGGTTCAGGTTAGAAGTCCACAAAGCCTCATTTAACTGAGCTGTGGTGGAGGAAATAATTATGTCATTTCCCGCTTCTATGGCTTGGCGAAAGGCTGCCGACAGAGAACCTGCCCAAGCAGTTGCACTATTCATCATCATGTCATCAGTGAGAATAAGCCCTTTATATCCCAATTCCCCTCGCAAAATTCCCGTTAAAAAGCTTTTTGATAAGGAAGCTGGTTCACCATTTTTCACAACTTGAGGAAAGCTCAAATGACCAGACATTATAGCAGGAATTTTTTCCTCTATCAGATACTTAAAGGGAATCAATTCCCGATTCAGCAAGGTGTCACGATCAATGTCAATAATGGGAAGGCGACCGTGAGAATCAACGCCAGTGTCACCGTGGCCGGGATAATGCTTTGCAGTGGGAATCACTCCAGCGGCAAGAGAGCCCGCAGAAAAGGCTGCCCCCAACACACCAGTATGCTGGGCATTTTCGCTAAAGGAACGAGGCCCAATTACAGAGGAATCGTGATTTGTGTACAAGTCCACCGTGGGAGCAAAGTTCATGTTGATTCCCAAGGCCCGAAGCTCCCGAGCAATGTAAAACCCGCTGTACCAAGCATCCATGGGATAGCCCCCTGCTCCAATGGCAAGGTTTCCAGGAGTTTGACTTGTCTCACCTTTTACATGGCGAATCCAGCCACCCTCTTGGTCTGTAGCCACATAGAGGGGGATTTGGAAGGGCCGACTTTGAGCCTTTTCCTGTAAAGCGGTAATTGATTTTGCCACCAAGTTAATATCATCCGTATTCCAGCCAAAAACCTTTACACTACCCAAGCCCCGATCCAGCACCCACTGATTTAAAAGGGGAGAAGGTTCCAGCCCAGCCCACCCGAACATAAAGATTTGAGCCAGCAACTCACTATCAGACATCCGTTGAACAAGGGCTCGAGCTAAAATTTCTGCAGGATAATCGCTCCAAAAAGTGATGGTATCCGGCAAATCTTCCACAGTTATAGTATCACCTTGAGACCGATTCAGGACACCTAGTTCCTCCTGCTGTTGTTTTTGACAAGAAAAAAACAGCACACTGATGACAAACACCATCAAAAAAGAGAAACCTTTAACACGAGGCGGTAAAATATGATGACAATGCTGATATTTTTTTTTCATACCGAGACAGTATATCGAATTTTAGTACAAGATACTAGATTATGCTGAAATTATGCCATGTATACTATAGACAAGAACTTGGTTTTATGATAGTATGTCATCACTACGGCGCCATGCCCAAGTGGTAAGGGAGCGGTCTGCAAAACCGTTATTCATCAGTTCGATTCTGATTGGCGCCTTTTGAAAGGGGGTTTTTCCAAGATTTATCTATGGAAGCCCCCTTTCACTTTTCTAGGGTGTCTATAAATCTACCTCCTGTTCTGCTTTGTAGGCAACCCTGTTTATATACAGAAAGGGACAGTTCTTGACCATATGATCAAGGGCTGTCCCTTTTGTTTTAGCCTGCAATCTCTTGCAAAAGCCCTTCAAGAACTTTCAAATTGCAGGCAATCCTCTTTTCTGGCAGAATTGGCTCCAAAAGCCTTTGCAAATCTTCTGGTAACACAGGAACCTTGCCACAAATCCGACCAATCCAGTCCCGCCCATAAAAGGAGCCCACAAAGCTCCCTAGATTTTCACCCGTTAAGGCAGGATGATCTCTGGAAACCAGCACCACGGAACTATCCTTGTCAATGAAATTTTCCGTGTATTTTTGAGCGGCAGCATAAGAGCCCGCAGTTTCTCCGTTGGCAAAAATGCCGTATTTTAAGAACAATTCCTTGCAGGCAGCTTCTCGCTCCGCCTCGGAAACAGGCTGGGGAAAAATCAAGCCACGCAACATCAGTGGTTGTGTTTGGAACACCTCCTCCAACCGTTCCAAATTGGAGGGACTGCCGGGATTCACCCAAGGTCGCTGAGCAAAGGGAGTTGTATCAACATTTAGTCGGGTTTTTCCTGCAGCATCCAGCTTTAAATCTTGGGTGCATTCAGTAATAAAGGCATTTACTGGCAGAGACCATTTCCAGCCGTACAGCCCCGCTACAATGTTACCGTAATTTCCTGGTGCTACGGCATAGAAGATATCACCGTGAACCTTACTGCGAAGCCGAGAAAAAGCATATAGATAGAAAAAGGTTTGAGGCAAAAGGCGACCAATATTTACGGTGTTTGCCAAGGTAAGATTGTATTTTTCCACCAAATCTTGGCGACTAAAAAGCTGCCGAGTTAAGAGACTACAATCTGCAAGGCTTCCGTCAACTTCCACAGGATAGATATTACCTCCATTCCAGATGCAATCAGAATCCTCAAAGCCCCGCATACTCCCCTTGGAATAAAGAATCAATGCCTTTAACTGCTTTTTTCCCCGCATGGCATGGGCAAGACTAGCGGCAATTTCTCCGTCAGAAACAGCAAAGACTGTGGCAGTCTTATCCTGCAACAGCAAAGTATATTCCAAGCAATTCACCAGATAGGAAACACCAAAATCCTTGTGGGAACCAGTAGGCCCAGTAAACAGACTCAGCTTGTACAGGTTGTCATCAATCTGGGTGAATTCTGGAGAAAAGGGAAAAGCCTTGGTAGCAATAGCCTCGCTTACCAAGGGACTGAATTCATTTTTCATCAAGGCGGAGGTGAGGCTACCGGCAATAGAAGCAAAGCTAGTGGTTTCTTTCAGATAATAAATCCAAGGACGCATATCCTCGCTGGTGGACGGCACATACAAACCACCGTCGGCACAGAGACAGTTGGTAATTGCTTGGGTAAAACTCACCTTGTTATTTTGATTGCGTGTACTTACAAAATCCATAGGCTCTTTCCAGATTTCTCTGGCCTCCCTCAAATTGAATGGAACCAGTTCTGTTACCAACTGGCAGGAATCACCAAAAACTTCTTGGTAAAATCAACAGGGCGATAGGTCATCTTTGCCTGACGCAAACCTGGATTTCCTAAATCCTGCTCCCGATTGATAAGTTCCACGGTGGCAGGCAGGTTCAGGGCTTGAGAGCGATTTACAAACTGATAGACACCCTTGTAGCTGTTGATGCCCTTTTCAAACAGCACCACAAACATCCTTCCCTGCTGAATAAATTCTCCCAAGGAGAATCCCACGGGAACACCATCTGCATACACAAGGACTCCAGCAAAATTGAACTCTTGAAAATGATCCAAGGCCCAAGCACATTGAGTAAAATCTCCTGGATCATCTTCTGGCCGAGTTTTTCGCCAGCTTTCCAGCACTAATCTTGCTTCTGGCAAAGTGTACACATCCAAGGGTTTGATCTGGGACTCATAGGCAGCAGTAAAGGCATTTACCAGATTCTTTTTTTTGTGAAAGCTTTTTCCCTGAAGGCTTGCCAAGTCGGTACGGCGATAGAGATAGTCAAAATTATCTCGATCTTCCAGCACCCGATAGCCTCGCTGCTCCAACTGATGTCCTAACTCCTCATAAATAGAAGCCGTCATATTCTTCCAGTAATACCCTTGAGAAAAAAGCCCTTCTACCAGTTCCACGGAGGGAGGAGCTCCCATGATAGAAAAAAATTTTCCGCTTAAATCAATACCCTCAAATTCACGAGCAGGACTCTCACCGGCCAAAATCAAGGTGTCATTAGATAGCCGAGCAATGGAATATTGATATTTTTGCGAGTCAAGATAAATGTTTGAAAAAGAAAATTCACTCACCCCAGCATCCAGATTACGGCAAAACTCCGATACTTCCGGAAATAAGTTCATATCTATAGCTGAAAATTGGGGAAAATTTAAAAGATAATGCATAGTCTATGTGTAAGGATAACTTGTTTTATTCAAAATGTCAAAGACAGGGGATGGTTCTCGAATAGCATACCGGGAGGCTGAATCTCCAACTCCATCTTTGGGAGCAGGGGAACCAAATTTATCTGGGGGAAACTGGGGAACAGACTTAATCCAGGGTACGGGTAAGCCCAGTCCAGCCTTACGCTTCGCTACGCTCAGAGGTAGAGAGCGACGGCTGCAAGCCGGAAAACCGCGATATATTGAGCGGTTTTAGCGAGTCTCACTGCGTGCTTGTACGCCTTGCCCCGCAAAAGTGCATGGGCAGGAGACCTCCCCAGTCCCCAGTATAATTTGCTTGGGGGTCCCCTGCTCCCCACATGGTGCTGGCGGGGCTTCAATCTTACGGTCTACTTGTTTTTTAAAGATAGAGGGTTTAGTATAAATATATGAAGTACCCTTACATGACATTTCCAGATGAAACAGAAATTACTCATTCTGATATCCGTGTAATAAATGGAGTGGAAAACGTTGTTGTTTATGTTGAACGACCTATTGATGGAGGCTTTGCCAATGCTTTTTGCACCCTACCTTCTTATGAATGGTCTGATGTAACAGGATTTTCCACAGATGATATAGCTTTATTTGAGGATATTATTAGAAAAGGATCTCATCTTATCTATAAGTTTGCCCGTCAGGGAGGCTTTGGTAATGCCGCAAATTTTTAAGATTGGTTCCTACCTAGTATATATCTGGTCTAATGAAAATTTACCAGTGGAACCAATTCATGTACGCATATCGGACAATCGCCCTTCTGCTCATGGCACCAAGGTTTGGCTTACAAAAGCAGGTCATTGTATCGTAGCAAAAAATTCTTCAAAAATACCTCTCCATGTTTTAAATGATATCCTTGCAGTTATCGAAACTCGATTCGATTTTATTTGTGAAAAATGGCTCGAACAATTCGGAGAAATTCACTTCTTCTGTTAAAATCATAGTACTGGCCAGTTCTAGGGGCTGGATAAAAAAAAAACTCCCCCGCTACAGATGGAGCTGGAACGAGGGAGGTTACCTCCTACCTGGGGCATTTTCTGGGGGCGAGGGAGCAATAGCTCCAGCCACTTTCCCCAGAAAATGCCAGATTATTGCTACCGCAAGGATTAGAGTCAATTTCCCTCTAGGGAAAGATTTCACTGAAGTGAAATTGACAAAGCCGGAACAACGCCCCCATTTGTAAAGTTGACGTTGCTGATGTCGCTGCGGGCATCACCGTCGCGGTAGATGAAGCGCGCGCTGTAATCATAGTCATAGCGCGGCGAACGCAGCCACCACCACCAGCCATAGCCGGTTGTACTATTCAGATTTGTTCCTGTAGCCTTGGCATAGTCTGTGGTAAATCGGATACGTGTATTGCCTGCTCCATACTCATTATATTTAGCAAACCCATAGTCTTCTTTGGTTGCTTCCTGCTCACTTAACAAAAAGATTTTATCTTTAGTGTTTGCACAGACATAGGGGTTTTCACCAGAGTTCCACTGTCCTGCATTACCATCTGGATTTGTACTTCTAGCACTATTATCTACTTCAGTATCAGCTATCTGGTCTCGTGCTTCTTCTGTAAAAGCTGTTTGCAGAAAACCTGCATCTCCATCGAAGTCACTTTCTACTGCATCACTGCTATTGCCATTCAACCACTTGCGAATATTGCTCTCCTGGTAGTTATTCTTAAAATCAGCCCATTTTATACCACCTGTCAGGATGTTTTCTGCCAATAGCAAGGCTGTTCCTGTTTCAGCATAATCCCTGTTCAGGATACGCCACACAATAGGTTCTACTTTGTAGAATTTATCGCCTTCCTTAACATATTTGCTATTACCGTCAGAATAATATTTTCCTTTAAATAACCCTTCTGGTTGGGTTGTATCTAAAACAGGATTCACTACTTCTGTTTCACTTTGTGGCCACTCTCCAAATTCCACGTAAGTCCAAGAATTGTCAGTGTGGTTGGGGCTGGTGTAATCGGTGAGAATTTTTACCCCTTCAGGAAAAACTACAACTGTAAAACTAGACTGTTTTTTTATTTTCCCCTCGGTGTAGCTTACGGTAACTTTCTTATTCACACCCTTTTCTCTAGTAACCTCATCAAAGTTTGTTGTCCAGCCAGTAACTTCTCGTGTTTCCCCATCCTCATAAGTGGCAGTGACTACCATGCCAGTACTGTCAAAAGATTCGCCCACACTGTACACGGTTCTGGTGGGTGGGGTAACGGTGATAGAGAGCAATTGCCTTAAATAATTAGACTTTGTTTTTTCACTATCCTTTAACCCATCCTTTGTAGCATAAGCTGTGACAACAGTTTCACTGGAAACAGTGAAAGGCTTTTCATAAATCTCCCATTCTTCCTCACCTAATTGATAGTGAATCCTTGCTCCCTCTGTGGTGGTGGAAAGAGTTACGGTTACTGTTTCACCATAGTAGAGCTTTGTACTTGATGGGTCAAAGGTAACGGGAGACACTGTTCCATTATCTGTCCACACGGCATACAAGGTGGTATCCTTTGAAGTTGTGAATTCTGCCTTATCTTTGTACTCAGGTGTTGTGGCATCCTTATTTTCACTCCACCCACTAAATGTCCACGTAGGACGCACAAATGCATTTGCAGTCAATTCCTTTTTTTCACCTTGGGTAAAAGTTTGGGGAGCCATTTCTCCCGTGGCATCTTCTGCATTCTTGTCAAACTTCACCGTATACTTTGGCACTTCTGGCACAGAATCATTCTTGCACCCCGCTAAAACCACCACGCTTGCCAGCAGCACCAAACCCGCTAGCACCAATTTTTTCATGGATTTCACTTTTCAAATCCTCCTTAAATAAAAACTTTATATTTATCCAGTCACGCTGTTACACAAACTGGGAAATAACCACGGAAAAATGATTTAAACGAAAAAAGACCAGCAGGAAATTTCTGGTAAGAAAAATTCCTGGCTGGCCTTGTTCCAGATAGATTTATTG
>JAGBXW010000055.1 GCA_017629095.1 Treponema sp. | reverse complement strand
GGAGTTCCCTTTGATTCAGGTGAAAAATCTTTATTGTAAATTTGAAATAGATAAAGTTTTCCAGCACTTACCATTGAATCAATTTCTGATACAGGAATATTTGTAAAAGACAGCTTGTAGCCTTGTTCTGTTACTTCACGATAAAAATCGCTTATATCCTTATAATTTTTTGTATCAGAAAATTTAAAGTCAAATTTTTTCCAGTCTTCGTGTTGATTTATAGCATATTTAAACCAATCAATTAATTGATGACAGAAATCAATATTAAAGGTATCTCCTTTTTTATGTTTACCTTCATCATACCCCTCCAGAATTTCTTGAGGAGGATTAAAAGTCTCTTTTCCTTTTGTAGAAAAGAAGACTTTTGGCAACATTTTATTCGGACCTGGTAATAATTTATAAATCATTTTTTCATAACAATCTTCATTACCAACTGCATACTTTTCTGCGAACTTGGGTTTATCTTTTGGATTCATTATTCCAAGATAAAACATCCCATTCTTGCGGAACAAAACAGATGTGTTTGCTTGTTCTTTGTTTAGATCCCATCCATCAGCTAAAGTTGGATTATCAAAATTCAATTTATATTTTTCTGGAGTGGCTGCTTTTTTTGTTAAATAGTTTCTAGTTTTATTATATACAGATATAACTTCTTTTAGTGCATTATATACAGTGTCAAAACTTGCATAGAAAGAAGATTCTCCAACACCGTTTACTTTTAAAGGTTTAACGCGATGAAGTAATTCTTGCAATGAATCAAGATAATCTTTGATTTTTGAAACTGTTTCAGAATCTTCTTGCAGTATGGCCATTTTTGAGCTTTCTAAGCTTGCTTCCATTACTTTTCGTTTTGAAAGAATATCATCACACATTTCTTTTATAGACAAAGCGATGACTTCTTCACCTGGAATAAAATTACCTGTTTCTTTTTCATAGTAATATCTGTATCTTCGTTCAAAATAATCTGTAATTCTAATATTAGTAGAAGGAACACTATCACTGGAATATTCTAAAACATCATTTAACTCTGCAAGTGTATAAAATCCCTTTGATTTATTTTCTCCTTCATCATCCAACGATTTTACCCAACGTATTTTTTCTGCCTTTGTAGTAAATTTTTCATCAGCATATAAATTCATTCTTGACTGAAACCAAGCCCAATCTCCAGTAAGGATACGTGAAAAATTATTTATATCTTTTCTATTGATAAAAATTTCATGCAAATTATGTTCATCAATTGATTCAAACAACTCGCAACAATTTTCAAAAATTGACTTATCATCTTCTTGTGACTTTTCTTCCAATTTGTTGGCACAATCCCTAATGACAAGTTTTAATTCATCATCTGAATCTATCGATTCAATTTTGAATGAAAGACTCGTTCTATCACTTAAAATCTGCTTAAAAAGAGGAACCATTTTGATCCGTCTATTCTCTTTTGCAAATTCAGGATGTTGCTGCCAATAAAGATTCAAAAATTGATTGATTCCTTTTAAATTTTGTTCTTTACCTTTTTCTACAACTCCACCAATAATCTGATTGTAGAAATCTATTCCTCTTTGATGTTCTGCTCCACTTTGACAAAGATATTTATTGAAAGATTGAACAGTGAAAATATCAGAAAGTCGTTCAGTACCTAAATAATCTTGAAGCTCGATTTCAACCTCTGTAATTACTTCAGGACATTTCCTTTGTATTGTTTCAAAAATTGAAATATTTTGCAAAAACTTAGGAAAATTGTCATTTACGATTCTATATGGAACTGCAGTTGGGATATCCTTTACAGAATACACATTCTTTCTGTTTTCTTGAAAGCCTACAAAGTAAGAGGTAAACTTATTAAAAATTTCAAGAGCTGCTTTATGCAAAACATTAGAATTATTTTTCTCAAACCATTCTGGTAAAATGGAATTAAACAAATCTTTTGGTGTAGAAGCAGTCAACGCCTTAAATCGTTTATCTTTTGTAAATAGTGTGATTATTTTTTCCCTCTGTTTTTCTTGAACAGAAATTAAGCTAGTATCATCTGTTTTTGTTTTACTATATTCTTTTATTTCCTTCGCTAAGTCTTCCCAATCAAATGATGCGGATTTTAATACATCGTCAATAAAATATCGATGATAATTATCTAATATCGTCTTTACATCTTTATATGCATCTGCCTTTTTCTTATCAGCTTCTAAAAATTTTCCTTTAGAAATATTTTCTAAAGTTTCGCCCATAGGTTTCAGCTCAAAACGCAAAGTTTTAGAAACTGCATACCCATTCATCTGTCCACAAAACTCATCAATTATTCTAGCCATTACAATCCTCCTTTGGCTCAAACCATTTTCTTTCCCCATTATACCACACCCCCTGTCCCAATGAGTGTTACACTAAAACTTTTTTTCAAAAAAATAATCTTTGTTTAGCCGCCCCCTCTCCCCCACAGTATAGCCCAATAAACGAAAGCGTTGGGCAGGAAAGGCGGGAGGGGCACCTACCGACGCCGCCCTCTGAGCGTAGCGAAGCGTAAGGCGGCGGTGGGTTCTCCCGCCTTTTCTGCCCCTTTCACTTTCAATTTACCTATGCTATACTGCACCCATGGATACCACCACTCCCCCTGTACTCACAGTGTCAGAGCTCACTTCCCGCATAAAGGACTTGCTGGAAATTCGATTTTCGAGCATTACTCTGGAAGGTGAGATTTCCAATTGCAAGCCAGCCAGCACTGGCCATCTATATTTTGTACTGAAGGACAAGGATGCCACCATTTCTGCCGTCATGTTCAAGGGCAGGATGCGAGGCTTGAACTTTACTCCAGCAGACGGAACTCTCGTGCGAGCAAAGGGTTCCATTTCAGTTTATGCTCCACGAGGAAGCTATCAGATTATAGTGGAATCCATGGAGCTAGCTGGTACAGGCAATATCTTGATGATGCTGGAGGAACGAAAGCGGCGTTTAGCAGAGGAAGGGCTTTTTGACCAAGACAGAAAGCGTCCCCTTCCTTACTTTCCCCAGCGGGTGGCAGTGGTTACCAGTCCCACAGGAGCAGCCTTACGAGACATTCTCCAGATTATGGGACGGCGTAATCCCAAGGTGTCTGTTACCGTCCTCCCCTGTCAGGTACAGGGAGCCGACGCAGCACCTGCCATTGCCCGTATGATTGCAGTGGCCAACGCCTACAACATGGCAGACGTGCTGATTGTAGGTCGTGGTGGCGGCTCGCTAGAAGACCTTTTGCCCTTTAGCGAAGAGGTTGTGGTACGAGCCGTGGCAGAATCTACCATTCCTGTAGTGTCTGCTGTGGGACATGAAATTGACTGGGCCCTTTCTGACTTTGCTGCCGACATGAGGGCTCCCACTCCCTCCGCTGCAGCAGAATTAGTGACGCCGCTTCTTACAGAAGTAACAGGACAGATGGAGTATTGGCGACGGGATTTTTACGAAAGCATTTCCAGTCGGCTAGATCGAATGCGGCTTTTAGTCAAATCCTTCACTCCCGATTCCCTAGAGCTGCGGTTCCGAACCATTCAACAGCCACTTCTGGCTCGATTCGACACCGCCAAGGAGCTCATTCTTTCTGCCATGGAAGACAAGTGCAAGGATGCCCGCCATCGCATAGAAAATAGCCTTCGGGACTTGGAGGGAGCAAATCCTTCGGCAATTTTGGCTAGAGGCTATTCCATGGTACAGGATAAGGCCACTGGCAAGGTTATCCGCAGTCCAGCTGACACAAAGCCAGGACAAGTTCTTGAGATTCGCCCCGCAACAGGCATCATTCAAACACAGGTACTCACAACGGAGGAAGATAGATGAAAAATTTTGAGCAGCGGCTCCAGCGTTTGGAGCAAATCGGAAGCGACATAAAGCGAAGTGACGTGACACTAGAAGAAGCCCTCAAATACTTTGAGGAAGGCATTACTCTGGCTCGTGGTATGGAAAAAGAACTAGATAAAATAGAAGGAAAGATTCAAATTCTCATGAATCAGCCTGACCCAGTAGCCAAAACTGGCTGTGAACCTCAGCTTGATTTATTTGCTACCACTGGAGAGGATTTCTAGCATGGAAGAACGCCAGTCCTCCTTTGCATCTCCAGCCCAGCACTCCAAACCTCCCCGTCGTCCTGTCCGTAGTTTGCCAGCAGAAGTTGCCAGAAAGATTGCTGCAGGAGAGGTTATCGACAGGCCAAATGCCATTGTGCGGGAATTGTTGGACAATGCGGTGGACTCAGGAGCAGACTGGATTCAGGTGGAAATTGAAGGTGGAGGCATTGAGCGGATTCGAGTGGTGGACAATGGTATGGGCATGACTCGAGAGGATTTGGAACAATGTGCCCGTCCCCATGCCACCAGCAAAATCACGGCGGAAACAGACTTGATGAATCTTTCTACCTTGGGTTTCCGAGGAGAGGCCCTTTCATCCATTGCTGCCGTAAGTCGCCTTCAAATCACCTCCAGCACAAAAGAAACTGGTGCTTGGCGGCTCACAGCTTCTGTTACTCAAGAACATCACATTGTTCCCGCCAATTTAGATCAAGGTACCATCGTTCAGTCCCAAGCCCTCTTTGAAAACTTTCCCGCCCGCAGAACCTTTCTCAAACGGCCCGCTGCAGAAACCACCATGTGCCGCCAAACCTTTGTGGAAAAGTCCCTGCCCCGCACTGATATTTCCTTCCGCCTTTTAGTGGACGGCAAGCAACGCCTAGACCTCCCCAAGGGACAAAGTCTCGCCCAACGATTTACCGAAGCCCTAGGCCTGAAAGAATCTCCACAGCTCTTCTACGAAATCCACAGCACCCCTGAATCTCAAGAGCTTTCCCAGCAGGACTGGAAGTTTACCATCATCATCGGGGAGCCTTCCGTTGCCCGAAACGACAAAAAATTGATTTACATCTACGTAAACGGACGGAAAATCACTGAATACAGCCTCATGCAAGCCATTGATTATGGGGCAACTGGCTATTTTCCCAACGGCACCCATCCTGTGGCAGCCCTCTTTTTAGAAGTAAATCCCGCCTTGGTGGACTTTAACATTCACCCCGCCAAGCGAGAGGCTCGATTCAAGGATATTACTCCCATTCACCGCAGCATTAGCCAGGCAGTGCGACAATTTTTCAGAAATTACTCTGTGTCCAAGATTTCTGCCCAGGCTGTGGATGCCCTGTTTCCTTCAGAGGATACTCACCAGAAGGAGCCACAACAAACTTCTTCACTGGTAGCCCAAACTTTGTGGACAGAGGAACAAGGCCACACCACAGAAAATATTTACGACCAAGGCCCACTACAAGTTTCTAGCAAAAAATGGTGGCAGCAATCACGAGAAGAGCATTTCAAACATGACAGGCCAACTGAAAGTTTCCCCCGAAAATCTTCTTCAGGAACACCTTCTGTACACTCCGACACCCGCACCCAATTCTTCAGCGACTGCTACATCAAGGACTATCAGCCTACTGAAACTACTGTGGCTATGCAAACTCCCAGCTACGGGAAGGAAAATACCAGCTTTACAAAGAATCCTGTGCCCCCCACTCCAGAACCGCTGTCCCTCTCTAACAAAACAGAAGGAAGCCTCCAAACAGAAGACACCAAGCAGGAACTTGCAAAAAAAATCCGTTACTTGGGAACAACTCAAGGTGTGTATTTAGTGGTGGAGCTAGGAGATAGTCTGTACCTCATTGACCAGCATGCAGCCCACGAGCGGCTTTTGTATAACCAGTTTATTGCCCAAGCTGGCCAACGGCAAAATCTGCTAGTTCCCTACGTCATAGAAACAGCAAGTAGTGCTGACGATGAGTATCTGCGCTCCCTGCAGGACTCTCTTTGTGCAGCCGGCTTTGAAGTAAAAGAAGGAGAATCAGAAGGAGATATACCTCGGTGGGAGTTTTATTCAGTGCCTGTTCAATGGAAGGGAACGGAAGCAGACCTGGAACGAGATTTGCTGAACAAACGCATTGCCCCAGAAGAACTGGTGGCAAGTCTTGCTTCTACCAACGCCTGTCGCCAAGCCGTGATGGACGGAACGGTTTTAGATGATGACACCGCCTGTCAGCTAGCCTTGGACACACTGGCACTGGAAGATCCCCACTGCCCCCACGGTCGCCCATTGTGGATCAAAATCAGTCGGGAGGCAATGGATGCAGGAGTCAAGCGGACATAGAGCTACACGTAAATGTCGTCGCTTCGGCCGTGGATAATGAGGCTTCCTTCCTCCCAGGCTCGTCGCAATATACTGAAGAAGCGGGCTGTCACCTCATCGCAATCACGGCGACGCATGGGCCGACGCAAAACCTCTTCTTCCAAAATAACATCTCCACGATTTTTTGACACATTGCTTAAAATCTTTTGACGGAAGGATTCTGGCTTTCCTGCAATCAACAGGGCAATCTCCCCTTCGCCCATGGTGTGAAGCTTTTTCTGGATAAAGCGATCGTCGGCCATGAGAATGTCGTCCATGGTAAAAAGTCGGTCTCGAATATCATTGCTCAAGTCAGGATCAAGGTCAGCTAAAGCCGTCAGAATATCCTTTTCTGCGTTGGGACTCATTCGCTTCAGAATTTCCGTTAAAGCTCCACGTCCATCCATGGAATCGGCAGCATGGGTATTCATCATCAACACCTTTTCATGCATAGCCTTGTCTACCCGTCGCAAAATCTCTGGGTCCATGGGAGCAAGCTTAGCTAATCTACGAATAATTTCTTTTTTCTGGTCGCTGTCAAGCTGATTGATAACTTCTGCAGCCACTGCTGGCTTGAGCCGAGAAAGCACCAAGGTTTGCACTGGTGGTGGCTCATCTTTAAGCAAAAGGAAGACTCGCTCCCCATCCATTTCCTGCAGATAGTCAAAGGGCACTCCTTCGGGAAAGGGAACGGCCTTAGAAATCAATTCTTCAGCACGGTCGCTACCAAAGGCTTTTTCAAGGATATTTCTGGCAGTAGCCACACCTCCCTGCTGGCGAGCATTATCCAGCAAGGTTTTGAATTCCTCAAGAATAACAGATGCCTCATCGGGGTCAATACGACGGATGGAAACGATTTCCGGAATGATTCGCTCTGTTTGCTCTGGTGAAAGGTGAGAAATAACCTTGGCAGCCTCATCAGTACCAATCAAAAGCAGAAATTTTGCCACCCGACGGTAAATATTCTCTCGTCCGTCAGCCTCACGGGGAGCAGCGGGAACCTTTATCAAACCGTGGCGCATTACATCCTGATTACCAAAGGATTGGGAAGCACTGGCAGCTTGCCGTGGTTGATTCCCTGAGGCTTGTGCTCCTTGTTTGCCTGAGGCTTGTGCTCCTTGCCGACCAGCAGCTTGAGCCATTTGACTTCTGGCCACAGCTGCATTTATGCTTTGGTTTCCAGTTGATTGTCGCCTCTGATGTTCAGCAGAAGATGACACTTGATTCCCAGAAGTAGCCCTGGTGCTTCCTTGATTTCCAGATTGAAAGCCAGCGACAAAGGTGCCAGTTCCTAGTTGCTGAGGACGAAAAACTTCTGTTTGTTTTTGAGGAGGTTCAGTGGGAGAAGGAGCCTTTGTTGCAGGTTGCTGAAAAGAGGTTTTCCAGTTTGCAGGGTCTGTCTTTTGCAAGGCAGTTGCCAACAAATCCTGTAGGCTCCACTTTCCTGCCACTGTGGATTTTTGTTTTCCACCAGCAAAAGCATCTGCCTCTTTGAGACTTTTTCCATTTGCAGGGGGATTTCCTTCACCAATGACTTGGCCATTTACCACACCTCGAACACCACCACCATTGGCAAGGGAAGCTCTTACCAAATCGGCAGCCACGTTGGGAGTAAAACTCTCCTGCCCTTCCACAGGAACGTTTGAGGGTGTCATGGTTGCCACCCGCTTATATGCTTGAATACGATAATCCTCTTTCGCCATGGCCTTATTCTATCATGATGAAGGGGGAATCGCAAGGGAAGCTGAAATAATCCAGCTTCCCCTTCTACAACAGACTACAGGGAACGGGCAATACGGAAGCCTAAAATCTTTCCATCGTATTCAGGCACAATGCCACTGCGGGTATATACGGTACAATAGGGCAAACTCCGTCCCCAGCTTCCTCCACGATATACTCGATAGGCACCGGAAGAAGAATGTTCCACCAAACCAGTAACAGGCGTTTCCACCTTCAGTGTGCCAAACCAGTCCCAGCACCACTCCCAAACATTTCCGCTCATATCGTACAAATCAAGGCTGTTGGGAGCCTTTACACCAACTTCATGGCTCTTGCTCAGGCTAATTGCATTGTACCAGGTTACCTCTTCAATCACATTGCTACCAGCATACTCCAAAGTCCAGTTGGCAGCGTCATCAGGGTTTCCACCACGGGCAGCCAATTCCCATTCAGCCTCCAGTGGCAAGCGGTATCCCTTCTTTTCCAGGTTCATGTAGGGAAGTTTTTTGAGCTTTGCATCCTCCTTTGTGTACACCTGCCGGAATTCCTTGTCACGATAATACACACAATTCTCCTGCCCCAAGGTGGCCATTGTGAGCAAATTGCAGAACAACAGGGACTCATACCAGGAAACAGTCTCCACAGGTCGCAAATGTTCCAATTCTCCTGCTTCCACAGCCCGTGTTGTTGCCAAATTTCCGCTGGGATTATTACCCATGATAGCCTCATACAATTCCTGAGTCACCTCATACCGACCTATGGCAAAGGGAGCAATCATAACAATTCTTCCTGGAAGGAAGGTTTCACTTTTGTCACCTGGCTGACCAACAATAACCATATTTTCACCGATAACCACTACCTCACTGGTTTTGGCAAACTCCTTTCCTTCAATCACCACTGCAGCCGAAAGTTCAGTCCCTGCAGGCAAAAGATTTTTCTCTCCAGTCCCTTGTGCTTGACCTGCCTGCGTTTTAGAACAGGCAACTAAACTTCCCAACAACAGCAGGGAACACAACACCTTAAACAAGTTCTCTTTCACGGTATATTTCATTACATTCTCCTCGTGCACGTATTTTTGTCATGGTATCCAACCGTACCATCTTAAGCAGCCATTGTCATGACCTGATAAACTCTACCACACTTTTCCCTCTTATGTAAGGCATCATATCTTGTTCCAGAAATCACCGTCCTGTGACTTCACCTGCTGACATTCTCCTTGTTTTTTACTCCTTGCATTGTTATAATAGAAAAAAGAGATTTTCACTCAATCAGGAGGAATTATGGACTATAACGAGATTCTCCAGCGGGCAAAGGATTATATTGCCCAGGAGCAGGATGAAGGCTTTTGCAAGGAAGTGCAGGATTTGATTGCCGCAGACAACAAGGCTGAATTAGAAGACCGCTTCTACCAGAACTTGGAATTCGGAACTGGTGGTTTGAGAGGCGTTATCGGTGGTGGAACAAACCGCATGAACACCTGGGTTATCAACAACGCCACCCAGGGCTTGGCAAACTACATCATCAAGACCTTCCCCGAAAAGGCCAAGGCAGGTCAACTTTCCGCCGTTGTAGCCTACGATTCCCGACGGTTCTCCGACGTTTTTGCTCAGGCCACCGCCTGTATCTTTGCCGCCAATGGCTTCAAGACCTACTTGTTCACCAGTTTGCGCCCCACCCCAGAGCTTTCCTATGCTATCCGAACTTTGGGCTGCGACACTGGTGTTGTTGTTACCGCTTCCCACAATCCTCCCCAGTACAACGGTTACAAGGCCTACTGGAACGATGGAGCCCAGGTTATTGAGCCCCACGATCAGGGTATTATCGACGAAGTTAATTCCGTTACTGAAGTTAAAACCATCTCCAAGGAAGAGGCCATCAAGGCTGGCTCCCTGATTATGATTGACAAGGAAATCGATGACAAATACTGGGACATGGTTAAGTCCCAACTGTTCCGCCCAGAGCTCATTAAGGAAAAGGCTGGGGAAGTAAAGATTGTCTACACTCCCCTTCACGGAACAGGTGCCATGCATGTGGAAAAGGTTTTGGGAGACCTGGGCCTTACCGTTATTACAGTCCCTGAGCAGCGGGAGCCAGATGGCAACTTCTCCACAGTGGAAAAACCGAACCCAGAAGAAGCCCCAGCATTAAAGATGGCTCTGGAGCTGGCTCAAAAGGAAAAGGCCGATGTAGTTATGGCTACAGACCCCGACGCAGACCGCTTTGGTGGTGCTGTTCCTGATGCCGATGGAAATTACATCCTCATTACCGGAAACCAGATGGGAGCCCTTTTGTGCGACTATATCCTTACTAGCCGCAAGGAATTGGGAAAGATGCCTGCAAACCCTGCTGTTATCCGCTCCATCGTTACCTCCACCTTTGCCGACAAGATTTGTGCCCACCACGGTGTTCACCTGGCAGAATGTCTCACTGGTTTTAAGTGGATTGCTGCCGTTATGGCCGAATTTGAAAAAACAGGTAGCCACAACTACGTCTTTGGCTTTGAAGAAAGCTACGGCTACAATATAGAAACTGACGTACGAGACAAGGACGGTGTTTCTGCTGCCGCTCTGTGTGCTGAAATGACCCTGTATTGGCGATCCAAGGGCAAGTCCCTACTACAGCGCCTCGAAGAATTGTTCCTGCAGTTCGGTTATTTTGAAGATAGAGCTATTTCCAAGAACTTTGCTGGTGCCGCTGGTGTTGCCACCATGAAGGGCATTATGACAAAGTTGCGGGAAGAAGGACTCACCACTTTAGGGGGCCAGAAGGTTGTTTCTATTCGTGACATCCAAACCAGTACCTGCTACGATCCTGCAAATCCTGCTGACAAGAAGCCCGTGGACCTGCCAAAGAGCAATGTCTTGCAGTTTTTCCTAGAAAATGGAACAGTCGTCAGTGCCCGCCCCTCTGGAACTGAACCAAAAATCAAGTTCTACATCAACAGTATGGTTCCTCCTGCTGCCAGCTTGGAAGAAGCTAAGGTAACTTCCGCCAAGCTCTGCAATGCCATCGAAACCGAAATCAACGGAATCCTCGATGCAGCACAATAAGAACCATAAAAAGGTTCGGGAACTGCTCCGTCTCTACGAAGGCGGGGCAGTTTTTACTGCCTTTGACACAGAAACCACAGGCCTTAGTGCTCACAATGATCGCCTTCTGGAAATTGGAGCAGTACAGTTTTCCAAGGATGGAATTCTTGCCACCTATAGCCAGTTGATTAATCCTTGTCGTGCCATTCCCTACGAGGCCAGCCAAATCAACAATATTACTCATGACATGGTGCAAGATTGTCCCACAGAACAGGATATATTGCCAGATTTTCAGAAGTTTATTGGTAGCAGTATCCTTGTGGCTCACAATGCTAATTTTGACCTTAAGTTTATCAATACAGCCTTGGAACGCCATGGTCATCAGATTTTAGAAAATCAGGTTGAAGATACAGTAAAGATTTCACGTGCCATCTTCCCTGAACTTCAAAAATACAGGCTTCAGTTTTTGGCCCAGCATTTTTCCATTAATCCAGGGAATGCCCACCGAGCCACAGATGATGCCCGTGTCTGTATGGAAGTACTACTCCGTTGTTTTCAACATCTTTCTTAAATCCAAGCACAGGAAAATAAAAGTCAGGCCAAACTACAAGGTTAGGAGGAAACAGAATGGGAGATGGGCTTCTCCTAACCCCTCTGGCCTGACTAAAATTACCGCAATTCATTGAAAGCAATGAGTTCCTTGCTTTCCTTTAATTTTTCCATCATTTTTTCTTGAATCTGTCGCACACGTTCTCTGGTAATTCCCAGCACACGGCCTGTTTCCGACAGTGTCATGGGAGTTCTGCCATCAAGACCAAATCGTAACTTGATAATGGCCATTTCCCGCTCGGAAAACTCCTTCAACACGGAATTAATGGTTTCAGACAACATGGCAGAGAATACACTTTCCATCTGCTGCTCGTTTTCATCTGTAGTAAGCAAATCCCCCAGAACAGAGGGACTTGATTCATCAATGGTAGTGTCCAGACTGGAAGTTTCCTGAGCAAGCTTCATGTACTCTTCAATCTTTTCTGGCGTCTCACCAATATATTCAGAAAGCTCCACGCAGGAAGGCTCGTGGCCATATTCTTGAGTAAGCTGCTTGGCAATCATAAAACATTTGTTGATGGTGTTCAGCATGTGGACTGGCATTCTAATGATGCGGCCCTTATCTGCAATGCCCTTAATAATGGCCTGACGAATCCACCAGATTCCATAGGTAGAAAAACGACAATTTCTGCTGGCCTCAAACCGATCCACCGCCTCCAAAAGCCCGATGTTGCCCTCATCAATCAAGTCAATTAAAGAAAGACCACGATGCTGATATTTTTTTGCCACAGACACCACAAGTCGAAGGTTTGCCTGCACCATCTTGTTCTTTTCAATCCGCAACGCCTCCTGCAACTGCTCTATCTGACAGGAATACTCGTGCTCCTTTTCTGGGCAGCTAGCAAGCTCATCTCCAAGAGCACGAATCTTTGCCTTTAATCCGTTGATTGTATCTGCCAGACGCAATTCTTCCTGGGGAGAAAGCAACGCATATCGTGAAATTTGTTTCAGATAGATTGCTAGTGGATCAACATCAACAGCCAAGGATCCTGCTGCACCATGAAAAGACTCATCATCGATATAACCCTGTGGTTTTGCAAAACATGTCTCCATGTTTCCTCCTATATTTCAAACATAGTTTTTGTACAGGAAAATTGCAAAAAATAGAACTGAGTTTTAATCGACTTGTGATATACTTATTCTTATCTTAACCTGTTCTTGACACAAGGAGCACATGAAGACTAATTCTAGCCTCCAAGAGTGAGATTTTGTATCCACGAGGAGTAAAATTATTTATCCCCGTGAAGCTTGAAGCGCTTTTATCCCCGTGGAGCTTGAAGCTCTTTTATCCTCGTGGAGCTTTGGCTGGATCTATGGGCTTTCCGTCTTGGAACACCATAAAGATGAGCTGGCTCTTTCCCGTAAAGCTATCTACACCTACAACTCCTAGCTGCTTGCCAGTGGAAACATAGTCGCCTTTAGAAACAGAAGTTTCGGAAAGCCCTGTGTACACGTACATGAAACCAGATTGGGACTGAACGAACACCACCTTACCAAAGCCACGATACAATCCACTGAACATGACAGTTCCAGCTTGAATGGCACAGACAGCCTCATTTTTTTTGGCAGACAACTGAACTCCAGAAATTTTTCCTGAAACATAGAGTACCTCAGGATTCTTCACTGGCCACAGGAGACTGGAATCACCCTTCTTACCAGTATAATTTCTTGGGTCAGCAATCTCTATGGAAGGAGAGTTCACCATAGCATTAGCAATAGTCGTAGTGGAAGCAGGAACTTTCAGCACCTGGCCTATTTTCAAGGTGGAGGAACTTTTCAAACCATTTAATTCCAGCAACTCCTCCACTGTCATGTTGTGCCTGCGGGCCACCCCATAAAAGGTATCTCCCTTCACCACAATATAGGTTTCAGTATCAGGAACTTCCCTGCTGGGAATTGTCAACTTCTGCCCTACCTTCAATACTTGGGACTGAGTTATGTTATTTTTGTTACATAATTCATTTACCGTAATGCCATATTTTCTGCTGATTGAATAGAGGGTCTCCCCCTTAGCAACTACGTGCTGAGTGTCAGAAAAAAGAGGAGAAGAAAATAAAACAAGAAGTACAGTTAAAAAAATAATTACCCGATTCATAGGCAATATATCGGCAAAAATAAAACCGAATTAAACTAGAGAATCTACTGGAATTGATTAAAGAAGGCCATGACATCAATGCCATTTACAATTGGATTCTGATTGTAAATCCGCAAAAGATTTGCCTTGCCAGACGTTAGATGGGCAGAGGTGATACCATAGCGAATGGAACTGTCTGCCTCCAAAAAAGCTGCAATGTGGTCCGCAACCTTTACAATTCGTCCATCTACTGGGGCAAATTCAGCAAAATTATAGCGATTATTCAAATCCTCAAAGCTCACTTCCAACTGCTGACCTGCAGGCAACTTGGCCACATCCTCTGGCATTTCCCCAGCAAACAAGGAATCAGCCTGAGGAACACGAATTCTATTGGCAAATTCATTACTGGTAAAATACAGCAACTCCTGCCGATAACAATCGTCCATTAAAGGAAACAACTCCTTTCCCACAATCTCTTCTTCAATACGCTTTACAATCTGAGGGAGCCCATCTGTAGCTTGTTTCACCGGCGTGATAATGTCACGAGTCACCGCTTCTGGCAGATCGTGGAAGAGACCACAAAAAAAGTTATTGTACCGGCGCTTTTCGCAAAAGGAAATACCAGTGGAATATTCTAGCAGCAAGGTGAGAATGGCTACAAAAAAAGAATGGCCCAAAACACTTGTTCTGGGAACACGAGGAGTTTGGTTCCATCTCGTTTGGAATCGCAACTGCTCCAGCACCATCAAAAAACGATATGGTCGCTGCTTGGTGAGCAAAAGTTGAAAAGCACGTAAATCAAGAAAGCTTTCTATATCCTGATTCAAGCCCTCCTCAATGGGATCAAGACGGAACCTTTCATTCACCACGGAAATCATCTGGAACTCCCGCAGGGTAGAAAACTTGTGAGCAGCCCGTAAAACCTTGGCAGTATGGCCAGTAAAAGTGTCTGGTTCTGGAGCAGGACCACAGCAATAGTTTACAAACCGTTCCTGCAATTTTGTATCAGGCAGAAAATCACGATACTGCTCAACCACCCACTGATTCAACTTTTTATATTCCTCAGGATAATCACGACGAATCATCCGCTGTACTGGAGACTTTATATCGCACAGAGCAATCTTTCGTAAAAGCTCAAAGAAGGAGGCATGAATCATCCAATCCCAGTCAATACTTTTTCCTTGGGCCTCCTCGTACTTCCCAATGATGTAAGCAACCATCATCTTTTCGGCACACTTATCCATCTCAATCATTTCATGGGGACGAACAAGATCATTCCATCGCTCAATGGAAAATCCTTCAAAGATTTTGAGTGCGAGATTCTTTGCTAACATGAAAAATCCTTACTATCGGACAATAGAATTGAACAGCTGCTGGGTCAACAAGCCCCAACCGTCCACCAGCACAAAGAGCATGAGTTTAAAGGGCATAGAAATTTGTACTGGAGGCAACATAATCATACCCATGGACATGAGGATACTTGCCACCACCATATCGATGACGATAAAGGGAATATACAACAATATACCTATTTGGAAGGCTATGGTCAGCTCATTCAAAATATAGGCAGGTACCAATACATAGGTGGGCACATCTGCCAGAGTTTGCGGTTTATCAAGTCCACCAATAGCCATAAACATGGTAATATAGCTAGTAGCTGCATTCTTCTGACTAGACTTAGAGGCCATCTGATTGTACATAAACATACGCAAAGGAGCTTCTGCCTCTGCAAAGGCTTGCTCTATCCCAATTTCTCCGTCGGCCATAGGTTTATACGCATTGGTATAAATCTCTGTTAACGTAGGCCACATGATAAACAAGGTCATGAAAAAGGCAATTCCGTTTAGCACCGCCGTGGGAGGAACCTGCTGCAAAGAAAGGGCCCGCTTGATAAAGTCCAGTACGATAGAAAACCGTAAAAAACAGGTTACCAAAATCAAGATGCTGGGAGCTAAGGTCAAGACGGTAAGAGTCAACAAAAGCTGAACTGAAAAAGCCACCTCTTGCCCAGTTTCTGGGTTACGGATGTCTACACTGATATTAGGAACATCCACACCAGTCACTTCACCTACCATACTAGTTCTTCCCCTAGTAGCACCTTGGGGGAAAGTCTGAGAAAAGGCTGGAAAACAACAGGCTACAGCAATAATGGCACAAATTAAAATCTTCGGAAATGTTTTTGTAGTAAACTTACGGAGTACCATTATCTTCCTCCGTTGTTTCAGTTTCGTTTAATCGAGAACGCTGATTCTGTAAAAGCTCAACTACATTAGAGGAAGAAAAACCTCCCCCACCCTTCTTAGCAGAATATTTTTGGCCATTTGTGTTCACAAATTTTCCTAACAAAGAACTAAAATCCAACGGCTTTTTCCCCTCAAAGCTTTGGGGAACATGCAAGTTCATGGCGTCAATTAATTCCTTGTCATCAATTTCTGCAATAAGATTAACGGAATTATCAGCTACACCTATGAGATATGCCTTGGAATTCAAAGTAATAACATATACGAATTTTCCAGGGGATAAAGATAAAGAGGCAACTTTTTTTAGGTAGGGATCAGAACTTGTTGTTGTACCAGAAACTTTCTTGAGAAACAAAAAGAAAGCCCATACCAATGCAAGTACTACTGCCAACACCAAGATAGTACGAACAAAAAACCAAATACCATACGAAAAACCTTCTGTAATGGTACTTTCAGTATTTTCCGCAACATCTTGTGCAATTAAAATTTGAGATTCAGCAACTCTACCGACTGTTTCATTTTCAGACGCAACAACCTCCTGACTCCAAGCATAGCCTGCAATCAGAAGGTAACTGCAAAGAGAAAATAATATTTTTAGGACTTTTCCTTTGTGATTCAAGCCCATAAATTTCTAACCAGTAACACGCTCAATAGGAGAAAGGATTTCAGTTACACGAACACCGAAGTTTTCGTCAATTACCACAACTTCTCCCTTAGCTATAGGTTTATGGTTTACTAGAATGTCTACAGGCTCACCAGCAAGCTTATCCAGCTCAATAATGGTACCTTCTCCCATTCCAAGGATTTCCTTGATTTGTTTCTTAGTACGTCCCAACTCTACGGTCATCTCCATGTATACGTCCATGATCAAACCGATATTACTTCCCTGATCCATGCCACCTACGCCAACTTGGAGTCCTGGAAATTGTAGAGATTGCACATTGGGAACTCCCATACCCATAGGCATAGAAGCAAAACCATTTCCCATTCCGCCCATATTCATTCCCCCGCCCATGGTCTGTTGCATAACCATGCCATTCATATTCATGGGAGCAGCCTGCATTCCCCCCATGTTCATACCACCGCCCATGCCATTCATAGCAGATTGCCCCATTGGTTGAACAGGAGCAGCAGAAGCTGCACTATTACCTAATGCACTAGAAATCTGATCAGCAACTGTACCGGCAACAGCCTCCCAAAGAGTATAAGCAGTTCCATCGAGAGTAACAGGATAAGAGAACAGAGCAAATTCACCTTGAGGAAAACGAACCATGGCCTTAGGACCATTCACAGCCTCACCAGGATTGCAAGCTAAACCAGGGAAACGACCATTCTTTGTTAACTCTGTAATCTCAGCACCAGTATGACCAGATACAACCTCTGCGATGACAGAGAGCGCCATCTCGTCTAAATCTGCATTATCTTCTTTGTTAATGAGACTGGCCAATTTCTGTGCAAAATCAGTGGAAAGCACATATAAGTGATCTCCTGTAAGCCCAGCAGAAAAATCAGCCATTACCGCTACAACAGTCTCGGGCAACTTTGCCAAGAAAGTTTCACGATTTGCTGACTCAACAGAAGGCTCTGCCACAACAGAAATTGCACCTGTCATGGTTCCTATATTATGAGCTAATTTATCCTTCAAGTCAACTGCAAATTGTACTAACTTAGCAGTTTCGATTTTTCCAGCAGAAGCTGTTGACGAACCTCCACCTACAGAAAGCCCGCCCATGTCTACACCACTTAACAATGCATCAATTTCATCTTGGGAAATGGTACCATCACTCATATGACTCGTCTCCTTCTACTGCTAATTCTTCAAAATCTTCTGATTCAACCTGCTCCAGCTTGTTCAAAACCTGAACAGCCATCTTCTTTCCTATCACACCAGGCTGACACAAAAACTTCTTTTTGTTTCCTACACTCAAGGTAATTGGATCGGTAATGCGAACATTAGACAACCGGACTGTATCACCTACCCTCAAAGACAAAACATCTCGGATAGGTAAAGAAACAGAACCAATTTCTGCCACTACATCCATGTCTACATCTGCCAATTTTTCTTTCAACACACCCAAATATTGGGTTGTAGAACTTCGTCGTACAGAAGAGAACCAGAACTGAGAGGACAACTTAGAAATAATGGGTTCAATGGTGATATAAGGAATACAGAAATTCATCATTCCTTCCTCTTCACCAATCTTTGTTTCCAAGGTTACCAAAACAACCATTTCAGAAGGGGCTACAATCTGGGCAAACTGGGGATTTGTCTCAATCTGTCCCATGCGCGGCCGTAGGTCAATAACTTGAGTCCATGCTTCACGCATATTTGCCAAAATACGAACAATGATTCCTTCCATAACGGATTGCTCAATATCTGTAAGATCACGCTGAACCTTTGCTCCCTGACCAGTTCCACCAAAAAGGCGATCAATCATGGAGAAGGTAATAGCTGGATCGATCTCCAAAATGGCATTACCCTTCAGTGGATCCATGTTTATAACCGCAAGAGTGGTTGGTGTAGGAATTGAGCGAATAAACTCTTCATAAGTAAGCTGATCAACTGACGCCACATGAACATGAACGATACTCCGCAACTGAGCCGAAAGACTAGTTGTAGTCAAACGGGCAAAGGTTTCATGCATAATGGATACCGTCCTGATTTGTTCCTTAGAGAACTTGTCAGGTCGCTTGAAGTCGTAAATCTTAATCTTGCGGGTATCATTTACCGGCTTAAAATCCTCCGACTCCGAACTACCGGAACTAATGGCGGTGAGAAGCTGGTCAATTTCGTCCTGGGACAGAACTTCATTCATATAAAAACCCCTAGATGGTTACTACTGCTCGATTATCTGTAAGCTCAAGAAACGTACATCTCGAATCTTAGAAGAACTCAAGATATCATCATTAATCGCATTTCGAATTTCAATACGACGCTTCTCTTCATTTCGAGGACGCAAATCCTCAGCAGTCAACTCGGTAAAATAACGACGCAGATAATCCTTAATTTCAATTTGGCGCTGGGTAATCTCAGTGGATGCAGCCTTGTCTGCTTGCTTATAACCAAGCACAACTTCTACAATCACACTGGCAGGAATTGAATCACTTGTTTTAGTGCTTATCTGACCCAAAGAAGTATACCAGTCCAAAACCTCACGCTTACTTCCATATTCCTGAGAAACGGGAATCACTGCCTGCTGAGAAGTATTTCCTCCAACAATCTTCATGGTGATTACCACAACTGTTACAATAAGGATGATTGCACCTAAAACAATCGCAACCCATTTAAGCAAGGTTGGAAGCAGGCCACCAATTCCTTTTGATTTTTTTTCGGATTCACCGGTGGTTTCATTGTCTTCAAAGTCCATAGATTCATTAGCCATAAATCATTCCTCCATTTGATAGTCTGCTATATTCCGTTAAAAATGTCCATCGTCCAGAATAATTATATCTACACGACGATTATATGCCCTGCCTTCGGCAGTGTCATTTGAAGCCTTTGCTCGAGTATCTGCATATCCAGCTACAGAGAATTGAGCCTCATTCACACCGAAATCAGACAGATAATGCAACACATTGGTAGCACGAGCTGTAGACAACTCCCAATTACTGGGGAAATTCTCACCTGCTACAGGAGTGTTGTCTGTATGACCTTCAATTCTAAAGCGACGATTTGCTAAATCTGCTCCAGACAAAAACTGTGCTAATCTCAACAAAGTTTCTCGAGTTTCGTCAATCCGTAACTCTGCACTACCCTCTGCAAAGAAGGAGTCTCCCGCCAAGGTAATGACAAGACCACGCTCATCACTTGTGAGGGTAATCTTGTTGGACTTTACATCAGGGGCAAAAACACTGACTGCCCGCTTTACCGCCAAACCGAGGGATTTTCCCTTTTCTATTGAAGGCAAACTATTGATAGTGTTACCTAAATCAGCAAGTCGACCTGCGGCCAAAGACTTACCACCACCTGCATCTCCATGAATCGATGCAGTAAGTTCTGCCATTTGAACTGTGTCCACTTCTGAAGGGTTATACAACATAACGAAGAAGCAGAGCATCAAGGTAATCATGTCTCCATAACTGTTGAGCCATGCCGATGATGCTGCCGCAGCCTCTCTCTTCTTCTTTGCCATAGCCCCTCCGTTAGTCCTTCAATACGTCAGCTTCAATAGCCTTTCTAGATACAGGATCAAGATAGGTTAAGAGCTTCATGGCAAGGATACGAGGGTTATCACCAGCTTGAATAGACAAAACTCCCTCAATAATCATTTCTTTTGTACGCATTTCACTAGCATTTTGACCAGCCAATTTCTGAGCTATAGGCCCTAAAATCCAGTTAGCCATCAAACAACCATAGAGAGTGGTAATAAGAGCAACCGCCATGTTTGGTCCCAAGGATGACTTATCTTCCAAATTATTCAACATACCTACAAGACCAAGAACGGTACCAATCATACCGAATCCAGGTGCATAACCTGCCCACTGGTTTACAATACCAATAAAGTTCATGTGGCGAGCTTCGATTTGCCCCATCTCACTCTCCATGATACCACGGATAACAACACCATCAGTACCGTCAACTACAAGACGCAAACCAGTCTTCATAAATTCGTCGTCCAAGTCCTCCAAGCCTTCTTCCAGAGCAAGAATACCTTCACGACGAGCTTTTTCTGACAAGGCAACCATGTTCTGTACCAACATCTTCTCTCCAAAGTCAGGAACCTTGAAAACTTTTCCCATAACCTTAAGAGTATTAAGAACATCCTTTAAGGGGGCTACAATCATCAAAGCACAGAAAGAACCACCAATAGTCATGAATACAGAAGGGATGTCAATAATACCCATCATGGTTCCACCAGAAGTGATAACTGACATGACAACGCAAGCTGTACCGCCAACAAGACCGATTATTGTCGCTATATCCATTAAAAACTCCTCTTCCCCGCCTATTCTTCGTTCTTGAAGGCACCAATCTGGCGGCGGTATGCTATAATACGGGCTATAATATCTTCGGGTGAATCCTTTACCACTATATGCTTTCCAGAAAGCATGCAGAGTGTAACATCTGGGTTACATTCGATGGATTCAATCTGATGGGGATTTATCCAGTACTTTTTTCCGTCAAGACGCATAACTTCAATCATAATCTGATTTTAGGTCAACCAGTCCAGTCTCCCTTTTAAATCCTCCCAAAACAGTCTATTATAATATCGGATGTTTGTGAATAAAAATGAGAAAAAAAAATAGGAATCTATTTTTTTTTGTATAAAACCACATTCATCCAGATTTAAAATAAAAACACCAGCCAAGAACCAAAATGATTACCTGACTGGTGACCTATTACCAAGCCATGTCCCACCTCATGGCCCTACGTACTCATTTAGCGCTTCAAGTTCATGACTGTGTCCAACAAGGTGTCAGCAGTCTGAATTGTCTTGGAGCTTGCCTGAAAACCGCGCTGGGTTACAATCATGTCAGTGAACTGCTCGGTTAAGTCTACGTTAGACATTTCCAAGGAGCCAGCCAACAAGGACCCCTTTCCAGCAATACCAGATACACCAATGTTTGCCATACCAGAGTTGTTAGACTCAACATAGGTGTTCTCTCCAGCCTTTTCCAAACCACCTTGGTTAGTGAAAGAAGCAAGAGCTAATTGTCCAATGATGCGGTTTGTTCCATTGGAATATACACCAGTAATGGTTCCTGTGGAGTCAATCTTGAAGTTATCTAAGTACCCCATGGTATAACCATCCTGATAGAAGGCTTTTGTGGAACTCTGAGAAGCACTCTGGGTAATGGTATTCTTCTGGCTTCCGATAGTTCCCAAGTTGATGTTCAAGTTCTGACGATAGGGGTTACCGTTTTCGTCAGGATTTGCACCAGGGACATTGAATGAAGTCTGGAGAATAACCTCTCCTTCAGGATTTGTCATATTTCCAGCAGAATCCATTACAGACAACAAGGTGCCGTTGTTATCAAAGTTTACTAAGAAGGTATTTTCTGTGCCGTCAGTAGTTCCAAGTCCAACACGAGTTTCTGTAGGAGTTTCTCCCTCAGGATTTACATTTACAGTAACTTCCCACTGGTTAGGATTACCTACTACACGAGTAAAGGAAACAGACAATGTGTGCTGATTTCCAAAACTATCATAAATCTTCTGTTCTGTAGCCCAAGTTCCCTTGGCAATATCAGCAGGACTTGCTCCTTCCAAAATTTCTGGAGTATTCTTGTTCAAGTTACAAGCAAAGTTTACGTTCTGGGTAGCCTTAGCAGGATCCTTTGTTCCCACAGGAATGATGATGTCCTCAGTGGAACCAGCAGTGTTCAATACCATCTCACCATTCAATTCTTCTGCCATCCATCCCTGTACACGCATACCGTTGGCAGGATTTACCAAGGTTCCCTCACTGTCCAAGCCAAAGGCACCTGCACGGGTATAGAATGATTCTTCGCCGTTTTTGAGAATAAAGAATCCATTTCCCTGGATTGCTACGTCAGTGGAAACACCAGTAGACTGCAAGTTACCCTGAGTAAAGATGGTGTCAATGCTAGCTGTCATTACACCAAGTCCTACTTCCTTGGGGTTTACACCACCAACTTCTGTGGTGGGGCGGGCAGCTCCAGAAAGCTGCTGGGAAATCATATCCTGAAAGTTTACACGGCCACGCTTAAATCCAGTTGTATTTACGTTAGCTACGTTGTTTCCAATTACATCCAGACGTGTCTGGTGATTCTGCATACCGGATACACCGGAGTAAAGTGATCTCATCATAAAATTACCCTCTTAGTTGCCGTATACGGCGTTGATCTGATCCATTGAATATAACATACCGTTCACCTTGATCTGAGGATTAGTACCCCGAGTAACGGCCTCTACAACTCCACTGATGGAAGATTCGCCAGAAGCAACCTCCACATTCTTGCCCAAAAGACTAACTGCCTCACCAGAATTCAGCATGTTTGCCAACTTGGTAAATTCGGTGCTCATGTTAGTCATTTGCTCCAAAGAAGAGAACTGAGCCATCTGAGCAATGAACTCTGTATTTTCCATAGGGCTGGTGGGATCCTGATTCTGCAACTGTGTAATCAACAGCTTAAGGAAGTCGTCCTTACCCAGCTCCTGGCTTGCGGTACGACCATTAACAGCCAAACTCTTGTTGAATGTATCTACAGCCAAGGTTGTCTGTGTCTTCTCCGCTGCACTCATCATTGTATTTATTTCCATAAAATCCAGCTCCTATACTTTTGAAAAAACTTCTATGCCATTATATTAACGGCAATTTGTGACGAATCTGAATAAGTTTTTTGAAGGATTTCGCCTTCAACTCCAGAATCTATACCATCCTCTGCCATCATTTCTCCATAAAGGGTGTTAGCAAAGGCAATATGTCCATGGTTTTGCTGCTGTTGTCCCCCATGTTGCTGCTGACCATTGCCAGCCCAAGACAGGTCAAAGGAACCTGTATCAAAACCGCTGTCTGTAAAGGCCTGCTTCAATGAAGCAATGGATTCCTTAAAGGCTTGGAAGGCTTCTTCAGAAGCAACCTTAATTTGAGCAGAAACCATCTTGTCATTTAATTCCAAGCTGATTTTTACGTTTCCTAATTCCTCTGGATGGAGAATCAAGTTGATGGTTCCCACGTTTCCATCACGAAGGATAATTGAACCAGTTTGCACTAATTCTGTAGCATTATTTTGCAATTGATTTGAAAGCATGGCACTAAAATTCATTTCCTTGCTACCGGTAGCTACAGAAGTATTTCCACTCGTTTCAGTTCCCTGAGCCAATTGCAGGGTAATGTCGGCAGTTCCTTCTCCTTGGCTTACAGTGGTAACAAAGTTGCCATCTTTGAGAGATGCTTCGGTAACGCCATTTTCAGCAGCTGTACGCAAATCCTGCACTGCAATCTTCTGGTCAAGGGAAGTACCTGTTTCCAGCTTGAGAGCTTTACCCTCTCCCTGAATCGCTGCTATGGTATCCTCCACTACAACAGGATTTCCTTCAGCAAGCTTTTCTCCCTGTTGATTATTCTGGAGGATTTGGGCAATGGAATAATCCACATCCTTTGGCTCAATTTTCTTGCTTTTCTTTTCAGAAATCTCTGGTTGAATTTCCTGAGCCTTGTTGGCAGCTTCTAAGGATTCTGCCAAAACAAGCACACCTTCTTCTGTAGGCTCTTTTGTCACAGTTTCAGCGATTTCTTCACCTAATTCTGATTGCTGCAGTACCAACTTCTGGGAAAGAGCATCTGGATCCAAACCTTCTGCCAGAACAGCTTCTATAGAAATAGTTTCTGAGAGAGGAGCAATTTCATCCATTACAATAGGAAGATTTAGGCTTTTTTTCTCAGTATCAACCTGAGCAGCAATAGTTTTTTCCAGAGTCTTAATTTCGTCAGCAACCTTTGGAGCAGATTCTTCAAGAACCACCTGCTCTCCTTCCTTAGAAATCTTACTCTGAGATTCTACGGTTTCATCAGTTTTTGCTTCTGCTGGTTCACTGGCTGAAGTCTTTTCAGTACGGGCTCGTTCCAGAGCTCGTTCAAATGAAGAGGGACCGGAACTTTTCTGTTCCAGCCGCTGGGAATTGCCAGAAGTTTGAACTGGCTCCCGAAACCCCAGTTCCAGATTCATGTTTGGTGCCAACATTGGCATACCTCCAAATTCATCAGCCTAATCACATTCTGACTAAGCCGTCCAGTGTAATTTTCACAGGATACTTATTACACTTATCGTCTTTTTTTATAGGATGTTAAGTTTTTTTTATTTTTTTGAAAAAAACACTCCCCATCCACCTGTCCCCACAAACCATAAAATACCTGAGTTTTGCTTTGCAAAACTCATTAGTTGGATTTGCACCGCAAATCCAACGCCTTGACAAAAAACCCGCTCTCCCCTATCTTGTTCTAATGGGAAAAATTAAAAAGCGGACATATTTCTTTGTGTCTGTAACTTTTCTTTGTGCATTATTTTTCGGAGTGGTGTTGGGCCTTTTGCTGGCAGAAACCACGAATACCATCAATACAGAAAATTTCACGGAATTTACCACAGCATTGCCAACACGATTGCTGGATATAAATGGAGAGGTCATCACTCAATTTGCCTCCGATGAAAACCGTGAAATCATCAGCTTTACCCAATTACCTCCTCAAATGTTGAATGCCCTCATTACTCGTGAGGACAGGGTTTTCTATGAGCATAACGGATTTAGACTCAAGGCAATTATCCGAGCCTTTGTAGGTGTGTTTACTGGTAAGTCCTTGGGTGGAGGAAGTACTCTTACTCAGCAGATTGCAGGTACCTTGTATTGCGACCGTACAGAAAAATCCCTCACTAGAAAGCTGAAAGAATTGTGGTGGGCAATACAAATGGAACGCCGTTGGTCAAAAAACGAAATCCTTGAGCTATATTTGAATAAAATTTACTTTGGAGGAGGAACCTACGGAGTTAAAGCTGCCTCCAAGTACTATTTTGGCCACGATGCTACTGAAATCACCGCTGCTGAAGCGGCAATCTTGGTGGTTCAGTTATCAAATCCAGCCTACTATAATCCCTTTGACTATCCAAACCGAGCAATGGCCCGTCAGCAGAATGTACTGGAAGAAATGGTAAAGGCCGGATATTTGACGCCAGAAGAAGCAAGACAATCCTATGACGATTTCTGGCTAAATTTTGACTACACACGAATCAATTCCTCTGCCTACTACATGCGGGATGACAAGGCTCCTTGGTTCAGTGAGTATGTTCGCCGTGAATTGTCCGACATGCTCTATGGAACAGATGATATTTACACCAGTGGTTTTACCGTACACACCAGCTTAAACATGAAGCATCAGCAGGCTGCACAAAGAACTATGGATAAATATATCCAGCAGGCAAATGAGTCCTACAAGAACTCTAGCAATTTGCGAAAAACTTCTGCAGCAGACACTTATATCCCCATGACGGAGCTTTTTTCTTTGGTGTTCAACCTTCCCCAGCTTAAAACTTCTGAGCAGCATATAGAAAATAAGGCTCTGTCTACCTTCAATTCAGAAATTAATCCTATTCTTGACGTCATGTCACTCATGTTTGGGCTTGATGATGTGAAGCTAGCAGTAGTGAATAAGGCAAATGCCTTAAAAGAGAAGGAAAACAGCAAGACTACTATAGAAGGAACATTGATTTCCTTGGAAAACAGCACGGGATATATCACTGCCTTGGTGGGTGGAAGTGAATATAGTTCCTCTAACCAGCTGATTCGAGCAACCCAGGCAAAAATCCAGCCGGGAAGCTCCTTTAAGCCACTGTATTATTCAGCAGCCTTGGATTCTGGTCAGTTTACCCCTGCAACCCTTATGTCCGACACACCAACAGTATTTAGAAATGCTGACGGAAAACCCTATATTCCCGCAAACTTCCGCGGAATATGGGAAGGTGACGTGCAGCTGTGGTATGCATTGTCTACCTCCATGAACGTTGTGTCTGTAAAGGTATTTGAAGCCATTGGCTACAATGCTGCCATTGACCGAGCCACCGCCTTACTAGGTATTCCAGAAGCAGAAATTCCTACCAGAGGATTCAGTCCCTACTTAAGCTTGGCCTTGGGAACATGTTCTGTGCGTCCAGTAGAAATGGCCAGAGCCTTTGCTATTTTTGGAAATCAGGGAAAGGAGGTTGAACCCATCGCTGTTCTTTCCGTTGAAGACAAGAACGGTAAGGTTATCTTGAATCCAGAACGTGATTTACGTTTGGCTCAGCAGGAAAAAGGCAATGCAATTCAGGTGATTTCTCCTCAGAATGCCTTCCTTATGACAAACATGCTCCAAAAAACGGTAACCTCAGGAACTTTGCATCGAGGTTCTGGCTATGGCTCACGATTTAAATATCAGGGTAAAAACGGCAAAACATACACCATGCCAGCAGCAGGTAAAACTGGTACCACCCAGAACTGGGCTGATGCCTGGGCAGTTGGTTATACTCCCTATATTACTACAGCTGTTTGGTTTGGATTTGATATCCCTGGCCAGTCCTTGGGAACAGAACTCACAGGTTCTACCCTTTCTGGTGTGGCTTGGGGTGAATATATGCGCGTAGCCAACGAAGATTATCCCTACAAGGAATTCCCCATTCCCCAGACAAATTTAGTTAAGGCAGAGGTTTGTTCTGTTTCTGGGCAAATTAGAACAGATGCTTGTGAAAATCACCGTACTACCCAGTACTTTTTAACAGGAACCCAGCCTGTGGATATTTGTCAGCTCCACATCAACAGGGTTCACGTGCAAACAGTAGGTATTCAGCGGTTGGAGCAGGAGCGATATTATTCAGGAGCAAGTTATCATCTTGATATTGATGATGAGCCATTGGTAGTAGATCTTAGCTTCTTGAAGGATTTCTCTCTCCCTGATGATACAGCATTTGAAGGTGATTCCATGGAAGGTGAATTCGCAGACACTGCCCTTCCCCAGCAAGAGGAAGAAGTAAAACAAGCAACACGAAACTATTTGCTGGATTGATTTTAGCGTAGTTTTGACTAAAACTTGGTAAGGAGGAGCGATGCTGGTAGAACTAAACCAAATAAAGACCGATAAGCGAGTGCGAAAAAATTTAGGTGATTTAGAACCCCTCAAAGATAGCCTCAAGCGTTACGGTCTTTTAAATCCCATTACCCTTACAAAGGAATATCATTTAATTGCAGGGCAACGCCGTTTAGAAGCAGCAAGACAACTAGGGTGGACCACCATTGATGCAGTGGTGGTTGACACAAACGATCCTGTTACCTTGCTTGAAATCGAACTGGAAGAAAATACCCAACGAAGCAATTTTACTGAATTTGAGCTTTTAGAAGGATACAAGCAGCTGGAAAGACTGAAAAACCCCAAATTTGGGCATAGGATTTGGAACGCTATAAAAAACTTCTTCAAAAGACTTTTTAGAAAGGTATAACCCCCTATTCTTTTGAATCCTTGGTTGCAGTTGGAGTACTGGAACAAGAGTTACAGCTACTGAAGGAGCTACAACTGCTACAACCGCAACCACAACCTCCAGTCTTACCACGAGATTTTTGTTTTATTCCACGAACTACTGAAAACACTACCAAGGCAGCCACGCCAAAACCGATAATATAATCAATCATGTTATTCTCCTTACAGTTAAGGTACGCTAACTATTATAGAAAGTCAAGTTTTATTGAGCCTTGACTATAAGTAGTTGAACGTACCTATGGATTCAAGGTTACGGTACCGTACTCATCTTCAATGGTGGTTTTCATACTGTTCATGGGTTTCCATACTACCGACAGGGTAAAATAGGGACTAAAATCATAAAATTGCTTACCGTTTTCAGAAATTTGCCTTGGAGTAATGGTAAATTGTGAGGTTAAAGTCCAGTCATGGAGCTGGTGAGAAAGGCCGATATCAAGAGACTTTAACTTGAAACCAGAAGCCTTTCGTTTATTCTCATCCCAAAAGGCAAAGGAATTCCACAAATCCTTGAAAATATTTTCTTCACCAGGAATTTTAGGCTCAAAATTCGTGATTTTTTGAATATATCTATAAATCACATCATTGCGAGAACTTGCTTTAAAGGTGAGGGTGAGAAATTCATTGATGGTCAATGAAATTGAAGGAGCAAAGGTAAAATAACTATTTGTTGGCCGAAGGAAATCAAGCTTGACAGTCGTAGTAAGATTCGAATCAAGTGATATCCTGTTTTTCCAAAAATAGATTTTTTTGCTAGAAGGAGAATTATATCTTAAATCAAGATGGGAGGCCTGAAACACCTTGTCTTGTTTGAGCTTCCATCCCAGCAAATCATCATACTCGTAGCCAGCAACATATTGCATCACAAAATCTGCAGAAAATCCATAGCCAGACAATCTCAAGGACAAATTCTCGTTATATTTCTCTTCCAGATTGTATCGATAGCTTTCACTGAAAACAAGTTTATTTGAAAGCAGGGAAAGACTAAAACTTTGATTCAAGGGTTGATAGACCCATTCCTTGTCAGTGATGCTTTTTCGTTGAATTCCTGTACTGAGACTGGTACTGACGTAGGGAAATCCCAACGTAATGGTTCCAGCGTGGGATTCCCGCAGTGGAGGCAATACCGTGGTGTAACTAAGCTGCTGAGAGAATTTACCCTGCTGACTTTTAAAATTTGTAGTCAGGTTATGGCTGTTAAAAGAATTTTCATCCCATTCAGGAAGCTTATATTCCCATTCTGGATTTTCGGCCGTACCAATAAAACTAGTACGGATAACACGAACATTAGTATTCCAGCTGATATTTGTACCAGAAAAAAGAGGATGATATACAAAAGGAGACAGGGTTATAGCATTACTATTGCTTAAATCTAGTTTTTGAGCAATATAATCATTCCGTTTAATGTTCTCGCGTTTTGATTCATCCTTGTAAATGGGGTGACGCTGAAACACTGGCGAAAAATTCAAGGTATTATTTATTCCCAACAATGAGTTGTGAAATCCAAAACTGCTCGAAAGTTGAGTTGGTACGGTGAGATAGATAAAAGTTGAATTGATATCATTCCAGTCAAACTCTTTCGCTTGTTTTGGCACATCATACCCAATTTCTGAAGAAAGATTGGGAGAAATAGAATAAGACAACTTGTAGGTGATTCCATTATTGATGGCCTGAATAGAAGGCGTTGAAACAGGAATGATAGGCAAGGCCAGGTTTTTCAGCGGATCCTCCACTGGATCCTCCACAGGCTCTTCCACCACCTCCTCTGCAGCTTCCTGTATTTCTTCAACGTCCTGGTCTTGATTTTCTCCTGCCTCTGTCTCAGCAGCTTTTGCCAAGGCAGCCTCTTTTTCTTCCTCACTCATAAAAATAGTTGGTACATGCAACTCATTTTTTGAAACTTGCTTGATAATTCTAGCACTTATAGCTGCTTTTTTTTCAGGAAAGGGATACTGAAACAAGGTTCCAGAAATACTTCCAGTAAAATAAAATGGCTTGATAAGAGCAGGATAAAAAGTCTTTCTACTGGGACTCACACTGGCTTCTTCTGCAGACATGGTAGTAGTGTCCGTAATAGAATAAAAATTTAGATTAAATCCTGGAGAAAAGCTTGCAGATGAAATATAAGGGGTTAGAATGGTCGGAATCGAAGGAGAAAACGATGCCGTAATCTTCCATAAAAACGAAGAAATCTCCCCAGAGGTACTTGTGGTCGAAGTATCTTCCCCACCACTGGACATGATGAAATTAAACCAGTCCATGGTTTCTTCACGCTTTGTCAAAAAATCTTGATTAAAGAAGGGGTCTGAGTACAAGGGCAGGTCAACTGCAAGCGAAAAAGGTTTTACGAGATTCATGGTAAAATGACCACGATATCGGAAAGGAATGGAGATACCTGCAAAATAAGAATCGTTATAATGAGTGTCCCCCTGAGAATCATAAGGGACATACACACTTATTCCTCCTTCGGTAACGGGAAAAAGAGAACGACTAAGTCCTATGTTGAGGGAAAAATCTACTTTTGAGATGTTGCTATTTTCTGGATTGAATACACCAGCAACACCTACAAGGCCCCCTAAGTTTGTGTAGTAATCAGCCAAAAGCTTAACGGTGTGGGGATATTTTTCCGTATCTTTTTCTTCCAGATTCCGTAAAACAAGCCCTTCTCTCCGCTGCTTGTACAAGGTGGAGCTGTTTAAGAAGCTGAAAAAAGAATCATCATCCTTTTTTTCACTAGGCTTCTTTCGGCCTATAAAATAAGTAGTAGTTTGAATAAAATAGCCTTTTCGCTGGTCATAGCCAAAGACTGGATTGAAAATCAACTCATCTTTGGGATAGTAGAAGAAAGGAAAGTACATGATGGGAACCTTGCCCACATACAAGAGGGCATTGGCAAAGGCAAATTCATTGCCTGGCAAAAGCCAGATTCGGGAAGCATTTATCTTCCAGTGGGGATCTGGTTCCTCACAAAAGGTAAGGCTTCCACTTTTGAAGGCAATGACGCCAGAATCATCCCGGGCAAAAAGCTCTGAGGAAACCACCATCTGGGATTGACTATCTAACTGCAAGGCTCCTGAATCAGACTGCATTACCGTGCCTGAGTTGAAAATGCCCTCCTCCGTGTTTATATTGAACAAAAGACTTTCCGCTACTAAATGCTCAGGCTCACCAGAACCTGTATCTCGCTCCAAAGTAACTGAACCCGATGCATACAACAAGCCTTGACTACGGTTAAAGTTCACCTGATCAGCCTGAATACGGCTTGAACTTTGACCCTGAACCACGGAAATCACCACGTTTCCAGTAAAAACGATTATCTCATCCTCAGAAGCTTCGTCAGTGTAATAGGAGGTGTTGCGGGCACTTTCTATGGTGACGGTACTGGTGTCGGCAAAGAGGGATAAAGCCCCGCACCAGAGAAAACACAAGAGAAAAATCCTATATCTACACTTGAAACCACCAGCCAACTGCACAACTCCTCAAAAATCCACGACCATCAATATCCTTCTGGACTAAAGGGCAACACCACCAGCCCCTAATCCCGGCAAGCCTTGGGCATGACGATCTAGCATTTCCTTTACGTAGAGTCCTGTGTAGGATTCCTTGCACAGGGCCACTTCCTCTGGAGTTCCTGTAGCCACCACAGTTCCACCACGGAAACCACCTTCTGGCCCCATGTCGATGATATGGTCTGCCTGAAGAATCACATCAAGATTGTGCTCAATCATTACCACCGTATTGCCCTGATCCACCAGTCGCTGGATAACCTCCATCAGCTGCTTTACATCGGCAAAATGCAGACCCGTGGTGGGCTCATCAAGAATATACAAGGTCTTACCAGTAGAACGACGAGCCAGCTCATTGGCCAGCTTCACCCGCTGAGCCTCACCGCCAGACAGGGTCAAGGCGGATTGCCCCATCTGGACGTAGCCCAATCCCACGGACAGCAAGGTATCTAGCTTACGGGCAATGTGGGGAATGTGGGCAAAAAATTCCGCCGCCTCTTCAATGGTCATTGCTAGCACATCGGCAATATTCTTTCCCTTGTATCGCACGTCTAGGGTTTCTTGATTGAAGCGGGCGCCACGGCATACCTCACAGGGAATGTATACGTCGGGCAAAAAGTTCATTTCGATGGTAATTGTTCCTGCCCCTTGACAATGCTCACAACGTCCACCTTTTACGTTAAAGCTGAATCGCCCACTCTTAAAGCCCCGTGCCTTTGCCTCTGGTAAGCTAGCATACAATTCTCGAATGCCATCAAAAACTCCCACGTAGGTAGCTGGATTTGAGCGAGGAGTACGGCCAATGGGACTTTGGTCAATATTAATGACCTTGTCGATGTATTCCAAACCAGTAATTTCCTTGTACGCCCCCACTGGCAAACTTGAACGCATAATCTTGTTGGAAACGGCAGGAAAGAACACGTCGCTCAGCAAGGTGGACTTACCAGAGCCAGAAACTCCTGTAATGCAAACGAATTTTCCCAAGGGAATCTCCACGGTTACATCCTTTAGATTGTGCTCCGTCACCCCAGCCATGGTAATAAACTTGCCGTTTCCTTCCCGTCGCTGACTGGGAATCTCCATTTTTAAGGTTCCAGCAAGATATTGTCCTGTCAGGCTTTCTGGCACCTGCATCACTTCCTCTGGCGTTCCAGAAGCCACCACATTTCCTCCGTGAACACCAGCTCCTGGCCCTAAGTCAATAATCCAGTCTGCCGTACGAAGCGTTTGCTCGTCATGCTCCACCACCACCAAGGTATTTCCCAGATTCCGCAAATAAGTCAGGGTGTCAATAAGTCGCTGGTTGTCCCGCTGATGCAACCCAATGGAAGGCTCATCGAGAATGTACAAAACACCCATGAGGCTGGAGCCAATTTGGGTGGCAAGGCGAATACGCTGAGCTTCACCACCAGACAAGGTGGCAGCCTGACGCTCCAAGGTAAGGTAATCCAAGCCCACATTTTTCATAAAAGAAAGCCTGTCTTGAATCTCCTTTTTGATTTGGCGGGCAATATGGACCTCCGTCTCCGTAAGCTGGAGATTGTTAAAAAAGTCGATGGAATCTCCCACAGAAAGTTGGGTCAGCTGGAAAATATTCTTGCCACCCACCGTTACCGCCAGAGCCTCCTTTTTCAAACGGAAGCCCCCGCAACTGGTACACTGACGATGCACCATAAATTTCTCATAGCTTTCTCGCTGGGCCTCAGAAAAGCTTTCCATTTGCCGTCGCCGCAAGTCTGCAAAAATTCCAGGCCAGGGCTTGTTGTACACAGAATGGCCCTCCCCGCTTTGCTTGTGGTACACAAAATGGATTGGCTTGTCACTTCCAAAAAATAAGACTTTTTGTTGCTCTGGCGTCAGTTTTTCGTAGGGATCAGAAAGGCTAAAGCCATATTCATCTGCCAAAGCCTGAAATCGAGTTCGCTGCCAGCCAGAAGTGGGATTATAAGAACCAAAGGCTCCTTCATCAAAGGACTTGGTTTTATCGGGCACAATCAAGTCTAGGTCAAACTCCATGGTTTCTCCCAAACCAGTACAATCAGGGCAAGCTCCCACAGGATTGTTAAAAGAAAAAAGCCGAGGCTGCAGCTCTGGAATTGAAATACCGCAGTCAGGACAGGAATTCTTTTGGGAGAAAAAATGCTCCGTCTCTGTGTCTCCAATACGGCGAGTAATAATGGTCATACCGTTGGCAGCCTCGAGGGCAGTTTCCACCGAAGCAGCAACACGTTTCCGTACCTGATCAGACAAAATAATGCGGTCAATGACTAAATCGATGGAGTGCTTCTTTTGCTTGTCCAGTTTTATGCTGTCCTCCAGCTCCACCATCATGCCGTCGATTCGGGCCCGCACATAGCCAGCCTTCCGAGCGTCCTCCAGCACCTTTTGATGTTCACCCTTTTTGCGAAACACCACGGGAGCCATAATCTGAATTTTAGCACCTTCTTCCCAAGCCATCACACCGTCAATAATCTGGTCAGTGGACTGCTCTCGAATCTCACGGCCACAATCTGGACAATGGGGAATACCAATGCGGGCAAAAAGCAGGCGGTAATAGTCGTAAATCTCCGTTACCGTTCCCACAGTGGAGCGAGGATTACGATGGGTCGTTTTTTGTTCAATAGAGATAGCAGGAGAGAGCCCTTCGATATAGTCTATGTCAGGCTTGTCCATTCTGCCCAAAAACTGACGGGCGTAGGAGGAAAGGCTTTCCATGTAACGACGTTGGCCTTCTGCAAAGATGGTGTCAAAGGCCAAGGAACTTTTCCCTGAACCAGACAGGCCGGAAATCACCACCAATTTATTACGAGGCATTTCCACATCAATATTCTTTAAGTTATGTTCTCGTGCTCCACGCACTATTAATCTATCGCTTTCTGCCATATTGAATTGCTCCAGAAAATAAGTATTCTGCTAAAAATAAAGTAAAATAGCATATACATAAATACAGTGTATTCTACTGATTTAGAGCAAAAAAAACTAGAGTATTCATCGGGGATAATACATAAAAAAATATAGATTACCCGCCCTATATTCCTTGTATATTGCATGACTATATGATATAATACAGTGCTTTATTCTAATTTTTTAGTAAAACTGCAATTTTTTTTTCAAGGTGTAAATGATGATTTATACAGATACAAGAGATTCTTCTGTCAAGGTTGATTTTAAGACTGCTGTTGTAAATGGCATGAATGCTACCACAGGTGGTCTGTATATGCCAGTGGAAATCCCCAAACTTACTTCATGCATTTTAAATAAAACTAGTGAACCTTCCTTCCGAGAAGTTGCCTACGAAACCATAAAGCC
The DNA here is from genome assembly GCA_017629095.1 of Treponema sp. Lineage (GTDB taxonomy): Bacteria > Spirochaetota > Spirochaetia > Treponematales > Treponemataceae > Treponema_F. The sequence goes on along the minus strand of JAGBXW010000055.1, from coordinate 17,580 downwards.
CTTTGTGGAAGGGGAAATTCCAGAACGAGACTTGCAAGAAATCATCATGGATGCATATCCTTTCAATGCACAAGTAGTTCCCTTGGATCCTCAGTCCTATGTATTGGAATTGTTCCATGGTCCCACTTGCGCTTTCAAAGATTTTGGGGCCCGCTTTATGGCTCGTGCCATGTCATATTTTAACAGAGGAGAAGATCAACCTCTGCACATCCTTGTAGCCACCTCAGGAGATACTGGTAGTGCCGTAGGAAGTGCCTTCCACAATGTACCAGGCCTAGACGTAACCATCTTGTATCCCGAAGGAAAAATCAGTCCTTTGCAGGAAAAGCAGCTTTCCACATTCACTGGAAATGTACGAGCTTTACGAGTGGCAGGAACCTTTGATGACTGCCAAAAGCTGGTAAAAACAGCCTTTACTGATGCACAGTTGCGAGAAAAGTTCCGTCTTTCTTCCGCCAACTCCATCAACATTTCTCGACTTTTGCCCCAAAGTTTTTACTATACCTATGCCTCACTGGTAATCCGCCATCGCAGTCCACGGGACAACAAAATTGACAATCCAGCCATTATCTGTGTTGTTCCCTCTGGTAACTTTGGAAACTTAACCTCTGGTCTCATGGCTCAAAAGATGGGTGCTCCCATTCAGGGATTTGTTGCGGCAACTAATTCTAACCGAACAATTCCCGACTGGATTGCTACTGGCGAATATCAAGCACGCCCTTCTATCGCTACCCTTTCCAATGCTATGGACGTAGGAGCTCCAAGTAACTACGAAAGAATGACAGCCATGTTCAGCCTAGATGAAATCCGTCAAAACATGGCCTCTTATTGGCTTGATGATACAGGAACCATGGAGGCTATCAGAAGTTGCCACCGTCGCACCGGCTACATCATCGATCCCCACGGAGCTGTTGCATGGCAGGCTTGGGATGATATTCGAAGAGGAGCTATGAGTCGTTTGGCAGATGGCATTGCAGGTGATTATACAAAACCAGGTCTCACCCCCAATCTTCCTAGTTGGTCACAAAAAATCCTTGACAGAGAAGCTATTGGATTGGTTCTGGAAACAGCCCATCCCTCAAAATTCGGAGATATCGTAACAGGTGCAGTGGGTCGAGAACCACCCCTCCCAGACCGTCTGGAACGGGTACTTCTCCTCCCCGATCTTTCCCAGCCCATGACAGCAGACTATGATAGCTTCCGTCAGTGGCTCATGGAAAACCTTTAAGATTAGCTCTTTTCGTATTGTTGCACTTCGTCCAACAGATGGGTAATTTCTACCCCTGCTTGGGCGAACATGGCCAAAGAATCTGCACTATCGTGGTATTTTCGCTGGCACACCACCCGCTTGATACCACAGTTGATAATCAGCATGGTGCAGGTTCTACAGGGAGTCATTCTACAATAGAGGGTGGCACCTTCAATAGAAATGCCGTTTTTTGCAGCTTGACAAATAGCATTTTGTTCAGCATGAACGGTACGGACGCAATGCTGGGTTACCGAGCCATCCTCGTGAATCATCTGTTTTAATTGATGGCCCACATCGTCACAATGGGGCAACCCTGCAGGAGAGCCCACATAGCCAGTTACAAGGATGCGGTTATCCTTGGCAATAACACAGCCAGAACGGCCACGACCACAGGTGGCTCGTTTAGCTACCGTATCGCAAATTTCCATAAAATAATCATCCCAGTGGGGACGAGCATAGGGTACATTCTCTTCAGACATACCTTCATACTAAATCAAGGAAAGGTCTTTGTCAAAGGGAAGGTATTTATGAAAAGGAGGCTTATGTGAACCATCAAGACTGCGAAAATCAATTCAGTACAATATTTCCCTTTTGGCTAGATTTAAGTAGCCAAGACAAACAGCATTTATGCCAAAATACCAGCCTCCAAACCTACCCCCAGGGAAAGCTCATTCATAACGGTAACCATTGTACTGGTGCCATTGTGGTTATTTCTGGCTGCTTACGAGTCTACCTACAACCAGAACAGGGACGAGAAATCACCTTATACCGTCTTTTTCCCGGCGACATTTGTATGCTCTCCGCTTCCTGCGTCTTAGAAGCCATAACCTTCGACGTAACAATCGATGCAGAAGAGGACAGCACTTGCTATCTTATTGCTGGCGGTACCTTTGCAGACTTAGCAGAGCGAAACCTTACAATGAAAAATTTTGCCCTAGAAAAGGCTGTTTCTCGATTTTCTGATGTAATGTGGGTGATGCAGCAAATTCTTTTTATGAGCTTTGATAAGCGACTAGCAATTTTCTTATGGGATGAAATAACAAAAACAGGACAGGACTCAATAAAAATGACCCATGAGCAGATAGCCCGCTACATGGGTTCAGCTCGGGAGGTTGTTTCCAGAATGGTCAAGTACTTTGTAGCTGAGGGCATTGTGGAAACCTCCCGAGGCGGTCTAAAGATTATAGACCGAGATAAACTCAAAAAATTAGCCCTTTAAGAAGGCCTCAAGCTTATCCTTGGGCAGGGCACCAATGGACTGGCGAACAACTTCTCCCTTGTTCAAGATGACCAGGGTAGGAATAGTTGTCACACCGAACTGACGGGCCAATTCAGGTTCGTCGTCCACGTTTACCTTACCAATACAATAGTCAGGGTTTTCTGCTGCAAGTTCAGCTACCAAAGGGGCCACCATGTTGCAGGGGCCACACCAATCGGCATAAAAATCCAACATTACAACCTTGTCTGTTGTTTTAAGTTCAGTTTCGAACATTTCTTTTGTCACTTTCAATACGGACATGTTTTTCTCCTTTTCAATTAGTCCTTTGACTTGTAATACAATTTACAGTGGCAATATCCCTCGTAGTCAGGATCACTGATTTGGTCGCGGAACTCTTTGCAAATACAGAAGTTATCATCAATTTTCTCCAAACGACAAGGACAATATCCTTCTTTTTTCTGCAATGCAGCTCTCATCTTTGCTACGAATTCAGAATCTTCATTCAGTGTAACTTTCATTGTAATTACCTCCATCTTTAATAAGTATACCACAAATCACACAAGATTTCTTCACCTTATGTTAACTTTTGTGGAAGTTTTTTCGGTAAACCGAACCTTCTCATGCCCCAGAATATCCTCAAGACTCTTGATTCCATCAGGATCTTTAGCAGTTTGTGGGTGCTTTGCCATACAAATTAACTGTGTCATGGTTCCCATAGGACAATAAACACACCATGACCGTGGCTTGTATATCACCATGGTAATCATTCCCAGCACGGAAGAGGTAAGCATTACCCCATAAAAACCAAAGGCAAACTGAGCCGTCCACGGTGAAAAAGCAGTACCATGGTAGGCAAAATGCCAAGGCAGCTGAAAGGCCCACAGCAAGGTAACTGCTTCCCGCAAGGACTGAGTTCCTGCAAACACCAAGTAGGTATTCCTAATCATGAGACAGAACATGGTCAAGAAAAATGCAAGAAATCCGTAGCGAAACAGGCGGCTTTTCATCCACTTTGGCACATCCTTGTTTCTTGAAAGCTTCAGCTTCTTACCCAAAACAGTAAAAAGCTGGCCACGTCCGCAATACTTATTGCAGTAACCCTTCTTCCCCTGAACAATAGACATGATAAGGGGAATAAAAAAGCACAAAAGCCCTAGCCACGCAAACATGATGTTAAATAATCCCAAGGTGAGATAAGTGGCAGATACAATCCACATATACTCTCGCCAATTCTTTTTCTTTGCTACAGCCATTATGCCACCTCCACAGTTATTACCGTTGCAGGACATTCCTGGGCACATAGGCCACAGCCCACACATTTTGATGTATCGACAAAGGCAAAAATTCCTTCAGGAAGGGAAATTGCATCCTTAGGACACACCTTTGCACAGGAACCACAGGCTACACAGAGCTTACGGTCAACTACAGCATTTTTTTTTGCCATATATACCTCAGTAATTTAATTTACAACTCTACTATACCCCAGCAAAAGAATTTGTTCTGTAACTCAATTACATAAGCCAAGAAAAACAACATTTTAAAACAAAAAGGCCATCACTAAAAAGTGATGGCCACTCTTTCCCTATAAGTTTACAAGCCTAGGGTAAACTTATTACAAGAATGCTTATTTGAAGAAGAAGCGCAAAATGAAGATGATGAACAGCACCCAAGTTACCACAGAAATCTTGTTGAACTTGCAAGCTGCAACATTCAAGATAACGTAGGCGATAACCCCCCAAACAATACCTTCTGCAATGCTGTAAGCAAAAGGCATTACGAGAATTGTTACGAAGGAAGGAATTCCCTCAGTGGGATCTTCAAAATCAATGTCTACAACAGACTTCATCATCAGGTAACCAACGAAGATCAATGCAGGTGCAGTTGCAGCAGATGGTACCAACAAGAAGAAAGGACTCAAGAACAGGGCCAACAAGAACAAGATTGCAGTTACTACAGAAGACAATCCAGTGCGTCCACCAACAGCAACACCAGAGGAGCTTTCTACAAAGCTTGTTACAGTAGAAGTTCCCAGAGCAGCACCAGCAATTGTTCCTACAGCGTCAGCCAAGAGAGCCTGCTTTACGTTAGGAATGTTTCCATCCTTATCGGTCAGTCCAGCCTGGGTAGTTACACCCACCAAGGTTCCAACTGTGTCAAAAATGTCTACAAACAAGAAGGTAAAGAATACAGTGAAGAACTTAAATGTTAAAACGCTGGAAAAATCAAACTTCCAGAACAGTGGAGCCTGGGGCAAGGAAACGGGAGAAAAACCTTCGGGAACAGTTGTAACACCAAAGGGAATACCAATCAAGGTAGTTGCCACGATTCCAATCAAGATTGAACCAGGAACCTTCAAGGAGAACAGGATAATGGTGATAATCAAACCAATAACAGCTACCATTGGAGCACCACCTTTCAGAGGTACAAATCCAATGATTGTTCCCAAGTCGCTGGCCACAAGACCTGCATTGGCCAAACCAATCAAGGCAATAAACAATCCAATTCCAACAGCTACGGCCTTCTTCAAGTTAGCGGGAATAGCCTTGATAATGGCCTCACGAACATTAAAGAAAGAAAGGATGATAAACAGTAATCCTTCCAAAAATACAGCAGTCAATGCAACCTGCCAGCTATATCCCATACCAAAAACTACTGTGTAGGTAAAGAAAGCATTCAATCCCATTCCAGGAGCCAAAGCTACAGGCAAGTTAGCAGCAAAAGCCATTACCAAGGTTGCAATTGCGGCAGAAAGGGCTGTAGCAGTAAATACACCACCAGCACTCATTCCAGTTTCACCCAACATCCCTGGGTTTACAGCCAAAATATAGGCCATTGTCAAAAAGGTAGTGATTCCTGCAACTACCTCAGTACGAACTGTTGTCCCCCTTTCTCGGAGTTTAAACAGCTTATCCATTTTCTTGATTCCTCCTCAAGATCCACTAAAATATTTCACTATTATACTAGAAATGTCAAAAAATGAAAAGACCTGCGAAATTTTCAAGAGTTTAGCAAAGAAGAATTATCTATTAATTCCAGGAATTCGATCCATGGCCCCTTTGTAGTAGTCCCCGGTCCCCTGTTCCTGAACGATTTTATCCACAATTTTTTGTCGTACTGCTTCAGCATACTCTTTTACCGCCTGCTGGTTAACAACCCCATCCTCATCACACACGTTATAATCAGAAGGATATACAGGTTCAAGAATATATAGATGAACTGTGGGACGACAACGACGTTTCCGAAAAACTGTAGCCATGGGAATAATTGGAACATTCAAAGAAGCAGAAAGTAAAAAGGCCCCAGAATGAAATTTCTTTGGGCTATTGTTATAAAGATAACACTCCCCTTCTGGGTAAAAGTGAATCTTTTTATTTCTTCTAAAGGCCTCACCACAGGCTTCCTTCATAAAGTTTAAATGAATATCACGCCGAGGAACAGGAACACCCCCTAAAAGCCGAGTTAATGTCCCTACGAAGGGGGCCTGCACGGTAGCTTCCAGCAGTGTTTGAAAAGGTTTATCTGGAAAAAACGATGCAGCCACCAGAACAGGGTCCAGCAATACCGTATGATTAGATACGGTAATCCCCTCTTTCACCACCTTCAAATTTTTCCGTCCGTGAATTCTACTTCGATACAAAGCCCACACCAAAATATATGCGGGAACTATAAGAGAGTAAAAAGACAAAAAGGCCGCCAGCCTAAACCAGCGGCTATTCACAATGAGTTTATCTCCAGGCTTATATGCCATTAATGAACAACCCTCCCCTTCCAAACATAACCTTTACCAGTTATGGTTCGTACATAAGAAAGCGTTGCCATATATACCAAGTTCCCAAAAAGAATTGGATACAAAAAGGGAGTGGAAAAAGGCAGATGCTGAGATCCTGATACCAAGGACCATACAACAAACATTACGAGAACATTGATGCCCAACAGCACAGTAGTAGTAGTTATCCATCCACCTGCTGTAATATTGGAAATCAAAGCACCAATAAATAATGGGAAGGGCAACAATAAGAAGAGAGCCACACCAATAATAGCAGTCAGAATGACAGCAGAATTATTAGACAAGAAGGAAAAAATATTCTTTGTAATTCCGTTTACACTCTCAGTATAGCCAGTATACATTCGACACAGGGCTGCACGCTTACAGTCAGTAAAGATTGTTTTATAACCATGTTTCTTGATAAGACGTGCAAGAAAAACATCCTCACTAATCAAGGTTTTCATAGCTTCATATCCACCTACCGATTCAAATACCTTCTTTTTTATCATGATATACTGACCGATAGCCACTGAAGTGAAGGGAAAAGGAGTAACACGATTCAAGAACAGGGGCAAAACAAAACCTGTAAGCATAAAAATCAATGGAATAGTTATTCGCTCTCCAAAACTCATCATCTTTTCTTTGATATACCCAGAAAGCATATCTGCTTTATGAACCTTCATATTGGTCATAGCAAAGGCGATGGAGTCCTTCTTGTGAATCGTATCTGCATCAGTAAATAAAAGATATTCCCCCCTCGTCTCTTTTATCAACTGATTCATAGCAAAAATCTTTCCCGTCCATCCTTCTTCCAAAGGTTTTCCTGTAAAAACTCTTAGTCTATCAGGAAATTCTTTAGAAAGAGACAGAAGGATTTCACCTGTTTTATCTTCTGAATTGTCATTGAGTACCAGAACCTCGTAATTCTTGTAACTTTGATCCATGAGGGAACGGATACAATTCTCTATGTTTTTTTCCTCATTTCTCGCAGGTACACAGACAGATACCTTTTCTCCGTCAAAGTAACGAGGCTTCTTTGAATAAACCCACAGCCAAAAGGCATTGGTAAGCGCAAAAACAAGAAAATAAATACTGACTATGGCAACAATCCAAGCATAATACTCAATGACAACACTTTGCATGACAATCCTACTGTATCCTATCCTTACAAATCTTTCAATAAAGATTGCACATATTTATTACCAGGATACACTTCCAAAGCCTTAAGAAGCCAAGTGCGAGCTTCATCAATTTCTTCTCGTTGCAAATACCCATAGCCAATTGCACTAATCAGGTTAAACCTATCATCCTTTTCTAATCGAACAGAGGAATCTTCAAGGATTTCCTGCATTTCTCGAATTCCTTTTTTATGATTATGAAATGGAGAGGGTGCATAAATATGCTGTGCAGTCTGTAGATACATAGCTGCACCATAGTCCTCATCTAATTTGAGAACCTTCTTTGCCAACCCAGCAATCTTTGTTCCGTGGGATAGAGCGTATGAAACAGGTTTTACCGAACAATTCTGAGAAATATTTTCTCCCCGCATCAAATGAGCGGTAGCACTTTCACGAATATCTAATGCTTGCTCTGCAAATTTATCTCCAGCATCATACCGTGATCCAGCAGCATCTTTATTTTCTTCATAGGAATACGCCCTTCCCATAATGTATTCACAACGAGAAAGTGCTACTAATAAGGTATCTTCACTGAACCTTTCCTTTGCAGCTGCTACGGCAACATCATAAAGCGATAGTAATCCATCTGCAGAATGCTCGTTATTATACATAGCATCTCGTAACACAATGTACTCATCCCATAAAACATCATGAGTATTTACATCTGCAAACAAACTGGCTGCAGCCACAATCATCACTAAAAATATCTTCAAAAACTTATTCATACTCATATAACCTAAGAATAAAGTATTCGGTTACATTACGCAAGTATTTTTTAATTTTTTTTCAAAATCTAGTTGACACAATTTTTATTCCATGCTATATTAATCTCACATTGCGGATGTCATATAACGGCTATTATCTCAGCCTTCCAAGCTGATGACGTGGGTTCGACTCCCATCATCCGCTAAAGACCCTCATTTTAGTGAGGGTCTTTTTTTTACTCGAAGCTCTTTGTCAGCATAAAAAAAAGGAGCAGTTATTTTAATCTGCTCCATTTCCAAAGTTATAAGTTGTTTACAGGCTCTCTTTTTTTCTTAAAATAGTTGCAATGCGACACAATCCGCATAGGGTAAAAGACTTATCAACCTCTTGAAAAATATCCGTTAGTGACTTTAAAACACTATTAAGACCTCCTGTAGCCACAACTTTTATCTGTTCTTCAGAAACCCCTGTTTCAGTAACAATATCTTTTTTCATTTGTTGAACGAGACCTTCTACAAGACTCTTATATCCGAGCACAATTCCAGCTTGAATAGAATGAATGGTATTTTTTCCCAAACTAGAAGGAGGTGCCTCCAAGGGAATTGATGGAAGTTGAGCAGTATCTTCAAAGAGGGAGTTTCTGGCAGTTCCTAAACCAGGAGTAATAGCAATACCCAGCAGATCACCATTTGCCCCCACCGCAGTAAAGGTCAAGGCTGTACCAAAATCAACTACAATACAAGCTGTATTATACCGACAAAAAGCTTCCACAGCATTGCACAAAAGATCACTTCCTACTTCATGAATAGCACTCTCAGGAACTTTTACAGGTAAAAGGGGGAAAATAGAGGGATTAATCACTACAGGTTTTCGTCCAGTCTTATGCTCAATCAACCCAACAAAGGCTCCAATTAATACAGGAACCACAGAACTAATCACGCAAAAATCAATTCCCTTCAACTCTATCCCATCATCACGCAAAAGAGAAGTGAGCATACTACCATATTCATCACCAGTTCTTCTCGTGTCAGTGAACAGTCTCCAAGTAGATAAAATAACACCATCCTTAAATAAAGCCACTACAATATTTGTATTTCCGATGTCTATAGTTAAAAGCAATTGAATTTTTCCTCCAATGGAGCTATTATACCGATATGGAAAAACTCATACAACCTCGCATCCTCAAAGGATTTAGAGATTTTTTGCCAGAAGCAGAAATCACCCGTTCTAGTTTAATTGAAAAACTTACTGCAACTTTTCGTAATTTCGGTTATGTCCCTATAGACACACCTGTGATGGAATACTCTGAAATCCTTCTCCGCAAAAGTAATGGAGAAACTGAAAAGCAAGTATTTCGCTTTCAAGACAATGGTGGCCGAGATGTGGCCCTTAGATTTGATCTGACGGTGCCCTTTGCTCGTTTTACAGCAGAACATAAAGATGAATTATACTTTCCATTCAAAAGATATCATATTGCAAAGGTTTGGCGTGGTGAAAAACCCCAGGCAGGGCGTTATCGAGAATTTGTTCAATGTGACTTTGACTGCGTCGGTTCTGACAGTGCTGCCAGTGACTTTGAAATTCTATCTTTAATGAAAGCTGCTCTTTCTACCATTGGTGTTGATGATATTACTATCCACCTCAGCCATCGTGGAATTTTCAATCAGTTCTTGGAAAAAAGAAATCTCCAAGAAAAAAACGAGGATATCCTCAGAGTTGTAGACAAATTGGCAAAGATTGGACAGGATGAAGTGCTAAGACAGCTCCAAGAAATTACTGGTTCTACCGAAATAGCCCAAGACATTATCCTCTACATCACAAAAAAGGATAGCTTTGAATCCACCTTAGCTCAAATGGAAAATCTTGCAGGAGGCCCCTCCCCTCATTCTCAGCGCCTGAGACAGATCAGAGCAATGATGGAAGCCACTGGTATTGCAAACAGCTTTGTGCTCGATCCATCTATCACCCGTGGACTCGATTATTATACCGGAGTTGTTTACGAAACCTTTTTAAACCAGTTGCCAACTATAGGTTCCGTATGTTCTGGTGGTCGCTACGACAACTTGGCAGGTCTCTACATGAAGGACAAGCTACCTGGTGTGGGTTCTTCAATAGGACTAGACCGTTTGATTGCAGGATTGGAACAGTTGGGAAAATTAGAGCACAAAAAAAGCCATCTTGCTGTAGAAATTTTTTGCTTGGATGAATCGCTTGCTATCACCTACCAATCAGTGGCAAATAGATTAAGAGCAGCCGGAATTTCTTGTGAAGTTTTTCCCGACGCAAAAAAAATTACAGCCCAATATACCATGGCAGAAAAAAAAGGTATCCCTTTTGGCATTCTCATTAAGGAAGATGATGCTGCAAAGGAGATTTTAACCTTGAAAAACCTCCAAACAAGGGAACAATTTGAATCCATCTCCCTAGATGAAGCTATCACAATCTTAAAAAAATAAGTTCTTTAAATACAATCTCCTATATCTTCAAATTTTTATGTAAATTACAGTAGGTATAGGAGATTCTTTGTAGTAGTTACCAAATTATACAGATTTTACTTCTTTACGTAGCATATTTTTTATCCCCCAACTACAGTCTAAACAACATGCAACTATAAATCGTCCTTTTAAAATTGTTTTCAATAAAAAAGGCCCTTGCATTGCAAGAGCCTTCGTATACCTTTTAGGTAAAATTAATTACCAGTTATCAACCATGTCGTCTTCGTTGCGGTTTTCCATGTCATACAAGTCGGTAACAGCACGAAGATCATCAAAGTACAGGTAGTAAGAACCACGAGCCAACAAAGGATCACAGTCAACGCGGAAACCAATAATCCGCAATCCAGGACGCTCACCATAGTAAGCACTCTGCTGAACAATACCGCGCTCTCCATCTGGAGAAGGAGGAATTGCTGCAGTCATTTTCTTCCAACCAGAGAATGCCAATGTTCCCATGTAAATCTCAAAATTGTTTCCAAAATAGTCCTGAACCAACAAGTACAACTCGTGTCCTTGATTACGTCCAGTTACCCATACAGAAACAGTCTTAGTGATTCCTTCAACGGGAATTGGACGAGCTGCTGTAACATAGAAGCTATTGATACCACGGCGGAAGAATTCAACCTTAACACCGAGAACACGCTCATCAGTTACACCCTCATTTTCAGCCAATGGTTCCTTAGCTGCAGGACTGCCATCAAACAAGCGAGCAGTTACAACACCATTGTCAGAAGAAATGCGTGCATTCCAAGAACCTTCACGCTCGTACAAATCAACAGACACTTCTCTCAAAGCCTGCTTTGCAGAATCAGCTCCAATAATTGTTGGATCGGGATCTGTCAAGCTGGTAGAACCCTCCTGAGCAAAAACCATTCCAAAGGTAGCAACCACCATCAATACTGCGATTACTCTTTTCATTTTTCTCCACCTCCCTGAACAGCAGTTCCTGTTCCAGAAGCACGTGCAGTGCTAGTTCCTTCATCAGAACCAAAATCTGCATCACGCAACTCATATCCGTCGTAAATATTCTCGAGAATATTTGTTGTATACTTCAAGTTGTCAAAGTAAATGAGGAAGTCGTCTACGTATTCGTTGGGATCAGTTCTAACTCTAAATCCAACAAAGGACAACATCTCTGGACCAGACCGCATACGAGACTGCTGGCGAATATAAGTAGGCATAGTAACTACAATATTGCGCCATCCATCGAATGCTGTATTGCAGGCTGGAATTACATGAACTCTTCCCTCAGCATCACGAACAAGAACCTCTAAGAAATACAAATAATTGGCACCCCATACCCAGAAATCAATCTGATTAACGTTTCCGATAAGAGGAATCTCATGGTTCTTTACCTCACCGTCATCACCTGTTGTGGTAGGGAAAACTTCAAACCAGTTGTCACCTTTACGATCAAAGAGAATCTTTACACCAAGAACTTTGGCCTCTGGGTCCCCATCCTTTCTCAGGTGAATCAGGGAACTAGGCATACCATTGAAATACCCTACCTTGGGATATCCCTCTGTAACAAATCTGCTGGCCTGGTAATCCCATGTCCAACCCATTTCATCAGCAGTATCAAAATTATCAATACTGATTGTTTCTACGCTCTTAAGGCTAGGCTGTCCAAAAACTGGTACACAGAACAAGACCATAAGAACGAGACTTACAAAGACAAAAACGCCCTGCTTCATCCATAACTCCTTTAATGAATTGAAAAGATATAGTTACAACTATTATCGACATCATTATATTTCTTCAACATATCTTTGTCAAACTCTTTTTCCCTTTTTTATTTTCCTATCTTGATTATTTTCATATAAAGACATATATTTCGATATATATTTATTCAGAGGAGTCAAGCATGACAAACTACAAGGAACTTGGTCTTGTAAATACAAAAGATATGTTTGCAAAGGCCATCAAGGGCGGATATGCAATTCCTGCCTATAACTTCAATAACATGGAACAGCTCCAGGCTATTATTCAGGCCTGTGTTGAAACAAAATCTCCTGTTATCCTTCAGGTTTCCTCCGGTGCCCGCAAGTATGCAAACAAGAATTTGCTCAGAAATATGGCTCGTGGAGCTGTAGAGTATGCACATGAGCTTGGATACGACATTCCTATCGTACTGCATCTTGACCACGGTGATTCATTTGAGTTGTGCAAGGACTGTATCGACAGTGGATTCTCTTCTGTTATGATTGATGGCTCTCATCTTCCTTACGATGAAAACGTAGCACTTACAAAACAAGTTTGTGAATATGCTCATAGTCGTGAAAACTATGTAACAGTAGAAGGTGAATTAGGTGTTCTTGCTGGTGTTGAAGATGACGTTTGTGCAGAAGAAAGCCACTATACCAAACCAGAAGAAGTTCAGGACTTTGTAAGCAAAACTGGAGTAGACTCTTTGGCAATCTCTATCGGAACAAGTCATGGTCGCCAGAAGTTCAAGCCTGAGCAGTGTACACGCAACGCAGATGGAGTTCTCATTCCTCCTCCACTGGCCTTTGATATTTTGGAAGAAATTGAAAAGAAATTGCCAGGATTTCCCATTGTTCTCCACGGTTCTTCTTCCGTACCTGTTGAATACGTAAAGGAAATTGAAAAGTACGGTGGAAAACTTACAGACTCAGTTGGTATTCCTGAAGAACAACTGCGCAAGGCAGCAAAATCTGCTGTATGTAAAATCAACATTGACTCTGATGGTCGATTGGCTATGACAGCTGCAATTCGCAAGGTATTTGCAGAGCATCCAGAAGAGTTTGATCCTCGAAAATATCTTGGACCAGCACGAGATGAATTGAAGAATCTCTATATGCACAAGAACAAAGAGGTTCTTGGTTCAGCAGGACAGGCATAAAAATGCAAAGGAGTTGTCGATACATGAGGTTTAACACACTTCAGTGTAGACAACTCCTTTTAGTAAATTACACAGCCATTTGATTATTCTTTCCTAAAACAAACATGTTACGATGATTTAAAACAATCAATGCACAGGTAAATATAATTTCAATAACAGCAATACTACCCCACAGACCTTTAGAAGCACCTGAAAACCAAATGACCTCTGCAATGGCAGGACAAACACAAGCTCCAACACCTAACAAGATTGGGAGAATAAAAAAGAGAGGAAGTTTATCTCCTTTAATATTTTTATATATCAATCTAAGCGAATAAGAAAACCCGACACTTGAACAAGTTAAAAAAATTGGCTTGAAAAATAAAAGAAAAGCTGAAAAAGCTCCTGACCTGAACAAAATTCTAAAAGGAATGTAAAGGGTATAAAACCCTGCCAAGACAAAGAATAAAACATCAATTTTAAATGCAAACGAGTCCTTAAAAAATAAGAAAAATAAAAAAGTAATAAGCACTGTAGGCAAACAAACCTCTTGCAAAAAATACCAACTAAAATTTTTCAAAAAATCGGCGGGAAATATCCTATATTCGGAACCAAATAGAATAGCAAAAAAAACATATATAGCTCCACATCCTAATCCCAAAAGAACAGGGAAAACTTTATTTTTTTCCACATGAGTTAAAAAAAATAAAACTAAAATGGAAGGTAAGAAAAAAAATGAAAACAACCACATAATACAAAACATATCATAAAAGAACGAACTCAATCAACATAAATATGATCAAGAACTCTTAAGACAAAAATATAATTGTAAGAAGATAGGTAAATGAAGCAGAGGTAAAATACTAGACACAGCCCCTATTTATCTGCTATTATGAAGAATATGCTTTACATAAGTGTCATTTTATCCAGTATGGAACAAAACGGCTAAGGAGGATCGTTGGCGGATAATAAGGGTTTACGGATTAATGAACAAATCCGTGTTCGAGAGGTCAGACTAATAGACGATAAGGGGGATCAAAAAGGTATTGTCCCTACCATTGAGGCCCTCAAGATGGCTAAGGAGCAAGAGCTCGACCTTGTTGAAGTTGCGCCACAGGCGAATCCACCGGTATGTAAAATACTTGATTATGGCAAATATCGGTTTGAACAGGAGAAAAAGCTCCGTGACTCCAAGAAAAACCAGAAACAGCTGAAGCTCAAGGAAATCAGAATGCAACCTAAAATTGGTTCTGGTGATCTTGATTTCAAGTCAAAGCATGTTCAAGAATTCTTAAACGAGGGAAACAAGGTAAAGGTAACTATACGGTTTCGGGGCCGAGAGTTAGCCCATACGGAACTCGGTTATGATGTTCTTAAAGAAGTACTCAAACGGCTTGATGACGAATATGTTGTTGAAAAGCAACCTGCAATGGAAGGTCGGTTTATGTCAATGACATTGAGTCCCAAGACAAAAAAATAACGAGGTAATGTGAAATGCCCAAGATGAAAACAAAGCGTGCCGCAGCAAAGCGGTTTTCGCTCACAGGTAGTGGAAAGGTTAAGTACAAGAAGATGAATCTTCGCCACATTTTGACAAAGAAAGCAGCAAAGCGTAAGCGACAGCTCCGTAGTTCTGGTATTTTGAGCGAAGCAGATTCTGCAAAAGTTCGCCGACAAATGTTGCCTTACGGCTAAAATTACGAGGAGAAGAGAATGTCAAGAGCAATAGACGGATCCAAGAGAAAGAACCGCCGAGCAAAAATCCTCAAGATGACAAAGGGATTTACCGGCAGAAGAAGTACCAACTATAAAGCCGCTAAAGATGCAATGGTAAAAGCATTGACACATGCTTATGTTGACCGAAGAGATAAGAAAGGTGACATGAGAACTTTGTGGATTGCTCGTATCAATGCAGCTGTTCGAGAGGAAGGTTTAACCTATTCTCGTTTCATTGAAGGACTCACAAAGGCGGGAATTATTATCAACCGCAAGGCATTGTCAAACATGGCTATCGAAGATGCAGTTGCATTTAAAGCCGTGGTGGCAGAAGCAAAAAAAGCTTTGGGAGCATAAGTGATGATTTCCCTGGAACAGATTCAATTACTTGAACAAAAGGTTGAAAGTGCAGTCGCTAAAATTCTTCAGTTAACAGAAGAACGGGATTCGCTCCGACAACGTTGTGTTCATCTTGAGGAAGAAAACAATAGACTACAAAGTAATATTTTGGATTTTCATCAAGATCAGGAAAGAATTGAACAGGGAATCATAAAAGCTCTAGAGAAGCTAAATGCTGTAGAAAATTCTGTACTTCAGGCTATTACATTTCAAACTAACAATGAAGAAAAGAATGTGATAGTTTCTGACGTACAGAATTCATCTGATATTTACATACAAGATGAAACACCACTAGATTCTAGTGAAGAAATAGAAAAAAAATATAATGAAATTGAAGTTCTAGGAGAACAGCAAGTTGTACAAACTTCTACCAATCCGGAGAATCCTTCCCTTTTCACTCCAGAAGATGGTGATAAAATTGAATTACAGGAAGAGGTAATTCCCCCAGCTATTCCAAACAATGATTCTTCATCACAAGCACAGAATGACAATCTTTTTGCTGAATCACATGATTATCAAAACGCAGAACAACTAGATATTTTTTGATCAGGATTAGAAAGATGGGAAGCCTAACAATAAATCTTTTAGGCACATCCTTTAAGATTAATGCACAGCAAGATAGTCAGTATCTTCAACAACTCCTAACTTATTATACTGGAGTTGTTGACAACTTAAAAGAAACTTTATCCGAACAAGATCCATTACAGATAGCTATTTTAGCTGGAATTCTGATTAGTGATGAACTTCATACACAAAAATGCACATCAAACATCCAGCAGATTGGAACTGAAAATAATTATATGCTTTCAGAAGTAGAAAATATAACTGAAAAACTTATCAATTCTATAGACCAGGTATTATAATATGTTATTTTCTATTTGGGTAGATGCAGATTCATGTCCAACAGATGTACGTGAGCTAATAGTTAGATTTATTGTACGCCTCAAAATACCATGCAATTTCGTTGCTAACCGTCAAATTCCATTACCCCAGTATTCAAAGAAAACAAACCTAATTACAATGATAATAACAGATAATTCAGAGGGATCTGCTGATGATTTTATTGTTTCTAATGTTGAGCCTAATGATTTAGTAATAACAAGAGATATCCCGTTAGCTGCCAGACTTATCGAAAAGAAAATTACAACCATAAATGATAGAGGAAAGTTATTTACATCTGAATCTATTCGTGAAGATTTGTCTATACGTAATTTTAATTATCAATTATTTACTATGGGAATTCAATTAGATAAAACAAATAAATTTAACAAAAAAAATCTAAATGACTTCGCAAATTGTTTTGATAGGGAAATACAAAAAAAAATCAAGCAATAAAATAATAAATTATTTAAGGTAGTGTACAATAAAGTTCTTAAATTGGGGGTAAAAAAAACATTGAAAAATCCAGAATGTTGGTTACCACACTAACAAAAGGAAAAACAATGGCCAAGTTCATGGAAATAGAAGTTGCCCACAAAACTGGAGCCCCAAAAGGGTTTCATTGTCAAACACATTCCAGCTATAAATGCCGTTACAGTATTCATCTTTTTGATACAAGACCTAGAACAGTTTATCTTTCTGTCCCCAAAATACGGCAGGGAGGGTACTTTCCATTCTTCGTGACAGAGAAAATACGCAGGAATAAGTTCTCATACAGTTGTACATGAATGCTGGTTGAACGGAGTATCGACACGAAAGATTGAGAACATTGCCAAGCGGCTTGGAATAGAGAACTTGAGTGCATCTGAGATTACGAAAAAAAATAAACAGTAGGCTTGACCAGATGGTTGATGAGTTCCGCTCAAGGAAGCTTGATGCAGAGTATCCGGTAATCTGGGTAGATACCCTCTATGAAAAAATTCGTGATAATCAGAGGCTTGGATTTAGAGGTAATGGATTCCTACACAGGCAAAAAACGAGCCTGTACGACCTTATCAGGAGGTGAAACATTCATGGTGTCCATAAGCCTTGCCCTTGCACTCACCGATGTAGTGACTTCTAAACGAGGCGG
>JAGBXW010000054.1 GCA_017629095.1 Treponema sp. | reverse complement strand
GTGGCTTTTCGTAGCGATGATATTTCTATAAATACTTTTATTGGTTCTGGTTCAGCGGTGGCTGGAAATTTAAAAATTGCAGGTTTTGTAACCGTCCACGGTGACTTGGATGGAGATTTGGAAGCAAGCGGTAAAGTTATTGTTAGCGAGAGTGCTCGAATACGAGGCAATATTACCGCTAAATCAGCTATTATTGGTGGAGTGGTAGAAGGCAATATTACTGCTCCCGATTCTATTCAACTTTTTCAAACCTCTTCCGTGGTGGGAGATCTTTGTACTCGCAAGCTTGTTCTGGAAGATGGAACGCTATTTCATGGTCATTGCATTTCTCTATCTGAGGAAACTGAGTATCAAGAGGCAAGAAGTCAGGCATTGGATAAGGCGGCTATCACTTCTTCTACCGCATTGTTACATGCCACCGATGAGGTGTTGTAGTTATGGCTCAAATCGATTCCTTGCAGTCTTCCCTTCATCTTTCATCAATAGGAACTGCAGGAGCCGCTGCTGCCAATTCTGGTGCTAAAAGTTCCAAGACAGAAAAGCCTGTAGCAAAAAAAACTCGCTTTGCTTCTATGGTGGAGCAAAAGGTGGCAGAAAATCAGATGCTTTCTGCTGGTTTGCCGGTAGAAATTGCGGGGATGGAATTTGAAGAAGCCTTGGTATATTTAAAGGATAAGGCTGATATGGCTTCCGATGTGGCAAAAGCTGATTTTAATTTGGAATCCTTTAAATCCTATCGTAAGGCTATAGGTGACTTGATTCGATTCATTGTTCACACAAATTATGAGGTAAAAATGAATATCCGTCGTCGTCCCAGTAAGCGATTTAAAACGGAAAAATTTTATCTGATAAATATTGTTGACGAAAAGATAGATAAACTAGCTTCTGATATTTTATCAAATCATTTGGAGACCATGCAGATTTTAGTGCGTATTGATGAAATAAATGGAATACTGGTAGACTTAATAATGTAGGTGGTTTTATGAGAGGTTATTTTGAAAACGATATAGATAGGCTGGCAGATGATGATTTTTCCGATTTGGAAGATCAGGATGTTCAGGATACAGATGAGTCTTCAGAGGATTTTGTGTATCCTGAGCGGTTGTTCCGCCTAAAATTGGAGTATTCCTGCGAGGGGCTTTACGCAACAGCTCCCGAAGGAATGGAGTTATGTGGTGGTGATTACGTTATCATTCCTACAAAATATGGTAAGGATTATGCTCGTGTTATGGGGCCTGTTTCCCAGCCAGTGGGAATAAAGCCTTCTGATATTATCACCATTGACCGTAAGGCAAATGATGAGGACATGGTTAAGGCTGCCGCTTTGAGAGAAAAGGAAGGTTCTGCCTTTAAGATTTTCCAAGAAAAGGCTGGGAATCACAAGCTGGATATGAAGCTGATTGCTGTGCATTATCTTTTGGAAGAGCAGAAGGTGCTATTCTTTTTCAGTGCAGACAAGCGGGTGGACTTTAGGGAATTAGTAAAGGACTTAGTGTCCGTATTCAAGATGCGCATTGAGTTGCGGCAGATTGGTGTGCGAGATGAGCCTCGGATAACTGGAGGTTTGGGGATTTGTGGACGACCCTATTGTTGTCATGCGGTTTCCGACAAACTTAAACCTGTTTCTATTCGCATGGCCAAGGATCAGAATCTTTCTTTGAATTCCATGAAGATTTCAGGGCAGTGCGGTCGTCTTTTGTGTTGTCTTTCCTATGAATACGATTGGTATGCTGATGTCCGAAAGAAGATGCCTGGAGAAGGCTTGCGTTTCTTTTACGATGGAACAAATTTCAAGGTGATTGAAGTAAATCCATTAGCTTCTAGTGTGAAACTCTTTGGTGAGGATGGTCGTATTCTTGAATTGGAATCCTCTCGATTTGTTCTTCAAGAGGGACGATGGAAAATTAAGCAATAAAAATTATATTGTAGACTAAAACGGTACCCTAATGGTGAAGATTGGGGTACCGTTATTTTTTATGCCTTTATGACGCAGATGATACTGGGGCTAGATTCTGGAATGAAAACATTTTTTTCAAAATCACTGTAAAACTGTACTTCACGGAATCCTGTTTCCATAGCAAGTTCTTCTACATCTTGAGCAGCCAAGGGATAGACTTGCTGGTAGTTTCTTACGGTTACCAGCTTTCCACTACTTGTTTCTACCTGCTGGTGTATGCGTGTTCCATTGTCATCAGTAATAAGTTTTGTGTACAACTTTGAACGGATGCTTTCTGAAACAGGCAACTTACCAACTTGTTGGCAGGTAAAGTAGGGGTAATTGGGGATTTGCAAAATAAAATATCCCTCTGGAGCAAGAAGGCTTCTACAATCTCTAAAAAATTGCTCCATTTGACTTGCATTAGGAATTGGTGGGAGTCTGTTATGGATGCATGAAATTAAATTGTAAAATCCTTTTCCTAAGTATTGTGCCATTTCTAGGATGGTCATTTGAAAAAAACGAATGGTACATCCTGGCTGACGGTGACGCCGTGTAGCTGATTCAAGTAAGCCCGGAATATAGTCTATTCCAGTAACATTACAATTGCGGCGAGAAAGGTAATGTTCAAAGATACCTGTGCCACAGTTAATACTCAAAATCTTTGGCTCAATCTCAAAAGTGTTCAAAATCTCATCATAGAATAATTTCTGTTCAGATGAGACGGGAAATAGTTCATCATAGTATTCGAGAATATTCTGCATGGAGTCCATTCTTCATATTATAACGAATGTAAAATAATTTGCCCATTAAAAATATCATTTCTTTAAGTGAATTAAGCTTTATTGATAAATTTTTAAAAATTGCTTGCAGTTTTAGAGATTTTTTTACCGTAAAATTATATTTTTTATATGATAAACTACCTTGACTATTTTGGTTTAAAGTGTTTTTGTGGTGTGCATGAATAGTCTTTTGAAGTCGAAAAAAAGTCTCTTTGGTCCACTTCATTTTTATAAACGCGCCTTGCTGATTGCTATTCCGGTAATGGGTCAGCTGCTGATTCAAAACATGGTTTCTCTTATCGACAATTTTATGGTGGCGGGATTGGGCGACGTGAAGATGTCTGGAGTGAACATTGTTGGACAAATCAACTTCATCTTTTTAGTCTTTATCAATGCCATATGTATTTCTGGGGGAATTTTTATTTCTCAGTATAATGGGGCAAAAAATAGCGAAGGAATGCAACAGGCGTATCGATTCAAGTTGATTATTGGTTTGATTGCTGGGTGTATTTACACTTGCATTTGTATTTTTTTTCCCCGTCCATTTCTTTCTCTGATGGTGCATGGAAATGCTGCCAGCGATGAAATCATTGCGGAAGGGGTGAAGTACATGCGGATGCTGGCTCCTTCTTGGTTGCCTACGGTGATTGCCACCACCACGGGAACTTCTCTGCGGGAAATGGGGAAGGTAAAACCTCCGCTGTTAATTTCCGTTACGGCTACTTGTGTTAATACTTTTTTCAACTGGGTGCTGATTTACGGCAACTTGGGAGCTCCTCGGCTGGAAACGTCTGGTGCTGCCATTGCTACAGTTATTGCTCGGCTCACTGAAATGGTGATTTTTCTCCTGTTTTTGAAAAAGGTGCGTCCGCCTTTTGTTTTTAAGATTATCAACTTTTTTCAGGTGAACTGGAAGCTTTTTCTCAGCATATTGCGAAAATCAGGCTTGATTCTTATTTCTGAAATGTCTTGGGTTTTGTCTGAGACGGTAACTACTGCCTTGTACAATAGTCGTGGTGGGGCGGAGGTGGTGTCTGGCATGGCAGCGGGATTTGCCATAGCCAACCTGTTTTTTGTGTGCTTTAACGGTATTGGTACTGCTACGGGAGTAATTCTTGGTGGAACCTTGGGAGCAAATAAACTTGATGAAGCCCGTGTTCAAAAGACTTGGCTTTTGTCTGGCTCCTTGATTTTTGGCTTCTTTGGTACCTTGGTGGGGTGTCTTGCAGTGTTGATTGTACCAGTGGTTTTTGGGAATCTCAGCGCCTCTGCCCAAAGTGTTACCCGTGGTTTGGTGCTTTTGAATGCAGCCTACATGCCTACTTGGGCCTTTATTAATGCTCAATTTGCAGTTTCCCGAACTGGTGGTGATGCGGTTCTGGGGGCCAAGGTGGATTTGTTCGTTAATTGCCTGATGGTGGTGCCTGGGATGTTTTTGTTGACAAAGTTTACCTCCATGGGACCTGTGGCATTGTACGGTGTGATTAAGTTGACAGATGTGGTAAAAATTACTGGTTGTGCCATCGGATTAAAGAAGGAGCGGTGGGTTCGTAATCTTACCATACAGGAATAAAACAGGCTTCTTAGAAACGAACTCATTTCTAGGAAGCCTGCTTATACTAAAAGTATTTTATCATAATCAGATTATACTTTCAAATCGTGGATAAAGGCGGTGATAAGATCCCACTGGCTATCCATGGACTTCATCAAGGCGATTTGTGTTCTGGCTCGAACGAGATTGTGCTCAAGATAGTCGGTGTGGTAGTACACGTCTCCATTGATGTAGTCTGTGAGCATTCGGACCGCCATGATTTGGGTAATTGCACGACCAGATTCTGGCAACAGGCTCTTTTCGTAGTCTGTAAGGAAGGCTCCTGCCTTGGAGTAATAGCCGCCAATGAGGGCACGGAATACATTGAAGTTGAAGGTTACTTTGGAGACATCTTTTTCGTCTTCGGCGGCGGTGTTGGTGGCGGTACGAATCATGTCACCTGTGTCGAAGAGTACGGTACCAGGCATAACAGTATCTAGGTCAATGACGCAGAGGGCTTCTCCTGTGGACTGGTCAAAGAGGATGTTGTTTAGTTTGGTGTCGTTGTGGGTGATGCCTTCTCGAAGCTTGCCAGAAGCAAGGCCATCGCTAAGAATCATGCCCCGCTGTCTATTTGCTAAAAGGAAATCAAGTTCAGCCTGAGCAGATGCCTTTCTTCCCACAGGGTCACGAGCTAGAGCGTCGTCTAGTTGCTGGTAACGCAGGTGCATGTCGTGAAACCGAGGAATGGTGTCAAAGAGACGGGGACCATTGTAACTGGCCAGTCGGTTTTGGAATTCACCGATGGTTTGTCCCAGTTGTTGGGCGAGGGGAGTGCTGTCTAGGATTTCGTAGGTGGTAACATTTTCTACAAAGAGATAGGTGCGCCAGTAGTTGCCTTGTGTATCCAGATAAAAGAGTTTGCCGTCTTTGCAGGGCACCACGGTGAGGGTTCGTCGGGAAATATCTTCCAGTCCATCTTTTTTATAAGAAGCTCTTAGAAAATCGGTGACAGCTGCAATATTGGACATCACCTGATCTGGCTTTTTGAACACATTCTTGTTGATGCGCTGGTGGGTGTAACGAACAGTAACTCCTCCCTGATTAAAGGTGGAACGATAGGTACTGTTAATATGTCCGTTGCCTAAAGGCGTGCAGGATACAAGGTCGCCATAAATAGCGAAGTGAGAAATTACATCAAAAATCTCTTTGTCTTGAATTGCATTCATACTAGAAATTAAAGCACAGGGAACAGTCCAAGTCAAGGGAATTTAAGCTACAGAGAATTATATGAGACCTTGTACTACATCCAAGGGAAGGTTGGTGCAACGTGCAATCACTTCTGGGGAGAGGTTTTGGTTGCCGGTGTCATTTATAAGTTAAGTAACTCTTATACTTGGGAAAATGTGAGACCAGATAAATCTGCAATGTCTTCAGGAGAATAACCTCGTAAAAGAAGTTTATGAGCCGTCTCCAGCTTGTTTTGGTAGGCTCCTTGTTCCAATCCACGTTCCAGACCGATTGAAATACCTTCCGCATAAGCTTCTTCCTGTTTTACTGCCATAGCTGTATCAAAGTCGTATTCTGCTGTTAGGATACTCAAAGTCTCTCCTCCTTTCCGTTCCAAGTAATCTTTTAAGATGTTGTGACGTACCGCCTCTCGAATAGCGCTTGTGAGGGTTTGTGCTTGTCCATCTGATTTTGCCTCGTCTATGAGCTTGAGAAAACGTACATATTGCTCCAAGTCGGGGCACTTCTGTACTACGGGACTTGAATTAAACCTTGTACTACGTCTAGGGGAAGGTTTGTACAAAGTTGAACTTGTTCTAGAGGAATTCCCAACCCGATCATTAACTGAGCCGTCTCCAGTTTGTTTTCGTAGGCTCCACGTTCCAGCCCGATGGCATAAGCTTCTTCCTGTTTTACTGCCATAGCTGTATCAAAGTCGTATTCTGCTGTTAGGATACTCAAAGTCTCACCTCCTTTACGTTCCAAGTAATCTTTTAAGATGTTGTGATGTACAGCCTCTCGAATAGCTCTTGTGAGGGGCTGTGCTTGTCCATCTGCTTTTGCCTTATCTATGAGT
>JAGBXW010000053.1 GCA_017629095.1 Treponema sp. | reverse complement strand
TGCATGTCACGGGCGGTATCCATGTCTCCTTCTAGGGCTGCCATGGTAAGCTTAGTAACTTCGGCAGGAGCCAGGTTGGACACTACGGAGATGATGCCGTCTCCTCCTGCTGCAATCAAGGGGAGTGTGAGGCCGTCGTCTCCACTGAGGACACAGAAATCTTTTTTCTTGCGGGCGATGGTGGAAATAACATCCATCATCTGGTTAATGTCTCCAGATGCTTCCTTTACACCAGCAATGTTGGGCAGCTCTGCAATTCGCTGCAAGAGGGCGGTGGAAATATTTTTTCCAGTACGTCCTGCAATATTATATACAATAATGGGAATACCGATTTTGGAAATAGCCTCATAGTGGCGGAAAATTCCTTCGTCGGAGGGCTTGTTATAATAGGGAGAAACCACCAATGCGTAGTCAGCACCCTTGTTTCGTGCACGGGTTACGTAACGAATGGCCTCGTCTGTATTGTTACTTCCCGCTCCGATAATGAGGGGAATTTCACGGTTCTGTTTTTTTCGATAGGCTGTAACTTCCTCCACCGCAATATCAATGATGGTGTCTTCTTCTCCCACTTCTTTGAGGGTTGGAGTTTCACCTGTGGTTCCTAGGGGAAGAACGCCGGTAATGCCGTTGTCAAGTTGGTATCGCAGAAGGGAGCGGAATCCCTCGTAGTCAATGTCTCCATTGGGGAGCATGGGAGTTATCAGTGCAGTAAAGGCACCTCGCAGCTTTGCCATAAATCGCCTCGTGATTTTGAAGATTCATCTTGTCCAGGATTTCGTTCTGTTTTCACCTAAACAAGTTGAAAGATTATGGCATTTTTAGAAGATAAATGCAAGGTATTTTTTTAGTAGTGTTTCAAAAATGAAGTATTGCTACAGTGTGGAGGAAGGAGGCAACTTCCCATATAGTGGTGGATGTAGGCTAAAGAAGAAACCTGTGGTATACTAACAATAGGAGGATTGTTTTGATTGTGAATGATGAAATTCAGGAAATGACTCGTCGATTTGTGGAAGCCCTTCATCCACAAAAGGTAATTCTCTTTGGTTCCTATGCAAAGGAGTCGTACACTGCCACCAGCGACTATGATTTTTATATCATCTTGCCTGATGGTGAATATGATTTGGTGGATTTTACGAGACGTGCTTATAAATCATTGCGAGATATGAAGGATAGGCTCCCCGTTGATATTTTGATAAATACCGTTTCTGGTTTTAACCGAAGATGTCTAATGCCAACAATGGAACGAGAGGCGTTCAGGGAGGGAATTGTACTGTATGGTGCATGAGATCTTAGTAAAAGAATGGTTTCGGTATGCAGAAATGGATCTTGCTTCTGCAAAGGTTTTGATGGAAACAATGTATCCTCCCCCTTTGGAAATAATTTGCTATCATTGCCAGCAGGCTGCTGAAAAGTGTTTAAAAGGCTTGCTTCTTGCTGTTAATGATGATATTGAAAAGACCCATGATCTCGTTCGACTTCTCAATAAGTTAGAAGGATACAAACCAGTTCCTGATGAAATATATGATATTGCAGAGAATCTGACTCAGTTTTCTACCCGCACTCGTTATCCGCAAGAAAGTTGTGTGGATACTCTCCAAACAACATTGGCTATTGCCCAAGCTGAAAGATTACTGCCGTGGGCTATAGGCCAAATAGACGGAACATAGAGAATGTGCCATTGGTAACTGTAACTTAATTGAACCTGTTTAGTTCTGGACAGTGGCAACCTTGGGATAGGTAATTTTAAGATTCCACTGGGGAATGGGCTTTGCTTCTGCATCCTCTGGAGGAATCTCACTTTTTCCTAGGGTAATGGTAAAGAGACTAGAAATATCTTCCTTTTCCTGCTTGCCGTCTACTGTTTTGTCTCGATAGATTCTGAAATCGGGAGTATCGGTGTAGAGCCGATAGTTTTGAGCAGCAGCATCTTGGCTTTCTGTTGCTTCTCCTGATAAGGAATTGAGTGTAATTGTTGTAGTGCTGAATTCGCCTAACTTACCTGCTACTTCTGCAAGATAGGCATCTTTGAGCGATGATTCCTGTGTTGCAAAATCAGCTGGAAGATTCACCATGATGTTTATGGCAGTTCCCGTAACTTGATTGAAGTTATAATCAAAGCCATTGGTGGAACTGGCGGTGAATCGGTTGTCAATGATGGACTTGTTTTCTGCCGTGTCAATTCCCTTTACAAAGGTGATTTGTGGAGTGTAATAATCCTTGCCTTGGTATGTTTCTCCAGCAGTAAATGTTTTTGCCAAAACACCATCTTGGTCAATCAAGACAGAAACAGTTTCTGTTGTAGTATTGGTAAAGGTGAAGGGGCCAGATTTTCCTGTATCACAACTGAACAAACAACATAAAAGACCAACAAGGGCCACAATGGGAGCAAATGATTTCATATTTTTTATGATACCACAGTCCATGGTTGTTCGCAAGTTGGCATTAGGGATACTCATCTTTGTATATTGCTTCATGGGTACTCCTTCCCCTTGTTACACCTTACCCAAGGCGGATAGCAAGAGTTCCAGCTTTTGGTTGAATCTCTTTGTCTCCACCTCCAGCTCCTTCAAAAAGTCTGTATCCTCCAATGTGCCGATAACAGCTTCCTGTTCCTCCTTGTTGGCATAGGTGATGGAGCGGAAATAATCTTCAAAGTCCTTTTGTCGTGTATTGCGAGAATTTTCATACATGTAATTGGATACAATCAGTACGTCGTCGTGGATGTCCTTAAAGATTGCAGGGGTAAAATGTTCCAAGGGGCTACTGTAAAGCCATTCCAAAAGATAGAGACTGTAGCGGGCCTTCCAGTTGATGTAATTGTTCTGGCAGTGGTCGTAAAAGTGGTGTACCTGACTCCAGCTTGTAATGTGCCCTGTTTTGATGCAGCTGAACAATTCCTGCACTTGCTGTTTTGGCACAATCTGGCCTCCAAGATTTTCCCATTCCGTGTATAAGGGAATTTCCTGTAGTTTGGAAATGATTTCTGTAGTGAGGATTTCCTCTTGGATGCTCTGGCAATATTCCATCAGGGATTGGAGGGCAAAGTACTTTACAATCTTTCGGTATTCCTTGTAGCCCTGGGCTCCCTTGTAAATGCGACCACCATATTTTTTTTGCACTTGAGGATCAATCAGCACTAAGTCGGCTTCTGGGTTCTGATGTAAAAAATCCTTTGCAGCTTGGAGAGATGTAAGCCGTAGGGTTCTTCCCGTAAGCTCCACCAATCGGTCCAAGGCAATGAGCACTTCTTGGATTGAGTCGGGAGCCAGGGGATTTGTTTCGATATGCTGAGCCTTAACTCCCCGCTTGTCTCGCTTTTTGAATTTGGAATTGTTGCGGGCAATGGCAAACATGTTGTACAAAAACCAGTAGGCTGGCACAATGCGGATTTCCTGGGAAACCACGCCTAATGACACCAAGGAAAAGGGATAGTTGATGCAGAGCTCATGCTGATAGGAGCCCTTTGCCACAAGACAAAAGGAGGCGAATCGACTGTTATGCTTAAAGTCCGAGGCTAAGCCAGGCCAAAATCCTCTGCCTGCAAGAATTTCTCCGTCGGGAGAGCGGGAGTTGTGGTTGGAGCCAATGGTAGCAGCTGCGGCAATATTAGACTGTCCCAAAATGGTGGTGGCAATGAGGAAGGATGAATTGTGATGCTGCTCGTGGAAGGGGAAAATCAGGTTGTTTAAAAGCTCGCAGCAGGACACGGTGGAATTATCTCCCAAAAAGGAGTTTAACAATCTGGCTCCATATTTCAGCTGGCAGTTCCGCCCAATGATAAACCTAACTGCCACTGCTTGGTAGAAAACCTTGCTACCATAACCCATAATGCCGTTGACCATTTCCACGCCTTCGCCGATTTGAGATGTTTCTTCCTGGCTGGAGCAGACCGTTATGTTTTTCAGCTTCATGGCTCCCTTGATGTAGGCGTGACTACCGATTTTTGCATCCTTGATGAGGATGGTATTTTTAATGACTGCATCTTCTTCCACCAGTCCGTAGGTGGGCTGGTCTTTCCTGTTTTTTTCCTCCGTCAAGTCCACCAGTCGAGCCATTAATTGCTTATCATCACGGTAGCGGCTCCAAATGTAGGCATCTGCTGGGAGGATTTCTTCAAAGGGCAGGATTGAACGGCCTTCATTTTCATTGCCTACTGCCACCGTTACCCGAACATCCTCATCTTCTCCTGCCTTTATCCAGCCATTGCCAAATTTTGAGTGATAGGTGCAGCTCATCTCATTAATGTTGAAAAGAATTACTCGTGACTTAATATGATAGTTCACCAAGTAGGCCACATTGCGGACACAGACATTGTCTTCCAGAATAACTCTATCAAGGTATGAGTTGTACAGTCCACACTTCAATTCTAGGTCGTGGAATTTTAGTCGTGCTGGTGAAAGTTGTCCCAGTACAACGGGGCCGTGAAAGTGGCAGCGTTGTATCAGACTGCAATCAAGTTCCTTGTGGGCAGGAAGCAATACATTGTGCCACGAGGTGTCACTTGAGGTGTTGCCTTGGGATTCTAGCTGCTGTATTTCTTGGCTGGTAAGCTGACGGAGGTTTTTGGGGAGTGCTGAGCCAAAGTGCTTCAGCTGGGCTCTGTATGTTTCTGGGGAATTATGAACCCTCGATTCGGTTTGTGATATAGGAATGAGTTCTACCATAAAAAAATCCTTGTAAGACTGAAAATCTGATTCTCTATTATGATGAAAAACGGCAGTGATTGCCATGACAAGGCTACAAAAAAAATTCTTTTTTATTGATTTTTTATGGTATACTGGTAAATTATGGTAGAAATCGAATTAAAAGCCCATGTTTACCATGTGGTGAGCCTTGCATCTCAGTTGGAGCAAAAAGCTCAGTTTCAAAGATGTTGCTACAAAAGTGACACATACTGGAAAGAAAGCCAAAAACAGATTCAAATCCGTATCCGGGAAGAGCAAACACTTTTTACGGAGCCTCATTTTTTTCAAGCTGAACAATGGCCTTTTGAAAGAGCTGCTATTCAGTCTGCTGATAAAGAAGAAATTCTTGTAACCTACAAACAAAAGGAGCTGAGGGAAGCTGCCTTTGAGGTAAACCAGGAACATGAATTCCACGTGGACAAGCGAGAGCCTCTGGAAACCTTTTTGCAGGATGCTGGCTTTGTCGTTTCCATCAAAAAGGAAAAACTTGTGGCTGCTTGGCAATGGGATGGTGTGCTGCTGGAATTGTGCTCTATTCCAGAGCTGGGAAATTTTCTGGAGCTAGAAATTCTTTGTGACAGTGACAGCCCTCCAGTTGTAGCTGGTGCCCACAAAACATTGCGGAAGGTACTGGCAGCCTGTGGAATCCAAGAAGATGCCATCGAAAGTCGGTACTATAGTCAGCTTTTACAAGAAGTTCGGGGACAACAGCAGGTCTAGTTTTTTGTTCAATTCTTCCTGGGATGAGTTTTGCTTGAGAAAATTTTTTTATTACCGATAATGGAGCTATGGCAGAAGAATTTAATTTTGAGAAGGCTTTGCAAGAAGCGCTAGATGAAAAAGTCGCTTGGTTTGACTCTAATGTGATGGCAGATATGCTAGATAATTATCGTGTGCTTTATTCTGCGGTGAATAATGTTATGGGGCTTTTATTGCAAAAAGGCTTGATTACCCCTGATCCCTACAAACTAGACAAAAAGATTTCCGATATCGTAGTACCAGAAGATGGCGAATTCCCAGAAAACAAAAGAAGTCAGGTAATGGGTGTACGTCTTTCTGATTACGAGCGTGTTTTAGACTTTTTATGCAATTATTTTAAATTTTCTGCTATAAATCTCACCTTGCCCCGGATTAAAAAGTTGTTGGGACTGAATAATTATTTCCAGTGGGGAGGCTTGGCCGTTACTAGTAAGCATTCTAATACAAAGGCTTTAGCTGATTTGCTTACGAATATTCGTCAAGGAACAGATACCATGGCAACAGGTTCAATCAATGGTGCTGTTTCTGCCGCTTCACGAGCCATTCTCGATATTAACAATGGATTAAAAGCCTCATCTGAGTTGCAACGTGAACTCTACAAGATGGAAGTGCGAAAAAATGTTATTGCTCACTCTAGCTTTACTTGGGAAAAAGGTGAAGCTATTCCTGATGTGGTGCAGCGGGTCAAAAAGCTTTTTCCTTCCACTATGGGACGGCAGCCCTTTTATCCTGAGTTGGTAGAAGAAATTGCCCAAGAATCTATTGGTATTGCCTCTATTCAAAAACAACAGGATTTGTTGGCTCGCTTGAAGGTTACTCAGCAAACAAAGGCCAAGAAGAAGGTACAGGTCAATACCAAGACCTTGATTATGGAAGCTGTTCGTAACCTTGCAGGAATGGCACCTCAGTTAGAAGGTGTTTCCATGAAGTTGCGGGATAATAGTGCCTTGCTACAAACCCAATATGACACTCCTTGGGAAAAATTCAAGCGGGCCTTCCGTAAGGCTTTTGGTTTAAAACCACCTGTAATTGAATATGCTATTCCCATGGCAGATGCCATGACAAAAACTTCAACTACAGAGAAGGTAAATTTTAATAAGAGCTTAGGGGAGATTGCAAAACGCATGAACCTTTACGAAGCACTTGCTTCTCGGGAAAGTCCCACCTATCAGAAAATGGAGGCTCAAGAAGAGGAAGAAATCTATACCTTCCTGACAAAGCAGTTGGCAGAGTGTCAGCAGATGTTGTTGATGTTACTGGGCTATGACAAGTTTTTTAAGAACGAGGTGGAAAGTCCTAACAAGGCCAAGGTTAAGGGCCTAACGATGGAAACTACTTCCATAAAAAACACCATGGTTAAGACAAATCAACGAAAGGCTGAATATGCTGCCTATGTGGAAGAACAGAAACAGTTGAAAAGGCTAGGAATCATTAATGAAGAATAAGATAGCTGTCTTTCTCCTTTTTTTAATTTCAGCCTTCTTGTTTGCAAGACCATTTACTATTATTGATTCTGTTCATTATTATAATCTGGATCCTCATACTGCAAATTATTCTTCTGAGGCTCAGATATTGACAGGATTATACGAAGGGCTTTTTTCCTATGATCCTTTGTCTCTGGAACCTGTGCCAGCCCTTGTTGCTGATTACAAAATTTCTCGAGACAGATTGCGTTGGACTTTTACCTTAAAAGAAGGAGCACGATTCAGCAATGGTGAGGAAATTACAGCCCAAAGCATTAAGGATTCTTGGCTCAGTTTGCTGAATCCTGCCACGGAAGCTCCCTTTGCCTCATTGCTGGACTGCATCAAGGGAGCTTCTGAATACCGTGCTGGTACAGGAGTTGCTTCTGATGTAGGCATTTCTGTTCAGGGGAAGTTGCAGTTAACACTACGTCTGGTGGCTCCCACGGAGCATCTGCCGAGTATTTTGTGCCATCACTCCTTTTCTGCTGTTCATCAAGACCAGAACATTTATAGCGGTCCTTTTGTGTTGGAATCCTATGATGGGAGCCAGCTTCGTATGAAGAAGAATCCTCAGTATCACGATGTTGCCAACGTGGCTCTGGAGGAAATCCTTGTAATACAGTCTGATAATACCTTGGAGAATTCATATCTTTTCAATACGGGAGAAGTAGATTGGATTCTTACTGTGGCAGACATTGGTTCTATCATCGATTACAATTCTGTGCTCATTAATGCTGAATTTGCTACGGAATACTTGTTTTTCAAAAGTCACAAGGCTCCTTGGAACAGTGCTTCCTTCCGAAATGCCCTCTTGGCTGCAGTGCCTTGGGAAACAGTGCGGGGCAATACCTTTGTGCCTGCCACAACTTTAATCTATCCCATTGGTGAGTATACTGCTCCAGCTGGTCTTGCTGACTATGATTTGGAGGAAGCAAAACTTCTCCTAGAGCAGGCAAGGGGAGAAGCTGGTATGTCTGCCGACGCCCCCTTGGAAATCACCATTGCTGTTTCCGACACAGAATACGCTAAAAATCAAGCTGAAATTCTTTTGCAAAGCTGGAGCCAGCTGGGGATTCAGGTTAAGATGAGTGTCACTCCCATTCAGCGGTATCTGGATAGTATTCCTAGTTGGGATGCTGACTTGTTTAGCTACACCTGGATTGGAGATTTTGCCGATCCCTTTGCTTTTTTGGAATTGTTCCGTTCAGACTCTACCTTGAACGAATCCCAGTGGCACAATAGCGAATACGACAGGCTCTTGCAGGAAGCTGCCTTTGCCACTGGGGAAAAACGGCTGGAACTTTTGTCTGCAGCAGAAGATGTGCTTTTGTCTGACGGCATGATTATTCCCATATCTCATCCTGTTACCTTGAACATCATCAACTTAAACCAAGTGAAGGGATGGAATCTTAATGCTCTGGACATCCATCCATTCAAGTATCTTCATCTGGAAAAGGTGGTACCCTCAATCCCTAATTTGGTGTTAGGTAAATAGCCAGATACTTGTAGTTTCTGGAGATATCAATATTGACAATCGCTGGGTTTCCGTGGTAGGATTACCTCCCGTATATCTGCGCGAAGGCGTGCCGAGTTGGGCTGCTCACCTAGCTTGGGGCTGCGGTTTTCCGATGCTGGAAGCCAAGGCGATTTTAGAATTCTTAGTAGATAAGGTATATGCATGAAGACTATTTTTGTGAATGAACGCGATGCTGTACGTAACTGGTATGTTATCGATGCAGCAGGCAAGCCCCTGGGACGGGTTGCAGCCAAGGTTGCTAGTGTTCTGAGAGGAAAGCACAAGGCTACTTACGCTCGGAACCAGGAAATGGGTGACTTTGTTGTTATTATTAATGCTGATAAGGTTGCCGTAACTGGAAACAAGTTTAACGGTAAGTTGTATCACCACCACACTGGTTATGTTGGTGGACTTAAGACTTTCACCTTTGAGAAGAAGATTCAGCGCCACCCTGATGCTCCTTTGATGTTGGCCATCAAGGGAATGTTGCCTAAGGGACCTTTGGGACGTGCAATCTTGAAGAATGTAAAGATTTATGCTGGAACTGAGCATCCTCATGCCGCCCAGAATCCTCAGCCTCTGGACATCTAACAGGAGTATATTGTGGTTAAGAATATCGGAATTGGTACAGGAAGAAGAAAGACTGCCGTTGCCCGTGTATTCCTGCGGGAAGGCACTGGAAAGATTGTTGTAAACGGAAAGGATGTTGCTGAGTACTTTGCTACTGATGATCAGGTTCGCGTAGTACGTCAGCCCCTCATGGTAACAGCTAGCGAGAACAAGTTTGATGTTCTCATCAATGTTACTGGTGGTGGATTGAACGGACAGGCTGGTGCTTGTCTCCATGGTTTGTCTCGAGCTTTGACTCAGGTAGACCAGGGTAACTATGCTTCATTGAAGGCTAACGGTTACCTTACTCGTGACTCCCGTATGGTTGAACGAAAGAAGTTCGGTCAGCGTGGTGCACGCCGCCGCTTCCAGTTCAGCAAGCGCTAGTGGTTCATATTACCACAACAAAGCAGATCTCATGGGATTGTGTACAAGTTACCCTTTCCATGGGGTCTTCTTTTTTTATCAGAACATGTTATTTGCAGTTACTTCCTGTCCACGAAGTGGTAGTGGGGCGTGAGTTGTCAGATGAGGAAGTGGATGATTTGGTGACGGCAGGCTTAACCTTTGCGGCGGAAAAGGCTGCAGTAAATTATTTGGAACGAGCAGAACAGAGCCGTTATCTTTTGACAATAAAGTTAAAGAAAAAAGAGCATACTGAGGGAGCTATTTCCAAAGCCTTGGATTATTTAGAGGAACGAGGCTTTCTATCTGATGTGCGATATGCACAAGCTTGGTTACGGAATCGGTCAATCAATCATACTGAGGGAAGAAATCGCTTGTTAAGTGGTTTGCTTGCTAAGGGAATCAATAGAAAAATTATCAGTGAAGTGCTTGATGAATATTTTGAATCAGTGAGTCAAGATGATGTCTTGGAACGAGCTATTGAAAAATGTCACAGATTGGGAAAATCTCAAGAGGCTACAGAAAAATACTTACTGAGAAAGGGTTTTTCTTATAAAGAAATTAAATCAAAAATGTCAAAAATCTAATATCTGTAAAAAACTTTTGGAAATTTTTTCGTTAGAATCAGTATTAGGCTTGTTATTTTTGATGTATGGTATTAAAGTTTAGTATAGATGATTTGAAACAAAATAATCTTTGTGTTGTTTGTATAGAGAGGTGATTTTATGTCCAAAGAGTTTGAGAAGACAATTGTTTATTCTGCATTGGAAGTCGCTAATATTTGTGGTGTTGCGAATCAGACCGCCATTAACTGGATTCGCAATGGATATTTGAAGGCCTATAGCACCCCTGGTGGGCAATATCGTGTATATGCAGATGATTTAGTAGGATTTATGATGGAACGAAATATGCGTGTTCCAGAGAATCTTGCTTCTTTGTGTAATACCAGCTCCAATAGCAGCATCTTGGTGGTAGAAGATGATATGGGATTGAATACCGTGTTGCACCAGTATCTTTCTAAGGAATTTTCTGGTGTACAGGTATATCAGGCCTTTGATGGTTTTGAAGCAGGCTCTTTAATGACTAGCAAAAAGCCTACCGTTGTTGTGTTGGACTTGAACTTGCCTGGAGTCGATGGATTTGAGTTGTGCAAGAAAATTAATTCCTCTGATGAATTTGGAAATCCTGCTATTATTGTAATTACCGCTTTGCAGGATTCTGGCATTGAAGATAAAATTCAAGAGATGCATGCAGTTGCATTCTTCCGTAAGCCTGTTGTTTTGGACGAGTTGAGCCAAGCAGTAAAGGCTGCATTTTCTAAAGTGTCAAAATAAGTCAGTTTTCCTCTGAGTATAAAAGCCTTCCTTTGAAAGTTCTTCAAGGAAGGCTTTTTTTGTAGCATCTTGTGAAGGAGCCCCTTGCGGGGAGATTATTGTTGAAAAAAATAAGCGGGATAAGAAATTTCTGGGAGCACCTGCTTTTTCGCTTTGAGCAATAGAGAGTCTGTAGCGCTGGCCGTAAGTTCTTGTGCAAAGCTTTTGACTGTGCTGAACAAGTAGTTTGTAAATTGAAATTCCTTTTCGGGATAATAGTGGACAAAATCAATAGTTCCTTTTCTTAGTGCGTCTTCATAAAGGGTGCAGGTTTTTTCATAGGTGGCAATTTCATCAATTAGTCCATTGTTTGCAGCTTGGCGTGCAGTATATATTCTTCCGTCTGCAAGAGTCCGTACTTGTTGCAAGGTGAGATTTCTGCTATTGGCAACAATTTGGATAAATTGATTGTAACAGTCATCCGCAATTGATTGCATGATTTCAACCTGTTCAGGTGTAACGGGAGTACTGATTCCCAGCATATCCTTGTTGCTGCCGGCGGTAAATGTCTGTACCTTGATGCCGTGATTTTCTAGGAATTGAGAAAAATCCACGGACTGGCCTGCAATGACACCAATGGAACCAGTGAGACAGTTTCTGTTTGCCACGATATAGTCTGCGGCACAGGCAATGTAATATCCACCAGAGGCTGCAAGTGGTCCAAGGTAGGCCCATACTGGCTTTTCGCTTTCTTTTTTGTAATCCAAAAGTTCCAGATATACTTCATCGGACTCATAGACACCGCCTCCGGGAGAGTCGATGTACAATAGAATACCTTTATTTTTGTTATTATGGGTAAGCTCTTGGATAGTGGAAAGAAGCCACTCTTGATTGTAGGTTTCATTTACTTTTTGGATAGTACCTTCTATGTGGATGACGGCAATATGTTCCTGATTTTTTTTGAAACTATCCTTGGTGGAAGAGGTAAAGGGCATGGAAGAGGTGATTTTTAGGACCTCTTGGGGAGGCGCTTTTTTTTGTTGCACCCAGTTAATAATGCCACCTGCAAGAGATATGCTACACAGCACCAAGAGAATAACCAAGCCTGTTCTATTCTTTTTTTTGTTCACCTTGGTTGCATCTGAATTAGATGTCGTTTCTTCTGGAATAATTGTTTGATTCAAGGTGTTTTCTGGGTTGTCGTGTTCAAAATCCATGGTGTCTCCTAAAAAGTATCAAAAAAATCACTTTCTTTGAGTGTATTTGTAGCAAGGGCTTGTTCTTTGAGAAAACTATAGGCATGAACCTTTGCTCCCATGTAATAGGGGGTTAGAAAGATAAACCCTAAGCCACCAGTTATACAGCAGAGAAGACTCCATCCCAAAAAACTCCAATCTTGGACAAAAAGATTCCCTTTGTAGCCTCGTGTTAGTATCTTGCTGATTTCCATAGCCTTTCGTACTGACATGGTGGGGTATTCTGCGAGAATAAAATAGATTTGAGAATAGGCATAAAATTTTACAATGCCAGGAATGAGAAAGAGTAAAGACCACAGTGTTGTCCACAGGATAACCCATAAATTGGCGAGCATTCCTTTGAGCCAGTAATTTAAACCTTCCAGAAAGGTGCCAAAGGAAACCGGCTGATTTTTCTTAAAAAAACTCACAAAAAAATAAGCTGAGGCCATGGAGATGATGCCTGTTATGGCAAAGGGGACAAGGGAAAGAAGTGAGGTAAAGTCTAGGTTAATACCATAATGAAAATTTGCTTCATCTGCATAGGATTCTGCCAAGGGAAGGGTAGAAATATATCCACAGAGACTGATGACTACAGACACCAAGAGGTTGATTTTCCAGTTTCCTTTTAGTTTTTGGAGGGTCTGGATCTTGTATATTTTACCATTGAACATGTAATGCTCCTTGTACTCGAAGGGAAAAAGTACCCTTGAAAAAAAGAATAAATCGTACTATTCTCGAATTATACCATAAGAAAGGAGTTGTGTCATGAAAGGATGCTTTGATTTCACTGTTGATGAGCTGGGCCCTTGCAAGGTTCTTTCACCCATTCATTTGTCCACAAAAAAAGAGGATTATCAGGCCAATTACGTGCAGGATGGAGAACGCATCCAGTATGACATTGACAGGATAGAAGGGGAGGCTGATTTAGATTGTGCCAAAAATCTCATCCAGAAGGCTGGTCCACGGGAGTTTATCTATTTTAATCCCAAGCACGTAAATGCAGGAATCTGTACCTGTGGTGGCCTGTGTCCCGGCTTAAACGATGTGGTGCGTGCTATTGTCCGCTGTTTGTACAATCGCTATGGAGTCCGCCGTATCCGTGGTATTCGCTTTGGATTCAAGGGCTTTTTCTCCGACATGGGCTTTGACACCTTGGACTTAACCCCTTCTCTGGTGGACGATATCCACAAGACGGGAGGTTCTTTTTTGGGAACAAGCCGTGGTGGTGGAGACCGTGTTATGGACATTGTGGATGCCATTGAGGCTCTGAACATGAACATGCTTTTTATCATCGGTGGAGATGGAACCCAGCGTGGAGCCCTTGAGGTGGCCGAAGAAATTGAAAAGCGTGGATTGAAGGTTGCCATTGTTGGTGTTCCAAAAACTGTTGATAACGATTTAGTATTTATCCAGCGCTCCTTCGGTTTTGACACTGCGGTACAAAAGGCCACGGAGGCAGTATCTGCTGCCCACATGGAGGCTCGTTCCCACATCAACGGTATCGGCTTGATTAAATTGATGGGTCGTGAGTCTGGCTTTATTGCCACAGCCACAGCCCTTGCTAGTCACGAAGCCAATTTCTGTCTTATTCCAGAAGTTCCCTTTGACTTAGAGGGACCAGAAGGTTTGTTGACTCATTTGGAAAACAGGATCCATTCCAGCCACCATGCAGTAATCATTGTGGCAGAAGGTGCTGGCCAAGATCATTTGAACGCTACCAACGAAAAGGATGCATCTGGAAACAAGAAGCTCGGAGACATTGGTATTTTCTTGCGGGATAAAATCAACGAATATTTTAAGGCAAAGAATATCCATATCAACTTGAAATATATCGATCCTAGCTATCAGATTCGTTCTGCCCCAGCTGCTCCTACAGACTCAATTTATTGCGAGCGTTTGGGAAACAATGCAGTTCATGCTGCCATGGCGGGAAAGACAAAATTGGTAATCGGTCTTGTTCACGACAAGTACGTGCATTTGCCCATGCGTCTTGTTATTGCCCGCAGAAACACTGTAAATCCAGACGGTTCACTGTGGCGAGATGCCATGGACTCCACAGGTCAGCCTGTACTGATGATAAACGACAAGGAAAAGTTCCATCTGAAAAAGTAAGGGATAGCTTTTCCTGCTGGCATATTAAAGAAGAAGCCCTGCTGGTAAACTGTTCCAACAGGGCTTTTTTTTTGTGGAGCTGAGAGTTACAAGTCGTAACTTTCACCGTACTTGACAATTTCCGTTTGAGGGAAACCGTTGTCTGCTAGGAACTTCACGAAAGTTGTTTGTGCATCCTTTTCTCCGTGAACCAAGAAGATTTTTTTCAAGCGGGAGGTATCGATGGAATTAAGCCAATCCAAGCATTCCTGGTAGTCAGCATGGGCACTGAAGGCATTGATTTGCTGAACTTCAGCCTGCACCTTGAACCAGTCTCCCATGATGCGTACTTCCTTTTCTCCGTTTTTTAGTCGTCGTCCTAGGGTATTTTCTGCCATGTATCCCACCAACAGTACCTGGTTGTTGGGATTTCCCACGTTATTTGCTAGATGGTGCAACACTCGTCCTGCTTCACACATACCGTCAGCACTGATGATAATCATGGGGCCTTTCTTTTCGTTGAGGGCCTTGGATTCCTCCACACTTTGGACAAAGGTGAGGGCATTGAAGCCGAAGGGATTTTTGTGGTGATCCAAGAAGGCTTCATGAGTTGCCTCGTCGTAGCATTCTGGATGAACACGGAAGATGCTGGTGGCATTGGTGGCCATGGGGGAGTCCACGTAAATTGGAATCGGTGGAATCTTCTTTTTATCCAGCAACAGGTGCAGGTAGTATACCAATTCCTGAGTTCGCTCAATGGCAAAGGATGGAATGATAATCTTTCCCTTCTTGTTTACTGCCTTCCGCACGATTCGTACCAGCTCGTCCATGGCGATTTGTGTATCCTCATGGCGACGGTCCCCGTAGGTGCTTTCCAACACGATGTAGTCTGGTGCCGGAACATTGATGGCGGGATTGCGGATAATAGGCTTGTTGCAGCGGCCTAAGTCTCCTGTGTAGAGAATGCGTACCTCGTTGTCGCTGGAACTAGTCTTTTTTGCAGGTTGTAAATCGCTGGACTTTCTTCCCAAAAGCCGATTCCAAAAGCTAGAAGGTGGAGCCCCCTTGTCTGAAGTAGCATCGGTGGCACCAGCCTTTTGTCCAGTGATGGTGATGTAGGCGTAGGCTGACCCTAAAATGTGGCCAGCGTCAAAGAATTCCAGCTGTACATCGGGGGCAATGTACATTTTGCGGTCGTAGGAGAGACTTACAAACTGGTTGGTGGCGGCCACAACGTCTGCCTCGGTAAACAGTGGCTTCCAGGTGAATTTCTCTCCTTTCTTGGCAGCCTGCTTCCGCAAGTACTCTGCGTCTCGTGCCTGAATGCGGGCACTGTCCATCATAATCAGGTTTGCCAAGTCTCTGGTGGCGGGCGTGGCATAGATATTACCCTTGTAGCCGTTCTTGGTCATCATGGGCAACAGACCGCAATGGTCATAATGCCCGTGGGTGATGATGACAGACTCCACCTTATCCACAGGAACCTCAAAGTTGCGATTTTTTTCGTCCGCCTCCTTTCGTTTTCCTTGGAATGCGCCACAGTCCACCATAAAGGCCCTGCCGTCAATCTCAAAAATGTGCTTGGAGCCAGTCACTTCTTGGGCTGCTCCCAAAGAATAAAGTGTAATTCCCATAATTATATGATAAACTCGAATTCACAAATCCGCAAGGAAAAGAATTTTTTCAAAAACTGTAAGTCCCATTTAGGGGATTCCTCGGAAAAGGTAGTTAGACAGAGAGAAGAGATTTCTGTATAATGGGCAGAAGAGGTTTGTATAGTGTATTCACGACAGATGACACCACCCCCAGAAAAACTCGTACACCACGGAAAGCCTGTTTTTGGCACCTTTGATGGCATTCCTAACAAATTGGATATTCGTGGCGTATACCGTCCCTTTGGTGTCCTTCCTTTACCTACATTTATTACCGATTTAAGAATCCGCAGTTCTTTAGTTTACATTTTTAATACAGATGAATTCATCGGTGTAGTTTCTTTTTTGGATTTGAAGATTATTGGCCACGGAGAAGTACTCTTTTGGAATAAAAAGACAGGACGCAAATACGTATATCATGCGGTAACTGGTCCTCGTCGTCGGCTCATTTCTAAGAATACTCGTCATGGTGGCTGCATTTCCTTTGGGCGTCGCAGGTATATTAGAATTGGTTGGGACAGGGAAAAGCAGGTCATGAGTTTTGTTTGCAATCTCAAGGGAGATTCTGCACGGCCTAATGTGGCAGCGACCATTAAATCTGACTTGAGTGATACCACTTTCCGTGGTCTTTCTGCCGTGTTGCCAGCTCCCACTATGCGGCGATGTAAGGCCGTGTGGATTATGGCTGCTCCTTTTACAGGAAGTCTATCCTTGCAGCCTCAAAACCAAGTACAAGTTTCTAGTGATTTGCAGGGAAGTGTGCTTTTCAAAAGTGTTCGTTCCTACAATAAGCTTCGTACCAGAAGCAGGGAGGCTTGGGGAACAGGCAAGATTGGTGAAAAAACTATAAGCTTTTCTATCTCTTCCTCTTCACTAGATGCGGTTAATCCCGATATTTATAATGAGAATGTATTGTTTGTGGATGGAGAGCTTACTCCCTTGCCACCGGTAAAAATCACCTTTCCCTTTGGCATAAAAGGTAAATGGATAATCCAAGATACAGAAAACATGGTTGATTTATCTTTTACCCCCATTTCTGATCATAGTCGCATTGTTAGTCTTATGGTTTTGAGGGCACAAAAGCATATAATGTATGGAACTTTTGAAGGAATGTTAAAAACGAAGGATGGGAAGGAAATTCCTCTGAAAGATTTTTCTGGAATGGTAAGAAAACAATTGATGCGTCTATAAAAACAGGAGCGAAAGGGTATGGATCAACAGGAGAATAAATCAAAGAAGCCGGTATATCGATATGAGCCAGGTGAACTGGATAAAACGAGGAAAAATCTTGGCTTTGTAGGAGATGATGAGGCTAAAAAGATGGTTCAAGTGCTGGGAGGCGAGATTGGATTAGAAAAATCTGCTCCCGTTGACGAAAAAGCCATTCGTAAGGTTCGTTCTGCTCGTGTTGCCCAAGATCTTCGCTCAGGAACACGTCCTGCTGGTCGTCGTGGAGAAAGTGGTGACTCTCAGAATATTGTTGT
Organism: Treponema sp.; assembly: GCA_017629095.1. Taxonomy (GTDB): domain Bacteria; phylum Spirochaetota; class Spirochaetia; order Treponematales; family Treponemataceae; genus Treponema_F. The sequence continues at coordinate 6,474 of JAGBXW010000053.1, read as the reverse complement.
TAAGACTACCACACCACCTCCTGCTGCAACTCCAACGGCTGGCACCATAGTACGAAAAGATATTCTTCCAAGATTGGATAACAAGACCCGTAGCAAAATGGAAAAACTCATGATGCTTTCAGAATACGGTATTAAAACAAATTACGGTATTTTTAACTTCTTGAACGGGCTCCGTAAAAATGGGTACGATAGTATTTCTGATCAATTTGCTTCCATTACGCTTGAAGCCTATATTTCACGTATGTCAACGTTCCAGACAAATGTTGTAAAGTTGATTGCCATGGCTCCACCTCCTATTCAAGAAAAAATTGCCCAAAATCCTGCACCCCAATATAAAATGTTAAAGGTAATTGGGGATTGGTCAATGCATTCCCTAGATAGCATGTATAAAAATCTCATGCGAAATCCTTCCAACATAACAGTTTCATCTTTGGTTCCCATTACAAGAGTAATTTATAAATATCTTTTGACAGTATACTTTTTGGGAGAACAGAATTTTGTTGATATGCTGAAAAAGGTATATGGAGAAATTAACGCCTATCCTAAGGCCCAAAAGGAAATGCTTATTGCCTTGGTTCAAGGAATTACTGCTGACTGGATGTATGTATATCAGCGTATTCCACGAGGAATGTATCCCTTGTTGTTGAGAATGTGTAGCAATGAGGTTCATGAATTCTCTGAATTATTTTCCAAGCATTTAGGTAAGGTGTTTAATTTCTTAGGTATTACAAAATACGATCTTGTTCTCATTGATAAATCTGCTAAAAAGGATGATGAGAATACTGGTGATGATGAAGATTCCGAGGAAGAAAATGATCAAACCGAGGATAAGCCTGAATTCCAAGGTGCTGAAATGGGATTAAAGGTGTTGAATCAATTATTCCCTGGTGCTGGGTGGCTCTCTTTGGACGGTATGCCTGATATGTACCCATTTTATCAGCCCCTGTATCATTTCCAAGATGGATTTAATTTGATTTCTCCTGAAAATCCCTTACAAATAACCATGATCTTGGTAAAGGTGATAGAAGACTTGTTTGAGGGCTGTCGTCACCTTGTGTTTGAGATTGATAAATCTCGATTCCAAGGACGAGGTGAATCAAATCTGTCTCCAGATTACTTGTCTTCTATCATCAATGATTGGTCTGAGTACCGTGAGATTGTATTTGAAAAGCTCTATCTTCCCAATTTGCGGGATTTTGTAAACAATTTGTATGCTCAGCGAGATTTTTTGCGTAACCAGTACGGTAAACGGCTTATGTCTAACTTACAATGGTATGTGTATTACAATTTCTTGCCCTACATGCGGTTTGAACAACTGGTACTGGATAAGCCTTCAAATGAGTCAAAGGTTCGCCCATTGCCAAGCCGTGTGTCTGTTTTGGTGGACGAGTTGGCTCGTGTTATTGCCGCTGCAGATGCATCTGGATGTAATGGTAAGGAATTCAGTGAAATTTCTAATGTTTTTGCACCATACAAGTTTTCTTTACCTAATGTGGTTTCTCAGCGTTTGAATGTGTTGTTGGGCTCTACTCGTCAAAAGCAAAGTCCCCGTGCCACAAACTTAACCTTGTTAAAATACACCTATGCAGTTGCATCTGTTTTGGACTGGTGGATAAATTGTAAAACAAGTCCTGCCTATAACGGAGCAAAGGTCCCTGTGTGTCGTATTTCTGCTGATGATGGAAGACCAGTATTTTCTATCCCAGAGCGGGATGACCAAAACTTGTTGTTTGCCCGGAGCCTCAAGACTCAGGGATCTAAGGCATCTGAAGGTGAAGCTAAATCACCTCAAGATGAAGCCAAGACCCCTGAAGCTGAAGTAAAACCTCAAGAAGAAGGAAACAAGGCGTAACGCTTACTTTTGAATCCCCTGTTCTAGTTTTGCAGTAAAACGTTCCAGTTTTTTGCCGGACAGGGGATTTTCCTTTCCTGCCAAAACATCCCGCAATGCCTCCAATTCTTCTCCAGAAAAGGATACTCCCTGCTGAATGTTATTTTCAAAGGACGCAATGGTAAGGGGGGCAACTTTTCGTGCAATTTCAAGAATAACCTTTCCGTAATCTCGAATCTCTTTCTGTGCATGACCGTCAAGACGTAACTTCAAGAAATGCATCAAATTGTGCAAGTCGCACTGCCAGTAGATTTCTGTGTACAAGGCCAAAGGCAGGTTGATTCGGGCAATTTCTCGTGCAAGGCCAGACTCCACCAGTTGGGTGTAGGTGCTGTAAGCATCTTCTTGTCCCTTTAACAGCAGGTCTTGGGTAGTTTTAACAAAATCTTGAGAAACAGCTTCGGTGCTTCGGCCTTGCTTGTTGTCAGTGCTTTGGATAGCCACGTCTGAATCAGCAGGAAGATAAAATTCATTCTGCATAACGGAGTAGCGACCAGAAATCTCGTTCATGCGGGCTGTTCTATGACGCACCCACTGGCGGGCAATAAAGATGGGAAGCTTAATGTGGAAAGTAAGCACTACTTGTTCAAAGGGGGACGTGTGCTGATTTCGCAATAAATAATCGATGAGGCCTGCATCTTCTCGTACTGTCTTTGTGCCAGCACCATAGGAAACACGAGCAGCCTGCACAATTCTGGCATCTCCTCCCATGTAGTCAACTAATCGTACAAAACCTTTATCTAAAACCTTGAATTCTTTGTCAAGGATTTCTTCTGCTTCTGGAACAATGCAATGAGCCATATTCACCTCGTAATAAATTTTTCATCAGTATACCAAATACCAAATGGAAGGACTAGGGGCAAGTTTTTCTGCCGGTGTGTGGTGGTATTTAATTCTTATTTTATCGAATAAACCACTTTGTTTTTTTTATAAACCAATTTATAATACAAATATGAAACGAACAGGACGACCCACCATCAAAGACTTGGCTCAACGAGCTGGAGTTTCCAAGACGGCCGTTTCCTTTGCTTTTAATGCTCCAGAACGACTTTCAAAAGAAACCTGTACAAAAATTCTAACTATCGCTCAAGAATTAGGCTATGTGCCAGATCCCATGGCACGAGGCTTGGCTCGAAAAAAAACACAATGCATAGGGATTTTATTGCCTCAGTCAATTGCATTTATTTTTCAAAATCCCTATATCACTGAGCTATTGCGTGGCATAGGGGAGGAATGCGAAAAAGAAAAATTTTCTATCTTAGTTTTGTCTCCTTTGGAGGGAATTTTTACCCATGCACTTTACAATGCCGTTGTTGACGGTGTGATTATTCTAGGGGCAGCGAGCGATAGTGATGTTCACACCCTGTGTCGTCAGCGAGGCTTGCCCTATGTGACTATTGATGCAGGTTTTAGTACGGATTGCGTGAACGTTGGCATTGATGATGAAAAAGCTGCCTACGAACTTGCTAAACTGTTAGTGCAAGCTGGTCATAAAAAAATCTGTGTCTGTACCTTGCAACCTTTGTCAAAGAATCTAGAATCTTCTGGTAGCTCAGAGACAATCCGCAATCGTTGTAAGGGAATTGACCGAGCGGTGAAGGAATGGGGTGGTGAAGATATTGAAGTGGAATATCATGAAGTGGGTACTTCCTACGAAAGCTCCCTTGTGGCAGCCCGTAGGTTATTGTCTCAAAATCCTGCACCTACGGCTGTTTTATGTATGGCAGATGTACAAGCCTATGGCTTTTATCGGGTAATCCAAGAACAGGGCCGTTCCATTCCAAAGGATTTATCTATTGCCACTTTTGATAACTTGCCCCAAAGCCAGTTGCTCCATCCCAAACCTTCTACTGTGGACCAACCGGGCTTTCAAAAGGGCTTACGGGCTGCAGTGGAACTTTTTAAATTATTATCTGACCAAAAAGATGCCCCAAAACAAGCGGCTCAATCTGTGGTATTAGATTTCCAGATTTTGAACACAGGTTCCATTGCTCCGCCTTCAGTATAATCACCGATTTTTTCTACCGAGGTAAGGTGTGGCAACAGTTCTTCTGTCCAAAGGCGATGTGGTAATTTATCTCCTTTGCAGCCATGGCCAAGTTTTCTGTCCTTGCGAATCCCTTCTCCATGAAAATCGCTGCCTCCCGTAATAAAAAAGCCTAATCGCCTGCCCATTTCTTCCAGACGACTTCCTTCTGGACGACGAGCTCCAGGATGGTATGCCTCCAGCCCTTCTACACCAGTTTCTCGTAGTTCCTTGAGTACTGGTTCAATTTTTCCCCAGGAAATATAGAGTGAAAGGGGATGAGCCAAAACAGGAATTCCACCGGAAGCTTTGATAGCTTGAATGGATTCCTGTAAATCTGCTCCTGCTCGGTGAATGTAGTAGGGGCGCCCCTTTCCCAAGTATTGGTCAAAGGCTTGTTGAACTGTTTTGCAGGCTCCGATTTTCACCAGATACGAAGCAATGTGGGGGCGTCCGAGGGTTGAATTGGGAAATTCTTGCTGTAGAATTTCTGAGCTTACAGGAAATCCATCTTGTTTCAGTTTTTGGATGATGTTGTGATTCCGATTTGCCCGCTGGTTTTTCAATTCAGTGATGATTGACTGAAGGTCTGGGTGGGTGTGGGTAAGTCCCAACCCCAAAAGATGAAATTCTCCCGTGGGCCAGGTGATGTTTAGTTCAATACCGGGAACAAAGGTCATTCCCAAGTTTTGTGCCGCTATTGCAGCCTCTTCTAGTCCTGCAGTGGTGTCATGGTCTGTAAGGGCTAAAACTGAAATACCTTTTCCCTTTGCCTTGTGTACTAAGTCTGAAGGAGAAAGGTTTCCGTCTGATGCTGTTGAATGTGTATGTAAGTCAATCATAAAAAGACTATAGCATATTTTTAAATAGTATGTTATCATTTTAATAAACTTCTTGAATTTTCCTTGAATATGGAGGCGGAAAATGCCTAAAAAAATAACTTATGCAAAAGGTTCTATCATTTATTTTGAAGAAGATAAGGATGATCGGATATTTATCCTCCAGAAGGGCTTAGTTGTCCTCAGTAGTACCGATGTCGAAACAAAAAGTCCTGTTACAGAATACGCAAAAGAGGGAGAATTTTTTGGAGTTAAATCCGCCTTTGGTCGATTCCCGCGAGAAGAAACAGCAACAGTTGTAGCAGATGCCCAGGTTATTGCCATGTCAGTGGCTGAATTTGAGCAGTTGTTTAGTAGCAACAAGCAGATTATCATGAAAATGTTGCGAGTATTCTCCAACCAGTTGCGAGCTATTCACAAAAGAAGTGAGCAAATTCTTGGTAGTGGTGAGGGAATTAATCCTCAGGTGGGTATGGCTTCTGTTGCCCAATGTTTTTATGATGATGAACGGTATCGATCTTGTTGTGATATTTGTCTTAAAATCTTGAAACTCTATCCCGAATCTGATGAAAAAGAAAACATTGCACGGCTTTACGCAGACTCCAAGAAGCGACATGATATGATGATGGCTAAAAGTGCACGTCAGGGTTCTGGTGACCAGATTGTTATTCCTGCCGGTGGTTCTGGATTCTATCTGCCTGGATTTGAGCGTTTCGTTAAAACCTTTGAACGTGATTCTGTTATTATTTCTGAATACGAACCGGGAGAAACTTTCTATCTGATTCAATCTGGTTCTATTCAGCTGGTAAAGTGTGTGAATGGTGTTCGTAAGAACTTGGATATTTTACAACCAGGTGAATTCTTTGGTGAAATGGCCATTTTGGAGAATTCTCCCCGTTCTGCAACATGTGTAGCTATTGATAAGGTAGAAGTTTTGGAATTTAACAAGGCTAATTTTGAGGCTCTTATTACAGGAAATCCCCAAATGGCTCTTATTCTACTCAAACTCTTCTGTAAGCGTATTTATGATCAAAAACGTCGTCTTAAGATTTTGTTCATTTCTGAGCCTCAGGCTCGTTTGGCAAATGTCTTCATGATGTTTGATGAAATGCATCCTTCTCCTTCTCCTTCAGATAAATCCAGAAGATTTAATTTGACTACATCTGATTTGTCTCATTGGTCAGGTTTACCGAGTGATGTTGTTCGAGAGGAAGTTAATAAGTTTGTAGAAAAACGACGAATCGAGATCTTTGATAACCACATTATTGTTAACAATATTGTTGACATGAAGCGTGTTGCAGACATGAATCGCGTGGGCGATAATCGCCGAGAACGAGGTTCCTTGGTCTAAGTCTCATTGACCTGAGTTTCTGTTTTTGTATATACTTATTTCATATTTTGCCAACTTAGCTCACCTGGCAGAGCAGCACCCTCGTAACGTGCAGGTAGTCGGTTCAAGTCCGACAGTTGGCTTTAAAGAGGAGTTGAACCGACTACCGAAGGGAGCGCCGAGCTAGCGAGGTAAGCCGCCATGGACGGCGGCACCAGCGACCGGAGGCGGTTAGAGTGAAGTTACAGGAAGTAACTTCACGAAAACAAGGTTCAAGTCCGACAGTTGGCTTTAAAGAGGAGTTGAACCGACTACCGAAGGGAGCGCCGAGCTAGCGAGGTAAGCCGCCATGGACGGCGGCACCAGCGACCGGAGGCGGTTAGAGTGA